>CAZWHW010000003.1:82320-118106 GCA_964633815.1 uncultured Gammaproteobacteria bacterium
GATTTATTGGCAGGTAAGACAGGTGTGGCCAAACCACTAGTTAGCTGCACTTGTTGACGAGAATCTGCATGTGCTTGCAGGCAAGTGAAGCAGCTAGTTACAAAAAAGCTAGCGATTAACGAAAGTTTATTTAGCATCGAATGTGATTTTCTAGCAGGATTATCTTTTTGTTTTAATGAAATCATTTTGAACCTCAAGTGATATTGTTTTCGATGACAATCATAAGGATGTCAATGAAGTTAAAAGTCAGATGAATTTAATAACTATGTAAAAAAAATGTAAATAGAGAGTTCAGTTGCTTAATGATCTTTAGGAACAATACTTTATCTGAAGCTGTTATGCGCTTGTTTAGTTGTTAGACGCATAAAATCAATTTAGCGCAGATTGGATTTAAAAGAGCGGTTACGGTATTGATTGCTATGACGGTAGTTTTTTAATTATGACAAAATCAATGTATATGGAATTTGAATTGGCAGGCATTGTTTGTATTTCGTTGATGCAGAAAAAACTGTAGTGTAATCAGATTTGGTCTAAAATTTGAATATGACAAAACAAGAACTGAAGCAGCCTAAAGATATTAGCATTGAATCTCAACGAGAGATTGATGCCTTTGTTGATGCAATGTGGCTTGAGTCTGGTTTATCTAAAAACACGCTATCCGCTTATCGTTCTGATTTAAAACAATTTTGCGTGTTCCTTGTGACGTTGCCGACTTCAGTGGGTTTATTGCAGGTAACGCAGGTCGAAGTGCAAAAATATTTGGCTTTTTGTTTGGCAAATGGTGTCAAAGCTTCTTCTAGTTCGCGAATTTTGTCGACACTTAGACGATTTTATCGTTATCAAATACGTGAAAACCAAATGCAAGAAGATCCTTGTAGTCATGTGTTGTCACCGAAGTTAGGTCGACCTTTGCCAAAGTCTTTGAGTGAGTCAGATGTTGAAGCATTGTTAGGTGCGCCCAACACCAATAAAGCAATTGGTTTGCGTGATCGGGCGATGCTAGAAACTTTATACGCAACAGGTTTACGGGTTAGTGAATTGGTTGAGTTGCTAGTCAATGAGATTAATTTGACTGTTGGTGTTTTGCGTATTGTAGGTAAGGGCGGCAAAGAACGCTTAGTGCCAGTCGGTGAGCAAGCGAGCGATTGGATATCGCGCTATTTACTTCAAGCTAGAGCGGAGTTGATTAAGCAAAAGGCCAGTGATGCAGTTTTTGTGACTAATCGCGGTGCAGGAATGACTAGGCAAGCATTTTGGCACTTAATTAAAAAATACGCGGTTGTCGCTGGCATTGAAAGCAGTTTATCACCGCATACCTTGCGCCATGCTTTTGCAACTCATTTACTCAATCATGGCGCAGACTTACGTTCAATACAAATGTTGTTAGGACACTCAGACTTGTCGACTACGCAAATATATACACATGTCGCTAAACAACGTTTACAAGCAATGCATGCACAACATCACCCGCGTGGATAAGTGGAAAAAACGGTTTTTTTCATTTAAAGTGCTGATATTTGATTGCATTATTGGTTTAAATGAGGAGAATGTAGTTAATACAGGACGCTGAGAGCTATAGTAACAATTCAAAGCACTAATATTAAAGCGTTATAAGACGTTTTCGCGCTTAGGTTTTGAGGGTTTATCGAGAAAGCTCATTGATTGTATTTAATGCAATTGACTCTGAATGAAATAATCATTGTTACAGAGAAAGTAACAGAAAAAAATAATCATTTTGTGAATGATCCGGTGAATGATTCGCCTTATCTAGCAGTGTTAAAAGATAGTTTGTGAAGAAAAATTAGGCCATTGAAGTCCTATATATTCTAAAAATAGTTAATAGAGGAAGTCATCTTTGAATACTCCAGAGATAATTTCAGCTGAAAAATACGATATTTCAGCAGAAAATTTTAGTGAAGCAGCACTGCAAGTTGTCAGTGATTTGCAAGAAGCAGGTTATGAAGCTTATTTAGTTGGTGGTTGCATCCGTGATGCCTTGTTAGGACGTGAACCAAAAGATTTTGATGTTTCAACCAGTGCTTCTCCGGAACAAGTTAAGCGCATTTTTAAAGGTTGTCGAATTATTGGTCGTCGTTTTCAAATTGCCCATGTCCGTATCAAGCGTGAACTGATTGAAGTGTCCACGTTTCGCGCTAACCCGCATGATAAAACGAATGCCAATCGCAACGAATTGCGTGAAGGTGAAGAGGGGCAATTAATTCGTGATAATGTTTTTGGCACTTGTGATGAAGATGCTTGGCGACGCGATTTTTCAATCAATGCTTTGTATTACAATCCAACTGAAAACGTAATTTTGGATTACATGGATAGCATCGGTGATATCAAAAATGGCGTGTTACGTTCTATAGGTGATATGGAGGTGCGATTCACTGAAGATCCAGTAAGAATGTTGCGGATTATTCGTTTTGCAGCAAAGTTCGATTTCCCAATACCAGCAGACGCTCAAGAACTTATTCATGCGAAGAAACAGCTTATTTCTACGGTTTCGGCGCCGAGGTTGTTTGAAGAAGTATTGAAACTATTTCATGGTGGGCAGGCAGTTAAGTCTTTTAATATGCTGCGTGAATATGGCTTGTTTAAGCTGATGTTTCCATTCACAGCCGAATATATTGTAGATGATGAACTTGGTATGGCAGAACGTGCCTTAACGAACACAGATAAAAGAATTCAAGAAGGTAAGGGTGTGATTCCTGCTTTTTTATTTTCGTGTCTTTTGTGGGACCCAGTTCGTGAGGATGCCCATAGTTTACTTGATCAAGGTAACACGGCTGCAAAAGCTTGGCGTATAGCTATGATGGATGCCTTGCGTGATCAAAGCCAATATGTGTCAGTGCCCAGACGAATGGCAGATACTGTCATGGAGATTTGGACTTTACATTTTCGTTTGGTCAGTCGCAAACCGCGTGCAATTGTACAACTAATGAATCATCGTCGCTTCCGAGCAGCTTATGATTTCATGTTGCTTCGAGCTAGCTTGAGTGAAGTTGATCAAGATTTGGCGGATTGGTGGACTGACATTCAAGAAGTTGATGAAGAGCAGAAGCAGCAAATGATTGATGATTTGCTGCAACCAGAAGAAGATGAAGATGGTGAGCCTAATTTCAACAGTGTTGACTATATGCCAGATAATCAACATCAATTTGCGAATGACGGCAAAAAAAAGCAAGCTAATAATCAGCGCCGTGGTCGATCGCAGCGAGGCAAAAATGGTCGAAGCAATTCAAATAATAGAAACTATAAGGGTCGACGTTCTCATCAGGGACGCAAGCGCAATCAACAAGACAGTTCTACGAGCCGTAATGGTGGTCAACAAGGTGGTGTAAATTCTCAAGTCGCTGAGCATCAGCAAGCTCAATCCCAAGGCAACTCAAATAGTACAAATAAACAGAATTCGCGCAATTCTCGTACATCACACTCAAATCCTTATAGAAGCAGACGCAAAAAAATTAATAGTAAGAAAAAAGAAGATTCATATTTTTAAGAGTTTTTATGAACCATATGACAATTGCCTATATTGGTTTGGGCTCCAATATAGGAAGTTCAAAAAAAGTCCTGGATGCGGTCATCAAAGTATTGGCTAATCACGAAAGTTTTTGCATGCCTGTGGTGTCGTCTTTTTACCAAACTTCTCCCGTTGGTCTTAAAGATCAAGATGATTTTATTAATGCAGTCGTTAAAGTAGATACCTCTTTTACTCCAAATGAATTGATTAAATTTTTATTATCACTAGAAAAAGCAATTGGGCGCAAACGCGATCCTGAGAAACCAAAAGGTCCAAGAATTATTGATTGTGATGTATTGCTCTATGGGCGTGAAGAAATTAATACAAACGATTTGATTGTTCCACATCCACGCATGACCGAACGTTTGTTTGTATTAGAACCATTAGTTGAAATTGCACCGAAAGCTTTTATTCCCGGTCATGGGTATGTCAAAGAAGTGTTAGAAAAGCTGAGTGATACCAATCATTTTGACTCACAAAAAGTGACCAAGATTGTTGCTTAACTAACGCTAGAAACCTTTACGAATTTAGTGGTGTCGAATGTCGGCAGATATAGTCATTATTCATCCTGAAAATCCTCAGCAACGGTTGATCAAAAAAGTTGCTAATGCTTTAGATCAAGGTGCAGTGATTGCCTATCCAACGGATTCTAGTTATGCATTGGGTTGTCATTTAGGAGATAAAAGTGCTCTGGACAGAATTCGCCGCATTCGCCGTGTTGATGAAAAACACAATTACACTTTGGTTGGACGTGACATAGGACAACTCACGGATTATGTCAAAATTAATAATCAACAATTTCGTGTCATAAAATCGTATACGCCAGGACCATTTACCTTTATTTTTCCTGCGAAAAGAAAAGTGCCAAGACGCAGTTTGCATTATAAACGTCTGACAATAGGCGTCCGTATTCCCGATATCCAAATTGTTCAAGAAATGTTGCGGGTTTTGCATGAACCCATTTTGAGCTCAACCTTATCTTTGCCAGGACGGGATTTGCCCTTAGGTGATGCAGATAATGTGATCGAATCTTTGCATAAACATGTTGATTTGATTGTTGATGGTGGACATTGTGGGATTGAACCAACGACTGTAATTGATTGGCATCTAGATGTGCCAGAAGTTGTGAGGCAGGGTAAAGGGAAAGTGAATTTTTAATTTTGTGTGCTATCCACTATTCGTTATAATCACTGCATGACACAAGAGCCGCCTAATAGCCAAGATTCTGAAAAAAAACCAGAACAAGATTCAACTCAGCTATCCTTAGAAGGAATTCCTGCTGATCGGCTCACGGATGATGAAGACTTTTTAGAAACTGTACGTGCTGTTGTGATGGGTGAAGTGATGGATCAAGTGCCCAAAGACTTATTTATCCCTCCAGATGCATTGCAAGTGGTTTTAGAGGCATTTGAAGGACCACTTGATCTATTGCTTTATCTGATTCGTAAGCAAAATTTAGATATTGCTAATATTCCTGTGGCGGAAATTACTGCGCAATATATGTCTTATGTTGAAATGATGCGCCGGGCTAATCTTGATCTAGCTGCTGAGTATTTGGTCATGGCGGCAACTTTGGCGGAAATCAAATCAAGAATTTTATTACCAAGACCAAAAACAGCTGAAGAAGATGAAGAAGATCCACGTTTGGCTCTGGTAAGGCAGTTACAGCAATATGAACGTTTTCGCGAGGCTGCCAATGACCTAGAAGATCGCCCGCGGGTGGATCGTGATGTGTTCATAGCGACTGCCAAAAGTGATGATCCAAATCCGCCAAAAGTTGAAGCCAACGTCACACTGCAGCAATTGACCCGCGCATTTCAATCGGTGTTAGAAAGAGCGCATGTCAATCAATTGCACCAAATCACCCGAGAAACAATGTCGATGCGAGAACGCATGACGGATATTTTGAAGCGGTTGAATGATTCAAGTTCTGATTTCTTACGCATTGAAGAATTATTCACTATACAAGAAGGGCGCATGGGGCTGGTTGTGACGTTTATTGCTTTATTGGAGCTATGCCGTGACGATATGTTAGTCGTAGTGCAAAATGAAGCATTTTCAGATATTCATATTAAACGTGCAGCCTGAACTGAATTTGGTTAAGCAAGCAAGACATCAATAAGAGCAAAGATATGAGCGATAGCCAAACAACTGAAAACAATGATGCGGTAGAAATTTCAGAATTACAAAATATCATCGAAGCCGCTTTGTTTGCCGCGGGCGAGCCATTAGGGGTTAGGAAAATTCAAGCGTTGTTTGAAGAGGAAGTCAAACCTAGCAAAGAAGCTGTTTATGAAGTGATTGAAAAGATCACTGAGTTATACGAACCTAAAGCTATGGAATTAGTCAGAATTGGAAGTGGTTGGCGTTTTCAAACTTCCGAAAAATATGCGCCTTGGATGCGCAAATTATCTTCTAATAAACCTCCTCGTTATTCCAGAGCTCAACTAGAAACGTTGGCTATTATAGCCTATAGACAGCCTGTAACTCGTGGTGATATTGAAGAAATTCGTGGTGTCGCTGTAAGTAGCGAGATTATTCGTGTGTTAGAAGAGCGCGGCTGGATTCGGGAAATTGGTCATCGTGATGTGCCAGGACGACCAGCATTATTTGGCACAACTCAAGAATTTTTATCTTATTTTAATCTGCGTGGCTTGAGCGAATTGCCTGAATTAATCCAAGAACGTCAGTTTCAAGATATTGCCAAAGAAATGAATATGAATTTGCCACTTGAAGAGTTAGATTCAATGGCAGCTGCTGATAATGCGTCTAACATTGATGAAGAAGGCAATCCTATTAGTGCTGATGTAATTCCAATCACTCACGCGGTTGAGCAGCGCCTCGCTCAAGAAGAAGAATAAGGTTAAGCGAATGGAAACCGAAAAACTGCAAAAAGTGCTTGCTGCACAAGGTTTTGGTTCGCGTAGAACTATGGAGAAATGGATTGCTGAAGGCAGAGTGTCAGTGAATAATAAAAAAGCTAGTTTGGGTGATCGTGTTGCTGTGCATGATAAGATTTCGGTCGACGGTCAAGCGTTGCTGCGCTCTCAGCAACATGAAGGTATCAAGCTGCTGCAATATAATAAACCTGAAGGATTAATTTGTTCACATGACGATCCAAAAGGCAGGCCAACAGTGTTTGAAAATTTGCCTAAATTAGAGTCAGGACGTTGGCTTTCCATTGGACGTTTAGATCTAAATACTACAGGGTTATTGCTGTTCACTAATAATGGTGAACTTGCTAATAAATTAATGCATCCTTCGACGGGGCTAGAACGCCGCTATATGGTCAGAGTGCGTGGCCGATTGACTCAACAAGAACTTGAAACGGCTATTGGTCAAGGAATTGAATTGGATGGTAAGACTGCCAAATTTACAGACATAATAGTGGTTGAACGTGACGAAACAGCTGCAAATCATTGGATGGAAGTGGGTATTCAAGAAGGCAGAAATCGAGAAGTTCGGCGAATTTTTGAAACGCTTGGGCATCCCGTCAGTCGTTTGAAACGAATATCCTATGGCGGCATCAGTTTGATGTCAAATGTGCGTTTGGGTCATGCTAAAGAAATGGCACCTTTGCAAATTGAAAAAATGCTCAAGAAATTGGGCTTAGATGAATTTGTCAGTAAAGTCCGCCCATATAAAGATGATAAAGTAGCAATTCGAAAATCGCGTAAGCAATCTGTGCGCGGCAGCCAACAAGCCGAAGCTAGATCACTGTCTGATCGCTTAAATTATAAGGAACAACAAGATCGCAAGAAAAAACATCGTCAGCGCCAAAAAGAGCAGCGTGATTTAAATGAAAAAGCGTTTAAATCACGCAAAAATTCTCGGCGTACCAAAAACAAACCATCTTAGACAAAGCTATAATTATCCATAAAGACCTGGAAGATAAATTCTATGTTTAGCCAAGTGGGTGATGCATAGATGGGAACGGATACCTATTTGAGAAATTGTAGGAACCCATAGATACCCATAGGGCGCTAAAAAGATCATTAAAAAAGCAGAGATTTCAGGCTCTGCTTTTTGTTTGGCAATGCTAAAAAGTTAGCTTTCTACAAATGCTCGTTCGATCACATAGTGACCAATGTTATTGCGAACAGTTTCGTTATAACCCATGTTATCTAGGATATCGCATAAGTCTTTTAACATTGATGGGCTGCCACATAGCATGAAGCGGTCATCTTCCAAATTCATAGGAGGTAGACCGACGGTTTTAGCTAATTTACCACTAGTGATCGCATCAGTTAGACGGCCTTTAGTGTGAAAGTCTTCGCGAGTAACTGTTGGGTAGTAAAGTAGCTTTTCTTGAACAATGTCGCCAAAAAATTCGTTTTCAGGCAATTCTTTTTGAATGTAGTCTTGATAAGCCAGTTCTGAAACATTGCGAACGCCATGAGTGAGAATGACTTTGTCGAATTTTTCGTAAACTTCAGGATCTTTGATGATGCTCATAAATGGCGCTAGCCCTGTTCCTGTGGCTAATAAATACAAGTTTTTACCTGGCAGTAAACGATCCGCAACCAATGTGCCAGTTGATTTTGAATTGACCAAAATCTTGTCGCCTACTTTGATTTTCTGTAATTTTGAAGTAAGTGGACCGTCTTGAACTTTAATGCTGAAGAATTCTAAGTTTTCTTCATAATTAGCACTAGCCATGCTATATGCACGCATTAACGGCTTGCCATTTTCGTCTTCTAAACCAATCATTGTGAAATGACCATTTTCAAAGCGAAAACCGGGGTCACGTGTTGTTTTGAAAGTGAATAGTGTGTCGTTCCAATGATGAACGCTTAAAACTTCTTCTTCACGAATATGTGCAGCCATGTCAGTTTCCTCAACAGTTTATAGCTTGTTTTATTTAAATACTTAAGCCGAAAGTCGCTTGGGTATTTTGTAAGATAAATTAATCAAATTAATTTATCTTGTTTTAACAGGGCTAATAATACAGACATTATTTTTATCAGAAAAACAGTTTTTCAAGAGTTCAGTATTCGGAAAAACCGAACAATACTTTTGCTAATCGAAAATGCTGTGCTATATTCTGTGCATGAGGTATACATTAAGGCAATTAGAGGTTTTTTTGGCTGTGGCAAGGACGGGAAGCCTAACAGCAGCATCAAATGAATTATCCATGTCGCAGTCTGCGGCGAGTGGATCATTAAAAGAATTAGAAACACGTTTTGATACACAGTTGTTTGATCGTGTAGGCAAACGTTTGAAAATCAATCCAGCTGGCAGAGCATTGCTAACAAAAGCTGAAGAGTTGTTACAACGGGCCTCTGATTTAGAAACCACGTTGAGTAGTAAAGGTGGGTTTGGTTCGATTACGGTTGGTGCCACGATGACAATTGGCAATTATTTGTTTGTTGATATGTTCACCGAATTTAAGCAGCAATATGTAGATGCAGATATTCGTTTATCAGTAGGTAATACACGTGAAATCGTTGATAAAGTATTGAGTTATCAAGTGGATTTAGGCCTGATTGAAGGAGAGGTTAATGAACCTGAAATTGATGTTTTGCCTTGGCGCACAGATGAAATGGTGGTGGTTTGTTCTCCTGACCATCCACTTGCCAATGAAAAGAACCCGTTGACTCGTGAGCAATTGGTCTGTTTGGACTGGATTGTGCGTGAGAAAGGATCAGGTACGCGACAAACTTTTGAACGTGGCATGTATGGGATTTTACAAGATTTAAACTATGTGCTTGAACTGGAACAAATTGAAGCAATGAAACGTGCTGTCACCTTGAATCTTGGGGTGTCGTGTTTATCAAAAATTTCAGTAGAGCATGAATTAGAACGTGGAGATTTGATTGAACTCAATGTGAAAGATCGGAGTTTTACTCGTTATTTTTATGTGGTGTTGCACCGCGATAAGTTCCTAACTCAAGATGTTGAAAAATGGTTGGATTATTGTGGCCTGCGTCTTGAAGAAATTTTCTTTTTTAGGGAATAATTAAGGCTGCTCGGAAAATATTAGATATAAAAAAGTCCGCTTAATTAAGCGGGCTTTTTTTGTGTTAATTAGCTAATGAGTTATGTTGTCGTTGGGTTACGCAACGATGGCAAGATTCGACCTTCGCGTTTAATGACGCTTAAGCAGACTAAGCCTAACACCATGATGACGCTAACAATACAAAGTGATAAGCTGAAGCTGCCCGTTACTTCAGCAACGACACCAGAGATAATCGGAGAGATGATTTGAGCTAAACTATAGCCTAGGGTCAGTTGTGCCATCACCTGTGTAGCGCGATAGCGATATTTATAAGCAATGACTCGCAGTGTCAATGCGACGATACCCATAAATGAGAAGCCAAACAGTAAAGCACTAATTGTAACAGCATAAACAGAAGTTGTTAAAATGATGAGCAAATTACTAATAATGTTGAGTACAAATGCCACGCGAATCGCTCTAAGGAAACCAATACGGTGAGCAATTTTTTCCCAAATAAACGGTGCGGGAGCAGCCGCAACACCGACAAAAATCCACATTAAAGTTCCTAAGTTTTTCAAAGGAATACTTTCAGTAATTAATGAGGTGAATGTCACGTTAATGGTATTACTGAAGCCAGCGCAGATATAAGCTGCGGTGATCATTAATAACCATTTTTTAGAAGGTTCATCATCACGTTGATTTTTTTGCTTTTTAGACTCTTCAATTTGATCGGCATCAGGGAAAGGTAGTAATAATGCTGCCGGAAGAGCAAACACAGCGCCAAAGGCTGCTAATGCAAACCATTGTCCTTGCCAAAGTAAGCCGCCAAGTAGTGTGCCAGCGGCAAAATCAACAATCAACGCGCCAACAATAATGCCAAGTCCGAGACCAGCAAAGTGAATACCTAGGTCTTTTTTGTGTCCGTGGCGCTCCAACCAGTTAGCAATTAAGCCTGTGCCAAGCATAAATACCAATGCAGTAGAAATGCCACCGAAGAAACGACTTAAATACCAAATTAAAGCATGTTCATGCACGCCCATGATGGCAGTTGAAATAACAGCAACCAGCAAGCCATAGCGATAAAAGAAGTCTTGGGCACGTAAGTCACGCAAGAGCCAGACCATGAATAAGCCAACGAGGTAACCGATATAGTTAAAGCCAGCTAACCAACCGGCTAAACCCTCGGTGACTCCAACTTGCGTTTGCATATAAGGAATCATGGGTGTAAATGAATAACGCGCGATACCCATGGCGAGAATCAGTGCGCAAACCCCAGAAATTAAGACGCTATATTTTGAGCTTCGAATAATATTAACCAATGTTCTGCTCCAATATTAAATATTCTATCGTTGGTTTAGTGCACTACAGTTATTGTAGTGCAAGTGTTTGTTGATTGAGAGTTTCACGCAATTTCGCGGTTAACTCATTAGGTGTTGTGCTATGGCGCAAGGCATCAACTAAATTGCCTTGTTGATCAATTACGTAGTAGCGCGACACGTGTTCAAAAAGATAATCGTTTTCTTTGTCTTTGGTGCGTTTGAAGTATGCACCATATTGATCAGCCGTTTTCTCAACCGCATCATCTGAGCCTGTAAGCCCAATAATTTGAGGGTGATAATACTGTGTGAACTTTTCAAGGCTTTTTACATTGTCTCTTTCTGGATCAATACTGATCATGATGCCATGCACGCTTTTTAGTTCATCGGCAGATAAACGGTTGAAAGCGGATTGCAACACACCCATTGAATTGGGGCAAACTTCAGGGCAATTCATGAACCCAAAATACATGACAACTGCTTTGCCTTTAAAATCACTTAACGAAACATTACCTTTTGCAGATTGCAAAGTGAAACCACCACCAAGTTCAGAAAAATTGCGCGGCGTTTTTTCACCAAACTCTGTTTTGCTAGTGAGTATGAAAAGTGTAATTAAGCCAACAATTGCCAACGCCGAAGCGCCGAGGAATAAATAACTTAATTGGGTTTTCTTGAAAACTTGCATAATGAGTGTCTCTGGTTGTTTCTTAGGGTGTTTTAGCTTTAATGACCAAGCAGCATATTATGGTTTAAGTGATTCATAATCCAAATTGAACCCAGCACAACAATCAAAACAATCAAAACAATAAACACACCAGATGTTGTGTTCCAAATCTGCTCTGAAGAGCCATTCATGTGCAAGAAAAATACTAATTGGACCAAGACTTGCGCAACTAAGCAGAGCAAAATGATTGCTAAGGTTAATGTGCCAGTATTTCCTGCCATAACTAAGCCAAAAGGAATGACTGTCAAGATGATCGAAAGAATTAAGCCGATGACATACTCTTTGACGCTGCCGTGTGCTGCGCCACCATGGCCGTGAGCGTTATAGCTCTCATGTGTGTCGTTTGAATGATTAGCCATTTACATAACCCCCATTAAATATACGATGCTGAATACGCAAATCCAGATAACATCAAGGAAATGCCAGAAAAGTGACAAGCATGCTAAACGGCAACTATTCGTAACCGTTAGACCGTCACGTAGAATATGAATGGATAAAACAATCATCCAAATTAAGCCAGCAAACACATGTAAGCCGTGTGTGCCAACTAATGCATAAAATGCTGACCAATAACCTGACGCGGTAGGACCTGCCCCTTCATGAGTGAAGTGATAAAACTCATAGAGTTCCATGCCAAGGAAAGCAGCACCTAATAAGAAGGTGACGCCAAGCCAAGAAAATAACCCTTGGAGGTTGTTTTTGTGAGAATAGAGCATTGCCATACCAAAGGTGAAGCTACTAAACAGCAGCAACGCAGTTTCGCCAGCAACAAAGTTTAGCTCAAATAGTTCTTGCGGAGTTGGTGCACCAAAGAAGTTGCCATTGAGGACGGCATATACCGCGAACAATGATGCAAATAATATGCAATCGCTCATGATATATATCCAAAAGCCTAAAAGCGTATCGCCTTCATAATCATGATGATCATGGTCTAAGGCACTATGTTCATCAACTACAGTATTAGTCATATTAATTTTCCTATTGTTAATACGTATTTTCAGACTTGGTTTAAGCCTAAATTTGATTTTCAGGGATTACTTCAATGCCGCTGTCCCGAAGGGCTTGATAGTGATCGCCTTCAATTTTCGCGACTTGTTCAACTGGCACATAGTAGTCTTTAGTGCGCACAAATGTGTAAGCAATATAGCCTGCAAACATGCCAAGAAAGCCTAATGCAGCCATCCACCAAATGTGCCATACCATCGCAAAGCCAAAGATAAATGAGAATCCAGCAATCACAATCCCAGCCCATGTGTTTTTAGGCATATGAATTTTTTTATAAGAAGCAGGTTCAACAAACGCGATGCCGTCTTCTTTCATGTCATGCCAAGGGTCACGATCTTTCACGGTTGGAATTTTCGCGAAGTTGTAATAAGGTGGTGGTGATGATGTTGCCCACTCTAGTGTGCGGCCACCCCATGGATCACCTGTGATATCAACATTTTTCTTGCGATCACGAATGCTTGCAAAGATTTGATAAAGCTGCACACAAATGCCTAATAACACAATGAGTGCGCCAATGCCTGCGATTAATAGCCAAGTGTTCCAAACAGGATTGTCATAGTAGTTTAGGCGTCGAGTCATACCCATAAAGCCAAGAACATATAAAGGCATAAAGGCAGTGAAAAACCCTACTGTCCATAGTCCGCAAGCCCATTTTCCCAATGTTTCATCAAGCTTGAAGCCAGTGGCTTTTGGAAACCAATAGGATAGACCAGCAAAGTAACCAAATAGAACACCACCAATAATCACATTGTGAAAGTGTGCTACCAAGAATAAGGTATTGTGTAGTACGAAATCAGCTGCAGGGATGGCAAGCATTACACCTGTCATTCCGCCAATCACGAAAGTGATCAGGAAAGATAAAGTCCACCACATCGGTGATGTAAATTCGACCTTACCGCCCCACATGGTGAATAACCAGTTGAAGATTTTCACCCCTGTCGGGATCGAGATGATCATGGTAGCGATGCCGAAAAAAGCATTGACGCTTGCGCCTGCGCCCATTGTAAAAAAGTGATGTAACCATACGATGAATGACAAGATCATGATGCAACAGGTTGCATAGACTAACGATGTGTAGCCAAATAAACGCTTGCGGCAGAATGTCGCAGTTACTTCAGAGAAAATACCAAAGGCAGGTAAAATTAGAATGTAAACCTCTGGGTGACCCCAAGCCCAAATAAGATTGACGTACATCATTTGGTTGCCACCCATGTCATTGGTGAAGAAATGGGTGCCAAAGTAACGGTCAATCGTTAATAAAGTGATGGTGACAGTTAAAATTGGGAAAGCCAAAATGATTAATACGTTTGAGCACAATGATGTCCATGTGAAAACTGGCATTTTCATTAAGGTCATGCCAGGAGCACGCATACGCATGATAGTCACAAAGAAGTTTACACCAGAAAGTAGGGTGCCAATCCCTGAAATTTGTAGTGACCAAAGCCAATAATCAACTCCAACCCACGGGCTATATTCAAGCCCAGATAGTGGAGGATATGCCAACCAACCTGTGGCGGCGAACTCACCAATAAACAGTGACGCATTGACTAGCAATGTGCCAACAATAAATAGCCAAAAACTTAATGAGTTCAAGAATGGAAATGCAACATCTCGGGCACCGATCTGTAATGGCACGACGATGTTCATCAAGCCGACCATAAATGGCATGGCGACAAAGAAAATCATGATTACGCCATGTGCAGTGAAGATTTGGTCGTAATGCTCTGGTGGCAAATAACCGACTCCAGATGAATCTGAGACCGCTAATGCTTGTTGTGAGCGCATTAATAGGGCATCGGAAAAGCCTCGAATCAACATAACGATAGAAGCTATGATGTACATGATACCGATTTTTTTATGATCAACGGAAGTCAACCATTCATCCCATAGATATTTCAGTTTGCCCCAATAAAGTACTGCACCAATCACGCCAAGCGCAACCATAGTTGCAGTCAAGAATGTAGTTAAAATAATTGGGTCATGAAATGGGATTGAGTCCCAAGTCAATTTACCAAAAATTGGATCTGGATCCGTAACGACGGTATGTTTGCTTACAGCCATTAGTGTTGCGCTCCTGTTTTCTTAACAACTTTGGGAGTGACAAAAGGGTTTGAATAGTTTTCGGTTTTTTGGCCTTGTTGCCCAGTATATTTTTCAACTAGATAGTTGAATGTAAGCGGGCTGGCTGAGCCAAAATATTCGACTGGATGATCTTTAGTTTTCTTAGCTAAATCTTGAAAACGTTGTGGTGTTAAAACTTCTGGCGACTGCTTAACTTTGTTCACCCAAGTGTTGAAATCGGCATTTTCAACAACATGCGTGTCGAATTTCATTCCCGAGAAGCCAAAACCACTATAGTTGGCTGAATAGCCACGATATGTTCCAATTTCTTCACCAATTAAATGCAGCTGGTTTTCCATGCCTGCCATGGCATAAATCATTGAGCCTAGTGAAGGGATCGAAAATGAATTCATCACAGTGTCTGAAGTGATCAAAAATTCCACCGGAGTATTCACTGGGATTGCAAGTTCATTGACCGTAGCGATTTCTTGCTCTGGATAAATGAATAACCATTTCCAATCTAATGCTACTACATGCACGCGCATGGTTGGATTCTCTGATTCTATTGGCTTGCGAGGATCTAATGAGAAAGATGTTTGATAAGTCAAAATCCCTAACCAAATGATAATGACGCAAGGAATTGACCAAACCCAGAATTCAATTTTGTTTGAATGTTCCCAATTTGGTGTGTATTTCGCTTTGCTGTTATCTTTTCGATTGTTGCGATAGCGGATAGGGAACCAGATTGTCATGATGATGACAGGAACTACCACGATCATCATTATCATAAAAGATAAAATAATCAGCCAGCTTTGTTGCTCAGCTATTTCACCTTTTGGTTGAAATAGCAGGTATTCTTCTAGATTACAGCCACTTAAAATGGGCAGACATAATCCGATCGTGAGTAATCCAATCAATTTGGCGTTAGGTTTACGTGTGAAAATATTCACTGTTGACCTCATTGTTTGATACAGAGAAAACATAAGAAATATTATATTTTGTAATATTCTGAATTTTCAGTAATTTCTGAAATTATAGTTTTGTAATTTTATAATGCAAACAATTTCACAGTTTTTTACGAGATTTTTCGTAAACAGATCAATGTTTTATTGAAAAAACTGGCATAGGTCTAAGTTTTAATCTTTGATTTACTCAGTTTTGCGTTGAAGCGCAATTGAACAGATGTACTATGATAGAGATTTTTAAAATTGTTCTATCTGTATTTTTGTTGATTAGAGCTAGTTATATTGCAGATTTTCGACAGGTCTTTACGCTACTGAGGCCAACGCATTAATGCGTTTTACTTTGCAATTCCGATTGCTTCAGTTTCAACTTGGTTGGTTTTAATTAGCTGAGTTTTGCTGGTTTAACAAAAAAAGTGTTATTTAATTAAGCTGTCAGTAATAGATTCGGCTAGATACAGCTGTGACATTGCACCACCAAAAGTATTAGTGGTTGTTGCTTGGTAATTGCATTGGTGGTTTTTTAGCGCTTTATGTTGGTTGTTTGTGCTATTGATATAGATGAAACAGCCTTGCAATTGACTGGCTTCTTTGTTTTTTAATTTGCGTGTGCCAAGTTTGCTTGGTTTATCATTTAACTCAGGCTGGAGGCCTAGTTTTAATAGTACCGCCTCAGGCATTGAATTGTTTGAATAAGCCCAAATTCCATTTTGTTTTAAAGAAGCGACAGTAAACAATTGGTTTTTAAATTTTGAAGATAGTTTTTCTTTGAGTGAATTGATTTTCACATCACGTTCAGCAAGTTTTTGTTTAGCAAATTTGATCTTGTTGAATAATTTGGCGAGTGTTAAAAAGCGTTCATCGGCTTTTTCAGCATTATTGTTGCGCCGACTGAAGTTGTTGAAATACATCACAGGTGCAATGTTTGATAAAGGTCTCAATAAATCGCGCTGGGAATAACCAATGAGAATTAATTCAGGTTTGAGCGCTTTCAATTGCTTTAAGTCAGGAGTGAAACGAGAGCCTAGATCAATAGCCTTGTTCTGTTCAGCTGAGAATAGAGTTTGCGGTGAAGTTTTTTTAAAACCTGCTGTGTCTGCAATAGCAATTGGCGCAATGCCTAATTCAAGTAGTTGTTCCGTTACAGTCCAATTGATTACAGCAATACGTTCTGGAGGCGCATCAAAAGCCCATTTGCCATGTGAATCACGAATACGGATTTTGTTATCAGCAAGTGCTGGTAGAGTAATTACTATGATAATTAAACAGGCGACACATAAATTAGAAGTTTTTTTAAACAAGCTCAAAAGCTTGATGAACTCACTTACCATTAGTTTTTATTCTTGCCCGTAATTTTGTCTTTAACATTAACTAATTTGGTTACATTAGTGCCTAGTTTCATGAGTTTTACTAAGTTTTTATTATTGAGTTTTTGCAGCTCATCTGCCCATGATGTGAGGGAATCAATCATGTTATGAATTTCTTCCATTTTTTTATGCGCATAATGACCTTCTTCTGATACTGGTTGGCGCATCATTTCACCACGTAGCATCGTTAAGGTGGGTTCAAGCTCGCGTTTACGTCGTTCTTCAAAAATAATACGAGCTACTTGCCAAATATCTTCAGGTGTTTCGTAGTATTCCTTGCGATCGCCAGGAAAATGGATTGGCTTAATTAAGCGCCAAGATTGCAATTCTTTGAGTCCCATGCTGACATTGGAGCGAGAGATGCTTAAAGCTTCCACCAAATCGTCAGCATTGATAGGCTTTTCAGTGATCATTAATAGGGCATAAATCTGACCAACTGTTCGAGTCATGCCCCAACGGCTGCCCATTTCGCCAAAGTGAGAAACAAAAGACTCAAGTTTAGGTGTCATTTTCATGGCAATATCACTAAATAATTGATGGTGGCAGGAGAGGGATAAAATTACACCGAATCGATTCCTTCTACAAGGTTTGCTAATGTAATTTTGGCTATTATTCCTAGTGATTTGTTCAAAGCTTGTGTTGATTGACTTTAAGTATCTAGCTTGGCTCGTATTTTCTCTAATAGCTGTTGCCGTTCAGCTTTATTGTATGGAATAGATTTTTGTTTTCCCCAGACTGGATCAGGCCAAGCAATATCTAGTTTAAATCGCACAATATGATGAATGTGTAATTGCGGAACGATATTGCCAAGTGCAGCGACATTTAATTTATCGCCGTTAAATTGTTGCATCAAAGCTTTGCTAACAAGTATCGATTCATTCTGATATTGGGCAATATCTTGTTCAGGTAAATCATATATTTCCTGACAATTTTCTCTTCTTGGAACCAAAATTAACCAAGGAAATTGTTTATCATTCATTAATAAAACGCGACACAGTGGTAAATCAACGACCAAAAAAGTGTCGCTTTCGAGTTGCGGGTGCAGTTGAAATGTAGTCTGGTTCATGGCTGATAAATAATTTTTAAGTATTTATTAATCAATGGAAAAAATTTTTTCTAAGTCAGAATTTATATCTTTAATTCTTCCTTTTTAGATAAATTAAAATGATTAAGGTAATCAAAGGAGGAACACCTTGAATGAAAACACCAGAGATCATTGCAGGAATGGTAAAGCTAAGAACAATCGCGGCACCAACCATAAAAAGACAGGTATATATGATGAGTACATTAGAAACTTCTAGATTGCGCTTAGCCAGAAATAAACCTGCAAATGTGCCAAATGCTAAAAATAAATTATAAAACCCTTGATTTTGTACATAGACATGAAGAACTTCAGCATCTTCAATGTTTCGTACTTTGAAAATAGAATGAATGTCAGGGTTCATCCATAAAACGCTTTCCATTAAGAAGAACAGAATATGAATAATGCCAGCAAATCCTGCGAAAATTTGAGCAAATCGATACATAAAATCTTCTCCATTGCATTAAAATTTGAATATCAAGAATCACTTTGTAAATGAAGTTGAGCTATTTTATAGGCACGATCAAACTAAATCTTTATTATTTTGAATAGAATATAGAATTTTATAAGTCATAAATTATTTTGATGGAACGTATTAAGATAAATGATTTTAAATTCAAGTTAGCAAAGCTATTACTAGCTAACAAAAAAGTGGATTTTTGAATGTTATGGCAGTTGGCGGTTCGATCTGAGTATTGCCGATATAAGTTGTCATTTTTTTTAAAAGAGCATATTAATTTCTTCCATGTAGCGCCATAATCACGAGCATGACAGACTTGATTAATATTAACAATCTCGTCAAAGTTTATCGTAATGGATTTAAAGCTTTGGACGGTGTTTCACTGACAATAAAAAAGGGTGAAATTCTCGCCTTGCTTGGACCAAATGGTGCTGGGAAAACCACATTGATTAGCATCGTTTGTGGAATTGTTAATGCTAGCGAAGGCAGTGTTTCTGTTGCTGGTTTTGATATCGTTAAAGACTATCGCAATGCACGCCAAATGATAGGTTTAGTGCCACAAGAGCTGACAAATAATCAGTTTGATTCAGTCTTAAGCACAGTAAATTTTACTCGAGGCATGTTTGGCAAAGGTCGCGATGATGATTTGGTCGAAGAATTATTAAAAGACTTGAGCTTATGGGAGAAACGTCATAGTTTGTTAATGCAACTTTCAGGTGGGATGAAACGTCGTGTATTGATTGCCAAAGCCTTAGCGCATGAACCTGAAATTTTATTTTTAGATGAACCAACTGCTGGCGTGGATGTAGAACTACGCCAAGATATGTGGCGTTTAATTCATAAATTACGTGAGCGTGGAGTGACAATTATTTTGACAACGCATTATATCGAGGAGGCCGAGGAAATGGCTGACCGAGTTGGTGTCATCAATGCTGGAAAACTATTATTGCTTGAAGAAAAGAGCAACTTGTTAAATCGATTGGGACGAAAGCAGCTTACATTACAATTATTGCAACCTTTGAAAAAAATACCTGCCAAATTGAATCAGTTTGATATTGAACTCTCCGGTCAAGGCGATGTGTTGAAATATTTTTATGATATTAATGCGCAGCGAACAGGTGTGATTACTTTGATGAAAGCTCTGTCTGAAGAGGGTATCCGTTTTACTGATTTGAACACGCAGCAAAGTTCTCTCGAAGAAATATTCATTGATCTGTTGAATGAGCCTGAACAAGAGTTTGAGGGGCGAGATTGATCATGAATATACATGCAATCAAGGCAATTTATTTATACGAAATGTCTCGTTGGTGGCGAACTCTTTATCAGAGTATTATCTCACCAGTGTTGACTACATCATTGTATTTTATCGTGTTTGGAGCGGCCATTGGTTCTCGAATTTCAGAAGTAGGTGGCGTGAGTTATGGGGCATTTATTGTGCCGGGTTTGATCATGTTATCGTTGATGACTCAGAGTATTTCTTATGCATCTTTTGCTATTTATTTTCCAAAATTCACAGGCACAATTTATGAACTTTTGTCTTCACCAGTGTCTTTTTATGAAATTTTGATTGGCTATATAGGCGCTTCTGCGACTAAAGCGGTATTAATTGGAATTATTATTCTTATTACAGCGAAACTGTTTGTTTCGTTTCAGATTGCCTATCCAGTTGCTATGTTTGCTTTTCTTACATTGACCGCGATTACGTTTAGCTTGTTGGGGTTTATTGTTGGCTTATGGGCTGATAATTTCGAAAAACTACAAGTTATTCCAGTTTTGGTTGTCACACCATTGGTTTTCCTTGGTGGCACGTTTTATTCAATCGATATGCTCTCCGGCATCTGGCATAAAATTGCATTATTTAATCCCATTTGGTATTTGATTAATGGGTTTCGATGGACTTTTTTTGCAAAATCCGACATCAGTATTTCAATTAGTGTGGCAGTATTATTCGGCTTCTTTTTTCTATTTGCAGGAATTATTTTTTGGATATTTAAAACTGGCTATAAGCTGAAAAATTAGTTAGAAATAACTCAATAGAATTCTGATAGCTGAAGAGATAATCACCGTGAAAGTCAGCACCATGCCAATTTTTCTTAATTGAATAACTTCATTAGCTTGACTAACACCATAAGCGTGAATCAACCGTCCTGCCAACAATGTAAACCCTAGAAAATGTACAAATAAAGAGTGATTTGTTTGTGTTTCTAAAAAAAACATCAATAATAATGCAAAGGGAACATATTCGGCAAAGTTACCATGAACTCTCATTGCTCTAGTTAGTTCAGGCAATTGACCATCACCAAGAGCAATATGATTTTTGGTGCGTTGTTTGATAATGCGAATGCTCAAAAATATAAAAAATAAACCAAAAATAGCAGCATAGATGGGTGTAATCATGATGTATTTAGCTAGGGGCTAAGACATTGCATCTATTTTGAATTTAATTTTTTCAGCTTTTTTGGTCAAAAGTGAATAATTCTTGATGTCGCCATTGCGTTGGCTTTGCATAGCATCTTCTAATAATTTTAAATATTCTTTATTAAGTTTCTTTTTTTGATCTGGTTTGAGAAAGCTAAACATCGTTGTTACCTACAAAGTTACCTACAAAATATAACGTGAATATTGTCACAGAGTGGATGAAGTAATCGTCAATATGCTAAGCCAATGAAGGTTTAATTGTCAGAGTTTTTGCTGAAATTGGTTTTTTTCTCTTTGCTAAGAACCTTTTGTTTTTTGTGCCGCTCACTTATCACCGCCACATCACCACCAATATGATGTTCACCTCGGGCTTTGGCTAATTGAATTTGTTTTTCACGCTCAGCAAAGCGTGCTTTTTGTTCATCGCTGCTTTTGTCATAACAGCGATGACAACTCACACCAGGAGTGTAGTGTTTGTGTTGTTTGTCTTGTTCTGTAATGGGGTAGCGGCAGGCATGACATTGATCATATTTTCCGCGTTCTAACGCATGGTTAACAGCAACACGATCATCAAACACAAAACATTCGCCGTCCCATAGAGTTTCTTCGGGTTGCACTTTTTCAAGATATTTCAGCACACCACCTTTGAGGTGATAAACCTCTTCAAAGCCTGCAAGTTTCATGTAAGAAGAAGCTTTTTCACAACGAATGCCGCCGGTGCAAAACATGGCAACTTTTTTGTGTTTATTTGGATCTAGATTTTTTTCAACATAGTCGGGAAATTCGCGGAAAGTCTCTGTATCAGGATTGACGGCATTTTTGAATGTACCAATTTCATATTCATAGTCGTTGCGGGTGTCGATTAGAACTACGTCTGGATTAGAAATGACGTCGTTCCAATCTTGAGCTTCCACATAAGTGCCAACAACTTTGTTTGGGTCAATTCCATCCACACCCATGGTTACTATCTCTTTTTTGAGTTTGACCTTAGTCCGGTGGAAAGGTTGTTCATAATGGATGGATTCTTTGTATTCTAGGTCTGCTATGCGTTTATCTGCCCGCAACCAAGTAATGATGGCATCCATATTTTCACGCTTACCAGAAATAGTACCATTGATACCTTCTTCAGCAAGTAGCACAGTGCCGCGAATGTCCAGTTTAGTCATGAGTTTGCGTAAGGGTTCCCGTAGTGTCTCATAATCCTTGAGAGTCACAAATTTATACAGGGCATAAACGACGTATTCAGTCGTATTTTGGTCAGATTTTCCCATAATTTTTCTCCGCCACTTCGAACGTAAATCGAAAGCATAGATAGTTAATTCATTGACAAGGGGCCAATGGGTCATGAATTGCTAGTAGCAAATAGACACCTTTAGACTTTCTTCGCTGGCAGATTGTAGATAAAATCTGTTCAAATTCCAATTTTTTAGTGTGTGCTATGGCTTTATTTCCTCCAATTGACGACAACTCGACGTATTTTTCAATGTATGACTTGGAATATTGTTGTTCAAGGCATGTTGTGAAACCTTTTGAACTTGATGATGCACAGTGGAAAAGCATCGAACACTATTATCAAGCGATGAAGTTTAATCAAGTTGATTACCAAGAAAAAATTCGTCTCGCATCTGATCCAAAAGCAGCAGAAAAACTAGGCAATAAGCGCTTCAAGCGTAAGCGTTCGGATTGGCAAGAGGTTCAAACAACGGTCATGACGCGTGCTGTTTATACTCAATGTAGGACGTATAGAGAAATTGCCGATAATCTTTTGGCAACAGGCGAAGAAATATTAGTTGAAAACAGTCAATTCGACTATTTTTGGGGTTGTGGGAGAGATCGACGTGGTGAAAACCATTATGGTCAGGTCTTAATGAATGTTAGAGCGAAACTTCGTGAAGAAGCTGAAGCAAATTAGACATTATATTTTTAACGAGCCAAGGTGCTTTTATGAATAAAAATTTTCTGAAAATTAGTTTTTCTATCGTATTGATGGTTGTTATAGCAGCCTGTGGTTCAGCAACTGATAAGCAAGCTAAAAAAAGCCATTCTAAACCGAAAACCTCAAAACTAGCCAAAAACTTAGTTGCTACAGCGCATCCATTGGCAACTAGAGCAGCCCTAGATACGTTAGAAAATGGAGGCAATGCTTTTGATGCGGCAGTGGTTGCTAGTGCGGTTTTATCTGTTGTTGAACCCAGTGGTTCAGGAATGGGAGGTGGCGGTTTTTGGTTGTTGCATCGGGAAAGCGATGGCAAGCAAGTAATGATTGACGGTCGAGAAATGGCACCCGGAGCAGCTCATCGCGATATGTATTTGGATGAAAATAAACAAGTTATAGAAAATGCTTCACTCAATGGTGCGTTAGCAGCAGGCATTCCAGGACAGCCAGCGGCGCTTGCACATATCAATAGTAAATATGGAAATTTAAGTTTTGCTGAAAATCTGCAAGCCGCGATTAATTTTGCTGAACAAGGATTCGCTGCCAATAATCATATTGTTAAGCATCTTAAATTTCGTGCAAAAATATTTAATGAGGAAGCCAAACGTTTGTTCTTAGATAATGGTCAAGTGCCAGTAGTTGGAACCGTGATCAAACAGCCTGAACTTGCTGATACGTTAAAGGTCATGGCGGCAAAAGGTCGCAGTGGTTTTTATCAAGGTGATGTTGCACAAAAAATGGTGAACTATGTGCGTGATAATGGCGGTATATGGACGATGGATGATTTAAAAAATTATCGTGTGGTTGAACGGCAGCCTGTGACGTTTAATTATAAAGGTAACCGTGTTGTTTCCGCAGCATTGCCATCGTCAGGTGGGATTGTTATGGGGCAGATATTGCAAACACTGGAGTTGGAACAACAATCAAGGGGTGAACTAGGTGCGCCAGACATGCATTTGTTTGTTGAAGTTATGCGCCGCGCTTATCGTGATAGATCACTGTATCTTGGTGATTCAGATTTTATCAAGGTTGAACAAAAGACCCTGTTGAGCCCAGTGTATTTAAAAAAATTCGTCAATGAAATTGGTGATAAAGCAACGCCTAGTGAAGATTTATCTATTGAAAGAAATCTAGGAGTAGACACTACCCATTTTTCGATTATTGATAAAGAAGGTAATCGTGTTGCTGCGACCTTAAGTGTGAACTATCCTTTTGGATCGGGGCATGTTGCGGAGGGTACGGGTATTATCCTGAACAATGAAATGGATGATTTTGTCAGCAAAGCGGGTGTGCCGAATGTGTATGGTTTGGTCGGCGGCAAAGCCAATCAAATTGAACCTGGTAAACGACCCTTGTCGAGTATGTCACCAACGTTTATTGAAACCAAACATGGCGCGATAGCGATTGGTACACCAGGAGGGAGTCGCATCATTTCAATGGTGGCTTTGGCAATTTCTAATATTGTGGATCGAGGTATGAACTTACAACAAGCGATTGACGCACCGCGTTATCACCACCAGTATTTGCCTGACGCTGTTCAATTAGAAAAAGATTCTGTTTATGCTCAACAATCTAATTTAAAGGCAAAAGGACATCAGTTTAAACGATTAAATCGTCAGTATGGCAATATGCACGCTGTCGCATGGGAGAAGTCAGAAAATATTATTAGCTATTCGGCAGCAAGTGATTCACGAGGTGAGGGTTTGGCTAAAGTAAAATAATAACTTAATGACGAGCTTATTTTAAAATATCACTGTCCTTAAAACCGAGCAGATACAAAATACTATCCAAACCATGGGTTGAAAGTGATTGTTTGGCACTTTCACGAACTAATGGTTTGGCTCGAAATGCAATTCCTAAACCTGCTGCGCTGAGCATTGGTAAATCATTTGCGCCATCACCAACGGCGATAGTTTGTGCGGAGCTGATGCCTTCTTGTTTAGCAATTTTTTTAAGTAGTTTGGCTTTCATTTCGCCATTAACGATGGGGTCAATGACATTGCCAGTGAGTTTACCATCGGCAAATTCCAATGTGTTAGCGTGGACATAATCAATGCCAAACTTTGCCTGCAAAAAATTGCCAAAATAGGTAAATCCACCAGACAATATTGCCGTCTTAAAGCCATAGGCTTTAAGGTTTTTAATTAAACGCTCAGCACCTTCCATGATGGGTAAATTATTAGCAATTTCTTGCAAAACAGATTCATCAAGACCTTTCAATAATGCCATACGGCGACGGAAGCTTTCGCTGAAATCTAGTTTACCTTGCATGGCTTCTTCAGTGATGCTGGCAACTTGTTCGCCAACGCCTGCATGTTTCGCAAGTTCATTAATGACTTCGGTTTGAATGAGAGTTGAGTCCATATCAAAGCACACAAGCCTGCGGGTGCGGCGATAAGCGTCGTCTTGTTGAATGGCGATATCAATGTCGAGTTCACTGGCAATACGTAAGAAATTAGCTCGCATTGCCGCGGGATCTTTGGGTGTGCCTTTGACCGCAAATTCAATACAGGATTTAGTGTCATTGGTGACGGGTTCGTTTAGATTGATACGGCCGCTTAACCGTGCGATATCGTGGATGTTTAAGCCTTGTTCAGCTGTGACGCGTGTGACTCTAGCGATTTCTTCGGCCGCAACTTCACGCGCTAACAAAGTTAA
This sequence comes from uncultured Gammaproteobacteria bacterium, assembly GCA_964633815.1. Lineage (GTDB taxonomy): Bacteria > Pseudomonadota > Gammaproteobacteria > Arenicellales > Arenicellaceae > CALKZN01. Next base: position 107,770 of record CAZWHW010000003.1, read on the forward strand.
AATATAACGATCTTGACCTTGAGCTTCGATCCATTTGGCATAACTCTTTTCGTTGATTTCAGTGGTTCGAATATCAACTCCTAAACGCGCGCTAGTTTTAGCGAATTCCGCTAAAATTTCTTCAGAATTAATATTTTCCGCTAGTTGCACCATCATGCCTAAGGAAACTTGGTTATGAATGACCGATTGGCCAATATCGAGAATGCGGATATCTTGCTGTTCAAAAACTGAAGACAGTTCAGCAGACAAGCCTCGTCGATCAGGACCGGTGATGTTAAGCAGATAAATTTGGCTCACAATAGGTGCGTATAGCGATTTCTAGTGCTTGTTATTAATGGCGCGATAATAACTTAGTTTGACTGACTTTTGATTAATTTATCAAGAAGTCTTGTGGGGATAAATTTAGTCAGAATTCCCATAACAATAGTTGGTACAGTGATCCAATAACGAATTTTTGGATGCTTTGCAGTTAGAGCATGATGAATTTTTTTGGCGACAAAGTCACTGGATAAGGTAAAACGGGCATTTTCTTTACTATGTAAGCGTGCATGCACATCTTCATATAAGTTGGCATAGTGGCTGTTTTTACTATCAATATGTTTAGTAAACGCTTTGTAAGCGTTCGGCCTGAATGCACTCTCAATTGGGCCAGGTTGAATGATAGCTATTTTTATATTAGTGTCAGCTAGCTCAACACGCAGCGTATCACTTAAGCCTTCCAGAGCAAATTTGGATGCGTTATAAGCGCCACGCATTGGTGCGCCGACAAAACCTAAAATTGAACTGATTTGCACAATGCGGCCACGATTATGTTGGCGAAATATTGGGATTAGCTTTTGCGTTAAAGAATGTGTGCCAAAGACATTGGTATGAAATTGTTCTTCCAAAGCCGCACGACTTAAGTCTTCAACAGCGCCAGGTTGTCCATAGGCTCCATTGTTGACTAAGCCATATAAATTCGGTGCGTGGTCTTTGATATAAGCGACGGCTGAGTTAATGCTATCTTCATCGCGCAAATCCAGTTGAATGCAATTAATGCCAAGTTCTTTTAAGATGCTGATGTCGTCAGGATTTCTAACTGAGGCGATGACATGAAAGCCACATTTATGCAAAAATTTTGCAGTGCTAAGGCCGATTCCGGATGAGCAGCCAGTAATTAAAATTGATTCGGGCATTGTAGGTACTTAAAGTGAAGGAGAGTAAATTAAGGTGTAATTTTTACATTTGTTTGTGGTGTTATTTCTATATAATATCGAAGTTGAAACATATTGCATCTTCCTGTCGTTACTATTACCTTGCCAGTTGTTGTAATTAAAGTTGCTGAAAAGCATCAATCGATACCAATTATCATTTATAAAATATAAAAATTCATCTTTTAATGACTAAGAAGCTTAAAGTTGGCGTGGTTGGCGTCGGTTATCTAGGACAGATTCATGCCAGAATTTATTCTGAAATGGATAATGTTGATTTAGTTGGAGTTTCAGACACGGTTGAGGCTAATGCCCAAGCGGTAGCCGAAAATTTTAATTGTCTAGCGACAACTAACTGTATGGATCTTGTTAATCAAGTCGAAGCTGTCAGTATTGTTGTGCCAACAACGTATCATTTTGATGTAGCTCAACCTTTTTTAGAGGCAGGAATTCCGACGTTGTTAGAAAAGCCGATTGCAGCCACAGTGCAAGAAGCTAGGCGTTTAGTTGAGATAGCTGGCCAGAATGATACGCCATTGTTGATTGGTCATTTAGAGCGATATAATCCTGCTTGGCAAGCAGTCTATAAAGAAGTCATCGAACCGAAATTTATTGAAGTGCATCGTTTAGGTACATTCGTTGAGAGAGCAATGGATGTTGATGTAATTACAGATCTCATGATACATGATCTAGATCTTGTACAAGCCTTGGTTGATGATGAGGTTGTGCAGGTTGATGCGGTGGGTTCCAAAGTGATTACTGATCATATTGATATCGCTAATGTACGTTTGCAATTTGCAAATGGAGTGGTGGCTAATTTAACGGCGAGCAGGGTTTCTAATAAACGTATTCGTCGTTTTCGTGTGTTTGGTCCAGAAGGCTATGTTGGTGCAGATTTGGCGGATCAAAATTTGGAAATTGTTAGTCCAAATGGGCCGAAATCTCCTTCAGGTTTCCCCACCATACAGACAAAAAGCCTCGAATTGACTACAGAGCAGCCACTTCAAAAAGAACTAGCACATTTTGTAGAAGTGGCACAAAATAAAGCGGTGCCTTTAGTGTCAGGCTGGCAGGGGTTACAAGCATTGGAATTGGCTGAAAAAGTCCAACGCCGTATTTTTGAAAGTGCGAATCGCTAAGTCTCACGTTAAACTTTTTATTTTTCTTTGGCTTGCTAGCTTTTGTTGCTTTGTAGCAACACCTGTTGCAGCTAAATCTTGTCAACCGTGGCCAGAAGTATTAAAGAATATGCCATTGGAAAAAGGCAAGTTTGTTTCCAATTCTGGTTTGGTAATTCCTGTATCGTTTCGTCTAGCTAATACTAGTGAGCGCCTTGCTCAAGGTTTTCAATTTGTCTGCGCTGAAACAATTAATACAACCAATATATTGTTTGATTTTTCTAGGCCAGTGGTGCCATCTTTTCATATGAATAATGTTGTAGCCCCTTTGGATATTGCATTTATTAATGAATTAGGCGAAATTATTAATATCTATCTTATGAAAACGTATCGTTTGTTAGAGATAGATAAACCAACTTATCGACCATCTAAGCCCGCATTGTATGCTTTTGAAGCTCGGGCGGGGTTTTTTAGTCAACATAAGATTAAAGTTGGTGATAAATTTTTTACTCAATTTCAGCAAAAATAAGAACATACATTTATGCCAGAACAACACACACCCTATAAGCAATGGCAATCTCCACTATCGTTAGAAGATGTGTTTGCAGATGTTGGTAAGCCTAAGTTTCTTGAGGTGAAACAGGGTTGTTTATATTGGATGGAACAAAACCCTGAAATTGGAGGGGTGCAAATTAAAGGGCGTCAACCGTCGGGTGAGACTTTTATATTTACTACTCCCAAATTAAATGTTCGTACTCGCGTGAATGAATATGGTGGTAAAGCCTATTGCGTAGGTAAGAATGCGATTTATTTTTGTAATGATTCAGATCAACGAATTTATCGTTTGCCATTGAACCATGATTTCAATGTCGAGATAACTGATGATGAAGAATTCGCTGAAGATTCGTTTCAAGACTCCTCTTTTGATGAATCATTTAGTGATGTTTTTGATGAGAATGCACTGATTGATACAGCGCAACCAATTACTCCTGATGATGGTCGAATGTATGCGGATTTGTGCCTATCAAATGATTGTAAGTGGTTGTTTTTTGTGATGGAGACCAATAATGAAGCCGGAAATCGTACCGAGATTGGTATGATTTCCACCAAGGTTGGTGTTAATCAGCCAAAGGTGTTGGCCAGTGGTTGTGACTTTTATGCTTCCTTAGTATTGTCGCCTGATGACAAACATTTAGCTTGGGTTGAGTGGCGTCATCCAGCAATGCCTTGGGATGAAACGCATGTCCTGATTGGGGATTTAACTTTTGATGAAGAAGATCCTTTGAAGATGCCTTATTTATCAAGCATTTCAAACTCTTTGGATATGGCAATTTCAAGCATAGGTCTTGGTGCTTCGATCAGTCATTTAGCTTATGAACCGATTTATGCGGGTGGTGAAGGGCAACGTCTATTTATGATAATTGATTGGCCTGATCAAGAAATTGGTTCAACGCGAAACTACGCGCAATTGTATTGTTGGAATGGCAATACCTTGTATGAAATCACACAGGGAATAAATGAATATAGCTACCCGCATTGGAATTTTGGTAATCATCGTTACGCATTTGTAGAACAAGACAAAATTCTTGCTATTGCGACCAATCAATGGGGAGATGAGTTACATCTGATTGACTTACAAGCTGAAAAAATTGTTCGTTTAGGTGAGCAATTTGTGCAATTTTCCAGTATTTCTGCGGAAAATGGTGTTGCATATGTAGTTGCGGAGTCAGGAGGTTTAAGTGAACAAATATTGCGTTTTAGTGATATGCAAATAGCTGCTTCAGAAGGGGAAGAGATTTTAACTCCTGCAAATGTGAGTTGTGCAGAAGCCTTGACTATTATGTCTAAAGATACTGATGATGAATCGATCAATAGTCATGCGTTTTTCTATGCGCCGAAAAATGTTCAATACCCGTCAAATAATCCTGAATTACTACCGCCTTTAGTTGTTATGGTCCATGGTGGCCCCACTGCAAGAGCAAGTTGTGAGTTTGATGTTCAAAAGCAGTTTTGGACCACATCAGGTTTTGCTGTGTTGGATGTTAATCATCGAGGTAGCACAGGTTATGGACGTAATTATCGTGATCAATTATTGGGACAGTGGGGAGTGGCTGATGCTGAAGATATTAAGTTGGCCATAGAACATGTAATTGACAAAGGCCTAGTTCATCCAGAACAAATATTCATTCGTGGCAAAAGTGCCGGTGGCTATGCTGTGCAAAGAGCGTTAACACTTTATCCAAAAATGTTTGCCGCTGGGGCTAGTTATTATGGCATTGGCGATCTTGCAACACTTGCGCAAATCACCCATAAATTTGAATCTTGTTATACCGATCAGCTGTTGGGCGAAACGTTTGATTTAACAGCAGCGCAGACAGAAGATAGTGTATATTTTCAGCGTTCGCCAATTCATAAAATCGCTGAAATGCGAGCACCTATGATTTTATTTCAAGGTTTGGAGGATAATGTTGTACCAGCTGAGTTGTCTCAACAAGTGGCCGATGCTTTACATAAAAATCATATTGATTATGAATATCATACATATCCAAAGGAAGGTCATGGCTTTGTTGGAATGAATGCAAAGATTGATAGTTTGACTAAAGAATTATTATTTTATCAAAAACTAATGAAAGAATAATTTGCTAAGCATTCATGGCGAATATTTTAGTTTCTGATTTTTAATGTTTATTATTTTTATATGAGTGCAAATAATTCTCAATCCAACTTCTCTTATGATGTGCTTGTTATTGGCGGGGGCGCAGCGGGTTTAATGTGTGCTATCACAGCTGGTCAGCGCGGTAAGCGGGTGTTGGTTCTCGAAAGCACCAATAAATTAGGCAAGAAAATTTTGATGTCAGGCGGAGGGCGTTGTAATTTTACTAATTTAGATATTCAGTCAGACAATTTCCTGTCTTCCAATCCGCATTTTTTTAAGTCCGCGTTAAAACAATATACCCAATGGGATTTTATTGCTTTAGTCGCAAAACATGATATTGCTTATCACGAAAAAGAGCTTGGACAATTATTTTGCGATGATTCATCCAAGCAAATTGTGGCGATGCTCAAAGCTGAATGTGATGTTGTTGGCGTTGAATGTCGGTTGTCAGTCACTGTCGAGTCTTTAGAATACGAAGACGGGGAATATAATCTAACAAGCAACCAAGGTGTATTCACTTGTCCAAGTCTTGTGATAGCCACTGGAGGTTTATCTATCCCGAGCTTGGGTGGTGCAACAGGTTTAGGTTATGAGTTGGCTGAACAATTTGATTTGCCAATTGTTGAACGTTTGGCGTCTCTGGTGCCTATGACTTTAACAGGGCGTTGGCATGAAATGTCGAATGCTTTGAGTGGTGTGGCGCTGCCTGTGGTAGTAAAGGTTGCTAATAAATCTTTTGCCGCAGATATGTTGTTTACACATCGTGGTTTAAGTGGCCCAGCAATCTTGCAATTATCAAATTATTGGCGACTAGGAGAAACTATAAAAATTGATCTTTTGCCAAAATATGACGAGCAAGAATTGTATGCAAGATTGGTTAATACCAAGAAAAAATCGCCTAACTTGGTGCTAAAAACTTATTTGAGTAATTTTTTTCCTAAATCTTTTGTTCAGATTTTTTTGCAAAATTATGGCCATGAAAATTCGCAATATTCTGAGAATACTGTTTTGCAAGCGATCAAGAATGAAGATTTACAAAAATTGCTTCAGCACATTAAACATTGGATATTAAAGCCATCTGGAACTGAAGGTTATCGTACTGCCGAAGTGACCAAAGGAGGAGTAGATGTGAATCAGATTTCTTCAAAAACAATGGAAGTGAAACATCAGCAAGGTTTGTTTTTTATTGGGGAAGTATTGGATGTGACGGGACATCTGGGTGGATATAACTTTCAGTGGGCATGGTCATCGGGCTATGTCGCTGGCTTGAATGTGTAAATAACTCGGTCGTTATTCATGGTGGATTTCACCCCAATCACGATTATTGTTTTGTTGATTGCTTTTTGGTGGTCAGGTTTTGTCAGGGCTGGTTTAGGTTTTGGCGGAGCAGGATTGATGTACCCTATCGCGTTTTTAGTGATTGATTCTGTGATCTTTATTGTGCCAATTGTCGGAGTGCATTTACTGTTTTTTAGTGGCTTGTCGCTTGCTCGAGGAGGATATAAAAAAGTAGATTGGCAGACCGTGAATAAATTACTGTTAATTATTTTACTGCCAATTTTGGTTGGGGTGTTTGGTTTGTTGCAAATGCCTGACTTTATTTTGTTAATGTCGGTTTATGCGATTCTGATTGCCTATTCCTTGAGTTATATTTTTAGTTTTAAATTGAAGCCTAGTCCATGGTTGAATGTGCCAATTTTACTGATTGGAGGCTATGTTTCTGGTTTGAGTTTGTCAGGTGCACCATTAATTGCTGCAGTTGCATTGCAATATCTTAAAAAAGAACAAGCTCGTGAATCTATGTATGTATTATGGTTTGTGTTAGTTACGATTAAACTAGCTACACTGATAGTATACGATGTTGATATGAACTGGGAGCATCATCTGTGGTTGTTGCCTATGGCTATCTTAGGCACCATCATGGGTTCACGCGTACATAATAAAATTCAAACAATGCAAAACGAACTATTTTATCGTTGGATGGGCATTGCCTTATTGGCGCTTTCTTTGACTGGGCTTGTCCGGCATTTTGTCTAGACTTTTTCCATTCGGAATGTTTTATTGTTTGTTTACAGCAAAATTTAAAAGACAGAAAAACGGATTAAAGTATGAAATACGCACGATTAGGTAGTAGTGGTTTACAAGTTTCAAAAGTTTGTCTTGGTAGCATGACATGGGGTGAACAAAATACCCAAGAAGATGCTAATCAGCAGATTGATTATGCGCTGGAACAAGGCGTAAACTTTATTGATACTGCTGAACTTTATTCAGTGCCGCCAAGGCCAGAAACCCAAGGAGACACCGAACGTGTGCTAGGTAATTGGCTTTCAAAACATCCAGTAAAACGCCAAGATTTAGTGATTGCAACCAAAATTTCAGGACCAGGACTGTCTTGGATTCGAGAAGGTAGTCCGATAACGCCAGCTGCAATTCGCGAAGCAATTGATGGTTCTTTGCGGCGCTTACAAACAGATTATATTGACCTTTATCAATTGCATTGGCCAAATAGAACGTCGCCTCATTTTTGTAAACACTGGCCAGGTGAGGTTGATTACCAAGCAATGAATGCGAGCCGTGATCGTGAGGATTTCCTGGCTATTTTGCGCGCCTTGGATGAAGCAGTTCGTGCTGGGAAAATACGCTATTGTGGTTTGTCAAATGACACTCCTTGGGGAATTAAGGAATATATATCCTTAGCTGAGAAGCATGATTTACCCAAAATTATATCTATTCAAAATGAGTTTAGCTTGTTGCATCTGAAAGATTCACCACATTTACTTGAAACTTGTGCGTTAGATGATGTCGCTTATTTACCATGGTCACCATTAGGTGGAGGTGTTTTGTCTGGAAAATATCGTAATGGTCTGATGCCGGAAAATACTCGTTGGTCAATGTCACAGCGTAATGGCTTATTCCGCGATACTGAAGCTGTTCACGAAGCTATTGAGCGATTGTATTCAGTTGCTCAAAAACATGGTTTAACTTTGGCGCAATTAAGCTTAGCGTGGATTAACCAGCTGCCTAGTGTGACCTCAACTATTATTGGTGCGACGACAATGGCTCAACTGAAAGAAAATATCGCAGCATTTGATCTTGATTTGAGTGAGCAGGTGATGAGCGATGTTGCAGACGTGATCAAGGACTATCCGATGCCATTTTGATTGCAGTTAGTTTGATTGCTTTTTATGGAATATAAAAAAACGCCTGATAGTTTGGCTATCAGGCGTTTAGTTTTAAATAGGTAAAGTTATTTGGTTTTGCGAGTTAGAAATAAGATTAACGCCAAAGATACCCAAACTCCACAAGCCATAAAAAATAATACGCCACCATCTGTTTTTTGGGTGGCCTCATCAACAATTCGATTAACGCCCAATGGCGTGAATAGGTGGAAGAAGATCGCACCTGAAATCACGAGTATACCTAGCAGAGCGCCTAATCTTCGAGTGGCAGGGATAATTAAAAGAATAGATGCGATCAATTCAGCAACACCAACACCAATGCCCCCGAATTTAGCGAAAATTGGTGCAATAAAACCAAGGCCTATGCTTTGCATCCAATTTGCAATAGTTGTAAAAATTATTTCAGTTTCTGGTGAATCGATGATGCCAAATTTAAATGGTAAAGACTGTAAGAAAACAAACAAAACAAATGCAATGAGCACGTAAAGAAATAGATTTTTTTTAAACATTTTAAAGTCTCGAATTTTTGCTTTTATTGATTAGAATATTAATCATTAGTGATAAATATAATTAGAAGTTTTTTATCAGGCATAGAATAAAGTCATTGCTATTTTGTGCTAGATTGTAACATTATAAAATTAATAAACTAGTAAAACAAACGTTAATGAAGCGGTCGTGGCTAGATTCTTATGCACCACAGGTGCCACATGATATCGATGTCGATAAATATCAGTCTGTGCCCGCAATTTTTAACTATACAGTTAAAACTTATCCTGAAAATATAGCTTTTTCTAATTTTTCTAGAAAACTTTCCTTTCATGAGCTTGGCAACGAAACGGCCAAGGTCAGTGCTTTTTTTCGAGGTGTATTAGGGCTGGTTAAAGGCGATAAAGTGGCGATTATGCTGCCGAATATTTTGCAATATCCAATTGCATTATTTGCTGCGCAACGGGCTGGGCTGACGGTTGTAAATGTTGATCCAATGTACACCGCGCGCGAGCTCAAACATCAGTTGAATGATTCAGGAGCAAAAGTATTACTCTTTTTAGAGAATTTTGCGGATGTTGTCGAAAAAGTGATCCCCGAGACCAAGGTTGAGCACTATATTATGACTCGGGTTGGAGATTGTCTTGATTTTCCTAGGTCAGTGTTAATTAATTTTATTCTGAAATACGTTAAAAAACTAATACCTAAGCATCAATTAAAGCACTTGCCGTCTTTTTCTGAGGCGGTAACTTTAGGACAACAGCAGCTTGATAATGGCTTTAGTCAAATTGACATAAAATTGAATCATGATGATATTGCGTTTTTGCAATATACAGGTGGTACAACAGGTGTTTCAAAAGGAGCGGTTTTGACTCATGGCAATATCACTGCAAATGTGACTCAAGCTCAAGCTTGGATAAACCCGATAGCTGTAGAGGGCGAAGAGCGTATGATAACTGCTTTGCCGCTTTATCATATCTTTTCTCTTACGGCGAATTGCTTATATATCATGAGCATTGGAGGTGAGAATGTTTTGATCACTAATCCGCGAGATTTTTCGGGTTTTATTAAAATATTACAACGCGAAAGGTTCAGCGCAATAACCGGCGTAAACACATTGTTTAGAAAAATGCTGGATACTCCAGGGTTCGAAAATATAGACTTTTCTGGATTGAAAATTACTTTAGGCGGCGGCATGGCTGTGACGAGTGATGTTGCTGCTGAATGGCACCAAAAAACAAATTGCTCCATCATCGAAGCATACGGTTTAACTGAAACTTCACCTGCGGCTTGCATAAATCCAATGAATCAAACAGAATTCAATGGCATGGTTGGTTTGCCGATTCCATCAACTTGGGCAAAAGTGATCGATAATGAAGAACAAGATGTTGGTATTAATGCACCGGGAGAATTATGTATAAAAGGCCCACAAGTAACATCAGGTTATTGGAATTTACCTGAATTGAAAAAAACAATGTTCACTAAGGACGGTTTTTTTAAAACAGGTGATATTGCTAAAATTAATGATCAAGGTTATGTCAAATTATTGGATCGTAAAAAAGATATGATTCTAGTTTCAGGTTTTAATGTTTTCCCTAATGAGCTAGATGATGTGTTGAGTTCGCATGATCAAATACTAGAAGCCGCAGTAGTTGGTGTAGATGATGAAGTGATGGGGCAGGCGGTTAAAGCATTTATTGTTAAAGCT
>CAZWHW010000004.1:0-100699 GCA_964633815.1 uncultured Gammaproteobacteria bacterium
GCATTATCCGCTTCAACTAATTGACAATTTTCTTGATCGCGCAAAATTTCGTCAAAAACAGGGAAATGAGTCGCGACGATTGCTCTGCCGGCAGCCATATATTCAAATAGTTTCAATGGCGACATCCACTCTGATGTGCCACAGGTTTTGCTATATGGCATGAGTAGGACATCTGCCATCCATTGATATAAAGGAACAAGGCGATTTTCTACAAAACCAATAATGTTTACATTGTTTAAGTTTTTAGCAGTAACATGCTCTTTCCAATAATCAATATCATTTGGATGACCGCCAACAATAATAAACTGCACATCAGGTAATTTTTCAGCGCAATACATGATTTCTTGAATACCACGGTCTTTGTAGAGGTGGCCGACATATAAGGCATATTTACCATCGACAGGGAAGCCTAGTTTTGTACGAGCTTCTTGTTTGCTTAAATTGTCCGAATACGCATCAAGGTCAGCTCCGTCGGGTGCGACAAGAATTTTTGATTCTGGCAGACCGTTTTGAATCATGTGTTGCTTAAGTTGGTCGCTAATGGTCACAATTTTTAGAAATAAATCGTGATGAATACAAGAATGAACTTCTTGTTTATCAATATCTGAACCTAATGGACTATGGCTTTCCAGAATGACAGGAATCCCAGAGTTAATAGCATGCTTTGGAAAGCCAATTGTTCTCGTATAAGCGATATCAATATTACTTTTTTTTAGATTTTTAGCCGTTTGTTTGAAATATAAGTTTCTTAAAAAACTGCTGAATGGTTTTGTATATTTGGTCAACAGCCAATGTTCTATTTCGAAATAAAAAGGCGATTTTTTAATTTTAAAAGGTGCTTTAATTCCATAGAATTTATTGAGTTTGTCTTGATCAAACGTGATGTATTTTTTTGCATCAACATTAATATGTAACGTGAATTCATCAGCAACAATATTCCACGCTTGCGCATTCTTGATGATTTGAATTGAATGAGCAAAGCGATTGGGAAAATTGCAATGAGAAACGTAAGCGACCTTCATGACAGTTCTTATTAAGCGGATATTAAGAGAGTGATTTATTTTTTTGTATTAACCAATCAATGTAGTCTAAATCATCAACACAGTCGATATCTGCCGACCGATTTGCTGGCATTTTATAGGCTGCAATTTTCTCGCCATATAAATTTTTATACGTCTGGATAGTGGATGGTTTTGTAATCACGATAGCTGGGCCATTACGCGCGACAAAGGCTGTTTTTTCTTGTCGTCTTGTTGTATCAGTGGCTGTTTTTGCAGCCCGCACAAAGCCGTTACCTTCAACCATCAATGAATCAAGCCCAAATTGATGAGGGACATCCATCACCGAGACTAGTGAATCGGCATCAGATAGCGATAGTTGTTTAATTGCATTATCGATATCTATTGCTGTTCTTAATGGTGAGGTTGGTTGTAGATAAACAATGTAGTCAAATACTTTGTTTTGTTCAGCATGAAAATTTATCGCATGCATGACAACATCAACCGCAGAGCTCTCATCAGTGGAAAATTCGGCTGGGCGCAGAAAAGGGATGTCAGCGCCTGCACTACGAGCAATATCGGCAATGGTCTGACTATCTGTTGAAACCACAACACTATTGACCTGATTAGCATTTAAAGCAGCTTCAATGGTGTAGTTAATTAAAGGCTTGCCCGCAAGTTCGATAATATTTTTATTCGGAATGCCTTTTGAGCCACCTCTTGCTGGAATTAAACCAAGAATATATGTCATCGCTTGTTAACTTAGGTTGAAGAAGTTTGCTTTGATTTGATAGTTTTGATTTTTTTCGCAGGAACGCCGCCCACGATTGTGAAAGCCGGCACATCTTTGTTGACCACTGAGCCTGCGGCAATCACAGCGCCTTCACCAATCGACACGCCAGCAGTGATAACACTATTGGCACCAATCCAAACATCATGATTGATAGTAATAGGCGCACAGATATGCTGTCTTGGTTCTGTTTCTGTTAGCTGGGTGTCAAGGCCTGTGGCAATGATTTTACTGCCTGTTGAAATACGTACACGATCACCAATTGTTACGTTAGCCTTTTTAGCAATGATGGAGACTTCATGATTTAATGTCACTTCATTGCCTATGCTGACCTGTTGGGGATTAAGGATAGTGATTGGGCCATAAATTTTGCTGGATTCACCTAGCGCTTTTAATCGTATTTTCCAAAAACGAAACCAATAACGACGTTTAAATGTCGTCCAAGGCTGTTGGAGTGTTTTTCCAATAACAAGCCATGACCAAGCTAATTCAATAAGGCCTCGGTAAATGGGTTTTAGAGATTGTTTGATCGGCTCTAGCATGGCTGTGATTATGACAGCATCGCTTGTACTTGTCTTGCGGAAGAATCTCCGCAAAATGGTTCTAGTTCGATCTCTCTAAGCCGAGCACGACCAGCTTTCTGTGGATCTTTGTTGATTAATGTTTTAATCGCTTCATCAAGTGAGAGAAAGTTATCTACTATGGATACCCCGCCGCTCTCTACAACCGGTAGGTAGTGATCCATTTCATACCAGCGCTTGACGCTTTCGGTATAGCTTCGAGTCAACGAGCCGTCAAAAGCAATATTGATGATTTTTTTATCTAAAGCCGCGGCGTCTAGGCTAATGGAACCTTGGGTAGCCATGACAATGTCAGCATGTGACAGTGTGTTCACCATGGTTTTAATGTTGCTCATTTCAGAGGGCATGACGGTTACAAAATTTGCATAAGGACTATTTTTGTCGACACCTTGATAACGATTTTGCCAATCCACATCTTGCGGGTGAGGACGAATTAATAAATGTGCGTCTCCATAGTTTCCTTGTGAGATGTTTTTGGCAATATGCTCGACAACACTAGGTTCGTGAGCGCCAAGCCTAGCGGCGTTGCCAGCATAAAGTAAGATAGTTTTATTTTTTTCAATTGCCAAAGATTCAAGATAATTTTCTTTTGGAAATAGCAGGGATTTGTCATGATAAATATCCATTTGCGGCCAACCTACTATTTCAATTTGGTCAGCTTGAATTTGATGGTGATTTATCAATTCTTCTTTCATAACTTGGCTGTTCACGATGTAGTTATCACAGCCAGGGCAAATTGGACCTTTTGTCGTCGGTCTGTCCCAGCTACCAATTACCGCTATATAGGGAATTTTTTGGCGACGAGCACAAATGGAATATTCTCGGAAAATTGGATTTTGTACATGCCAAAAAACTAATTTACTTATTGTTGTCGCATCAAAAAAAGCGGTGATATTCGGATCAGTGATATGCTTTTCTGAATAGAAAAATGAGTAAATCCATTGGTACAAATGTAGGCTTTTAGGAAAAGGAAAGCCATATTTTTTAGAAACATAATTGCCAGCCAATTCTTCTCGTAATCGCCTTGCAGGGTTCATGCCTTGTTTGAACTTATGTGCAAAAAAACCTTGTAACTCATTGAATCGAAAAACTGTATTGGCATAGTCTAAGCCAAACCATTTGCAACAGCGAATAGTGGCGGCACGGATAATTTTCTTTAATATTGGCAATGAATGGTGCGCATCAGTTGGCAACATATAATCATGCCATTCAATATAATCAGGTAAACTTTTATGGCTTCCATCATTTGGGCTTAATAAGATGATCTTATCATAGCCGTGTTGGCTTATTTGACTGCTAAGGATTGGTAAAACATCACTGTTATTAATGGCTCGAAAAGCCATTGAATTGGGTGCGATGATTACAAAAGCGCCTTGACTCATTGTTTAAGTTTCTTGGTTAAGGATGTTAGATATGAAAATGAGCTTAATCTAGATCACTAAGCTGAATCATCGCATCCTTAGTAATTGCTTGTTTAGTCGTTTTACCAAGAAGGCTTTTATAGTCGGCAGCAGAAATGCCATTGCCCGGCTTTTTATAAGAAAATAAATCAGCTGTCAGTTCTGTATCAGCGGGAATATCTTTAGCAGCAACGATACTTTTTTCAAAAATCTGTTTCATTTCTATATAAGGAGTAATATCGTCCTTATCGATTGACGCAGCTTGCATAGCTGAAATGGCACGAATGCCATCAACTAAATCTTTAAAAGCCGCAGGTTCTGATGCCAAAGGTGCATCACTTCCATACATGGCATTGCTAAACGTAAGATGCTTTTCTACGCAGCTAGCACCTAGTGAGACAGCGGCAAACGCAGCGTAGTTTGTTTGTGTATGGTCAGAATATCCAACAGGTTTGTTATATCGTGATTGCATTTCCGAAATCACGTTTAATCCAACGTTTTCAGGTGGACAAGGGTATTGTGACGTGCATTGCATTAACGTTAAATCAACCGAATTCAGTTCAGCGACTGCTTGGTCTATTTCAGTCCAATTGCTCATGCCAGAAGAAAGAATAACTGGTCTACCCATTTGATTGATTGCCGCTAGCATGGGCAAGTTAGTCACTTCACCAGACGGAATTTTGAAACGGCTGACGCCAATTTCATCTAGCCATTTCACCGCCATTTCAGAAAAGGGTGATGAAATAAATTCGATGCCAATATCATCACAATGTGCTTTGATTTGATGCCATTGTTCAAGACTAAAGCCCGTGCGAATGAAATAATCATAACGGCTTTCTGCAGAGAAATAACCCGGTGAAGGTGCATTTGCCAGAGTCTCATGTTCCGACAAGTGAGTCTGATATTTGACTGCATCAGCGCCTAAAAATTTAGCGAGATCGGCGAGTTTTAAAGCGTTGCCAAAGCTGCCATCGTGCACTGAGCCAACTTCAGCAATAATTGAGACGTGATTTTCTGTTGTCATTTGTTTTTATTCATTCCAACTTTTAATGGCGCTATTGTACGCTTTGCGAAGCAATAGCCCAAATCATCCACACAGTTTTTGAGCTAAAGCAGTAAAATTTTAACATGATGGCATATAATCATGTTGTCCAAGAATTTAGATGTTAACTACAAGTGCGAAAACAAGAAAAAAATCCGGCGAACACTCACAATGTGATTGTATTATTTTCTTTGGGTATTCCGTTGAAATTATGGCATCAACGAGGCCTAGCAGCACGCGAAAAAGCTTATTATGATCATTTCATTAAGCAGGGTCATGAAGTATCACTGTTCACCTATGGCAAGGACGACTTGGAATATCAAAACTATTGGCAACCTATTAGGATTTTGCCTTGGCTTGGAAAATTAAATCATTTTGTGAAATATGCTTGCCTTGCACCTTTCTATCATCGGTCAGCATTCAAGCAAGCAGATATTGTTAAGTCCAATCAATCACAGGGTTCTCTAGTTGGCTTCATAGCAAAAGTGATTAACCCAAAGCTGAAATTTGTGTTGAGGTGTGGTTGGGTGCGTACTAAAGAAGTGATTAAAAATGAAGAAAGCCGAACAGGCATTAAATATTACCGTGCAGTATTTTTTGAGTGGTTGGCCGTCAAGTTAGCCAATGCAATTATTGTTGTGACCCAGTCGGATGCAAACTATTTGATTGAGCATTATTCAGCGAATAAAAACAAGATTCATATTATTCCCAACTCGATTGATACCGATTGCTATCAATATGTTCCTTCAGGTTTCTCTGAAGGCAAGCCAATAAAAATTTTATTAGTAGGTCGATTAGTAGCAGCAAAAAATTTCGATAAAGTGTTTCAGGCGGTTGCACAGCTTGAGCGTGATATTGAGATCAACATTGCGGGTGATGGTGACTATCGGCAGGCACTTGAACAAGAGGCGCAAGAATTGAATGTAAATGCAACCTTTGTTGGTAGTGTGCCGAATGATGAATTAGCTACGCTGTATTCAGAGCATGATTTGGTTATCATGCCTGAAGCATGGGGATCTGGTATGCCGAAAGTGGTTCTTGAAGCGATGGCATCAGGTGCAGTGATTATTGCTTCCAATATACGTTCTGTGCAGCAGCTATTGCGACATGGCGAAAATGGTTTTATTTGTGAACCAAAAACTCAATCAATTAAGACAACGTTGGAACAGGTTTTGACATTGCCAAATAAACAATTACAAACGATTGTTCAAACAGCTCGACATGAAATCGAAAATCAATATTCTATGCAATACTGTGTTACAAAAGAGTTAGCATTATATGACGCCCTGAGAGCACATAAATAAGCATATTAGATCAGGCGCAGAAATTTCACTTAGGCTCAATTTACTTGTTTTTCATTAACAGGCTTTTTCCTAATCTTATTACGAAAGGAAAACACGCAAGCAATAATAACGACAGCAAAATGTTTGGAGTTAGCACGTCATTTATGGATGAGATGCTGTTTAACTGTTTGCCAGCGTTGACCAAAATAGCTGAAATTGGAATCATGCCTAATATAGTCGAAATATAAAAAGCTGGTAGAGGTAATTTGGTTATGCCTAGGGTCGCATTTAGTGCAATAAACGGAATGCCGGGCACCAGACGAATACCAAGCGCATATAAAAAACCGTGAGTAGCAATTTCTTGGTCAACGATCTGCATATATGTAGCAAATTTTTCAGCTATCCAATCACGCGCTAAAAATCGGCTAACCAAAAACGTGATGCTGGCAGCTACTAGAGCCGAACTTAAAACTAATAATAAGCCAACTGAAAAATTAAATAAAAAACCTGCGGTTAGAGAAAGTAGCGCCGCGATAGGTAAAGGTAGACAATAAATTAGGGTCATCATAACAAAAGCAATAAAAAAGCTTTTAATAGGATTAGCATCAATCATTACAGATAATGATTCGGAAATAGATTGAATTTTTTCTAAATTAATCAGTTTGTGTACATCATAGACAATAGCAAGGGCAAGAAAGATAGCACCAAAAACAACGATAGAAATTTTTATGAAAGAAGAGTTCATTAATATTATATGCAATCGGTGTAAATAAATTACTACACTGCTAAATTGCCGCTATTGCTCCTTTGTTGACCCCTTCAAAAGCTTTAACTTTGAAATATGATTCTGGGTGTTGTTGCTTGAGTTGTTCTGCTAAATATTGTGCGATGCATTCCACGGTGGAATCATAAGGTATTATATGAACGGTGTTGTTATCTAACTCAATCTCAAAGTGTCCTTGTGGAGAATCATAGGCAAAGCGAACACGATCTTTAGTTTGTTTGGTGATATCTTGTTTTGTGCCAATATAAATGTCCGTGAATGTGTC
Organism: uncultured Gammaproteobacteria bacterium; assembly: GCA_964633815.1. Taxonomy (GTDB): domain Bacteria; phylum Pseudomonadota; class Gammaproteobacteria; order Arenicellales; family Arenicellaceae; genus CALKZN01. The sequence goes on from CAZWHW010000004.1 coordinate 7,144, forward strand.
AGCCCAGTGCTGTTCCCATGTACGGCTGCGCTTATCATTTTCCCAAATTTCAATTCGTGAACGATGGCCGTGAGCGATTCGTTGACAATTGCCATCATGTTTTTTTAAGCCATGGCTATAGCAATAATAAAAAGCGTAATCATCTTCTTGGCGAAAACTGATGTTCAAACGCTCAACATTGTCGGGCAATTCAGGTTGGATGCAATTAATTAAATAATCAATCATTACATCATGCGTGATTTCTTTGCTTTCTATGAAGCATAGAGCTTGTTGCGGAGAGACATGTTCAATGCGATTGCCGACTTCAGTTTGAAAACGTAAATTCGAGGTCTTTTCATCTAGTTGAAACTCAAGCCCGGGAAAAAGTTTGGGTACGACCAACTTATGATCCACTTGTTCATCAATAATTTGTTTGATGCGTTTTTTTACATGAGCAAAATCAAACACCATACTTTGTTTGTCCAGTTCGCCGATTAGCTCCACATCGACTATCCAGCTCGCACCGATTAGACCTCGCTTGGTATCTAAAATGGAGCAATCAATAACGGTGAGATTGTTTACGAACAAATGTGGCATGTTTTTTTATTCAAATAAAAAGGATTTAAAAAATAAGATGGCGCGATTTTAACAGATTTTCGTTACAATCTAGCTTTGTAATTTGTATTCAACTCTACGATTTTTATGACTGTTACCCGTTTTCCTCCAAGCCCAACTGGTTATTTACATATTGGCGGTGCTCGTACTGCTTTGTATTCATGGCTGCATGCTAAACAAAATAAAGGTAAATTTATTTTGCGCATTGAAGATACAGATTTAGATCGTTCGACCGAGGAATCTGTACAGGCTATTTTAGATGGCGTGGAATGGTTGGAACTTGATTATGATGAAGGCCCTTATTACCAAACCAAACGTTTTGATCGATATAAAGAAGTGGTCCAAACACTATTAGATAATGATCAAGCGTATTATTGTTATTGCAGCAAGGAAGAATTGGATGCCATGCGCGAAGAACAGCGCGCCAAAGGTTTAAAGCCGCGCTATGATGGTCGTTATCGCAATATTAAGGAGCCTGTCCTTGGAGTCGAGCCGGTTGTTCGTTTTAAGAATCCTTTAGAAGGTGATGTTGTGATTGATGACCTAGTTAAAGGTAAAATTGTCATCAGCAACAATGAATTAGATGATTTGATTATTGCTCGTTCAGATGGTGTGCCGACTTATAATTTGACTGTAGTTGTCGATGATTTAGATATGGGCATGACGCATGTGATTCGAGGTGATGACCATATCAATAATACACCAAGGCAAATTAATATTATGCGTGCGCTGGGCGTTGAACCACCAAAGTTTGCGCACGTTCCTATGATATTGGGTGAGGACGGTAAGCGTCTTTCGAAACGACATGGCGCGGTTGGTGTGATGCAATATCGTAACGAAGGATTTCTTCCTGAAGCATTGTTGAATTATTTGGTTCGTTTGGGTTGGTCTCATGGTGATCAAGAAATTTTTAGCCGTGATGAATTGCTTGAATTATTTCGTATTGAAGATGTGAATCGTTCAGCGTCTATTTTTAATCCTGAAAAATTGCTTTGGATCAATCATGAAACGATTAAAAATCTAACTGGTGCTGAATTACTTAAGAAGTCGGCTTGGCATTTTCAACAGACGGGCATTCAGATTGATGATGAAGTTCTGGCAGCGCAAGCATTGGAAATGGTCAAAGAGCGTGCAAAGACACTGATAGAATTAGTTGAGCAAACACGCTTTTTCTTCCAAGATATTAAAGAGTATGAAGCAGCTGCGCTCAAAAAATGGGTTAAGACAGCCACGCCTGATATCTTGACTGAAGTGCATAAGCGTTTGCTAGAGTTGCCAGATTGGACAGCTGAAGCTATTCACCATGTGGTGCAAGCAACCGTCGACGATTTGGAAGTAGGTTTTGCTAAAGTGGCTCAGCCTATTCGAATCGCTGTGACAGGTAGTACACAATCACCAGCAATAGATCAAACACTATTAGTATTAGGCAGAGGAACGAGTTTATTGCGAATAGAGAAAGCAATCATTGGGTTTTCTGATGCTCTGCAAGCAAGGCAGGGATAAGAAGCCATTTAACTATAATATTAAATAGAGGTGAGACAATGACGACAGTTGGTTTTATTGGTTTAGGTATTATGGGTTTGCCAATGGCTGGGCATTTGCTTAAGGCAGGTTATGATTTGCAAGTCTATAACCGTACACAAAGCAAAGCTGATGAGTTAGTTGCAGCGGGAGCAAAGCGTGCGAACACGCCAGCTGAAGCCGCTGCAGGTGCGGATATAGTGATCACGATTGTTTCTGATTCACCGCAAGTGGAACACGTTGTTTTTGGAGAAAATGGCGCGTTTGGCGCAATGTCAGAAGGTGCGCTGTTGATTGATATGAGTTCTATCAGTGCTACCGCGACTCGGGATTTTGCCGATCGACTCAAACAAAAGGGTTTGTATATGCTAGATGCGCCAGTGTCTGGTGGTGATGTGGGTGCAATTAATGCGACTTTGACGATCATGGTCGGTGGGGAGCAATCTCAATTTGATCGTGCTCAGCCGCTGTTTGATGTTATGGGTTCAAAGGCTACCTTACTTGGTTCTAACGGCGCTGGGCAAGTGGCAAAGTCTTGTAATCAAGTGTTGGTCGTAACTGCGCTGATGGGTGTATGCGAAGCATTGTTGTTAGCAGAGAAACAAGGTTTAGATTTAGAAAAGGTTATTTCAGCTTTGGTGAGTGGTGCAGCAGGTAGTTTTCAGCTCGAGATGCTTGGACCGAAAGTTGCAGTGGAAGATTATGCACCTGGATTTATGGTTGATTTGGTTGTAAAAGATTTACATATTGTTCAGCAAGTAGCGAAATCCAGTGGTTTATCTTTACAGGCAACAAATCTCGTTACGGAATATTTTGAAAAAGTGCAAGCAGATGGTGATGGCGCATTAGGCACACAAGCCTTAAAAAAAGCCTGCATACGAGAGTCAAGTAGATAAGAGCCTGCGCCCATGCAGTCTAGTTTAAAGAAAAATTTCAATAAGTATGCATGCTAATGCACTTGTTATTGGTTCTGGCGGCACCATTGGAAAAGCCTTATGTGATGTGCTTTCTGTTGATCATGCTGTATATCGGATTTCTCGAAAAAATTGTGATTTCAGTGAACAGTCATTACAACAGCATGCGCAATTTTGTCAGGAAATTGGTCAATTTAACAAGATTGTCTGCACAATAGGTGTGCTGCATGATGAGTTGGTTCAGCCTGAGAAACGTATAAAAGAGTTGGATCAAGAAAAACTCTCGCACTATTTTTTAGTGAATAGCATCCTGCCTTTGCTTTGCATTAAGCATTTTCAATCGCTATTGGATAAGCAGTCTAAAAGTGTATTTGCTTGTTTGAGTGCTATGGTTGGAAGTACCAAGGATAATCAATTAGGTGGTTGGTATGGATATCGAGCGTCTAAAGCAGCTTTGAATAGTTTAATTAAGACGGCTTCAATTGAAATTGCTCGAACACATAAATATAGCTCAATCATTGCTATCCATCCGGGGACTACTGTTGGCGAATTGTCGGCACCGTTTGCTAAAAATGTGCAGCCAGACAAGTATTATACTCCCGAACAATCAGCACAGCGTATTGTCCAAGTAATGAATTCAGTTACGGCAAATCAAACGGGACACTTTTTTAATTGGGATGGCGAATTGTTGAAGTGGTAGACTTTTGAAAATTAACATTATGAACTGCTATTGTTTTATTTATGCGACTTCTCCACGCATTTATTAGTTTCAAGTCGAAACAAAACGGAATTGACCGGTAGTTTTTTCTTCGCGATACGATTGATAGAACCCGATTCGATTTCAGCATGAAATAGAGTTTCAAAAGTGTCAACCATATTGCTAATCAAGTCTTTTTGTTGGCTAATCGTTTTTTTCCATTCTTTGAGTCTTGGTTCACTCCACAATACGTTTTTATTTTTTGAATTATTGATGTTGGCTAAGTGATCGTTAAAAAAAATGAATGGGCACATATAGTCATGCACGATAAATAAGTTTTGGTCATCGGGGCGAATGTTAGTGATGCTAATTTCATGTTTTTTGGCACACTGTTTTGTGACAAAAGTACCAATTTTGCAATTGACCCGATCAAGCAATACTTTTGGAACTCCCCAATATAAAGGAATAGAATTATCTCGATAGTAGAATTTTATTTCAGATTCAATCGTGTTTTTTGTTAACCAGTTAAGATTGGCTCGACCTTTAAGTCGCTGGATGATTTTTTTTTGAAATTCTTCAGTTAATGAGTGTGATAATCCGATTTTTTCCAGACTTTGATGTAAAAAGTGTTCCATTGATGACCCATATTTCAGTTATACAGTTTGAAATAAAATAGCGACTCTACAACTGTGCTAACTGTATTTATCTTAGCAATTGCGATTAACGATGTCTATTTTTGACCAGTTAATGATTGTTAAAAGCGATATTCCAAAATTTTTCTAATCGTGTTTCGGAGATAGGGAATTGCGTGCGCAATTGTTGTGCAAATAAAGAAGAGTGCCATTCTTGCAACATGATATGCGCTTGATAGAGGTTTGGGTTGTGCCAAAAGATATACGCTAAACCTAGATTTAACTGTTTAAGGTTTGGTTCAATTTCTTCTGCTTTTTTTTGCGCCTCATAGGTGAATTTTTGAATAGTGTCTTGCCATTTTAGGAAAGGTTGAGGTGTTTCCAAATGAAGTTTTTTTAGTCGGATTTCTGCAACTTGCAAATAGCGATGGATTTGCTTGAGTTGATGAGAATTTGTATACAATAAAAACTGCTCATTAAATAAAGTAAAAACCAGCGCCTTAATATCTTCTAGGTTTTGATCGGTTTGTTCATCGCTTACCACTGCATTCTTGATCAAACTTTGTATGATAGTTAGCTTCTCTGCAATGATTCGAATTGCTTTGTCATATTCAATGGCAGTTTCTACCCATTGCGCTTTGCCAGAACTAATTGATAGCTGAAATTTTTCAGCGTTATAAATAGTTGAGTTTTCAAAACAACATTCCCTGAGAGATTTTTCAATGAGTGATTTTTTTAATTGTTCAAATTTAGATTTAGTTGGTGCAAGTGATAGCATTTGCAAAGCGATTGGGTCTTGCTTTGATCGCGGGTTAAATAGTTCTTTGCGTAAATAGTTAAAATTTTGTTTTAATAAAGGCGCTGTGTTGCTATCAATTAAAGCCAGTTTTACAAGATTTTGTTGGGTAAAGAATTCTGCAATCGATTCAGATTCATGTAGTTTTAATATTAAACTATCATCATCTTGACTATTAAAAAGACTGGGATATGCACGAACAGTCATGCCTTGATGTTGATAATCGACATGTTTGTCTAAAACCCCAAAGTCCCATGATGTAACGCAGGTTTGTTCAAATGCTTTACGCTCAGGAGCGTTTTCAATTTTAAGACTAGCTGTCACTTGTTCAGCATACTGCTGTTTAAGTGTGCTTAACTTACGGCTTTGCACAATTTCATGTGGATCATTTTTTGCTGCCTGATCAGTTCGTGCTAATACACGATAATTTAATAAATAATAATCATCAAGAGCGTTTAATTGCCATGCTTCTATTGGAATAGAATGCCCAGTTACGTGGCTGAGTTGTTTGCCAAGAGCAATATGTAATGGGGTATCTTCCGGCGCTAATTGAGTCAAAATGCGATCTACTGTTTGGGCAGCAGGAGCGAATAATTTGCGATATTGTTTAGGCAGGGTTTTGATTAGGGCGATGCATTTCTCTCTTAATAATCCAGGCACTAACCATGAGCCGATATGTTCAGGGAATGGTGCGAGCAATTCGATGGGGATATGTAAGGTAACGCCGTCGTGTGCATCACTAGGGTTAAAGTGATAACTTAGCGCGAGTTTTTTACCTTGAACTTCAAGAAAGTCGGGGAACAATGCAGTTTGAGTGCTCTGTTTTTGTTGATTCGATTCAGCTTGAGTTATTTCAACGGTTTGAATGTCATGTTCAGATAAACCATTAATAGTTAATTGTTCATACGAAAAATGTAGAAACTTAGGGTTAGTCTTTTCTATTGTTTTCCGCCAATGTTCAAAACCTGCAAAATTATTCACCTTTTCAGGGATCAATTTAGCATAGAGTTTGAATAGTTCAGTGTCTGAAATGAGCATATTGCGCCGTCTTATTTTTGCTTCAAATTGTTCAATTTGAGCGATAATATTTTGATTTTGTGCAAAGAAATGAGACGGGTTTTGAGAGGGGTGATAGCTGTTGTGTTGAGTATATGAACCCTCAACCAAAGCTCGTTGAATAAATAATTCACGGCATTGGACTGGATCTATATCACTATAGACAACGGACGTTTTGTCTTGCAAGCTTAAGCCATAAAGGGATGAGTTACGCTGCGCTTTCACAACGCCTTCTTTGGCATTATATTCTGGGTTGCTGTAACTGTAGCGCAATAAATGTTTGGCGGCTTCAGCAATCCAATCAGGCTTGATTTTTGCGCAAGTGACTGCGAATAACCGGGAAGTTTCCATGAGTTCATTGGCAATAATCCATTTGGCGTTGCTGGGTGATTTTTTTGCAGCCAGTATAGAGTTTGGAAAAATTGCTAATTTACGGCCACGAGCACCGAAATATTCATTATTTTGATCTTTGCAAATAAGGCTGCTGAGCAAACCACTTAATAAGGCTTGGTGAATAGCGTCATAGTGTGACTCCAATTGTTCCTTATGTTTTTTTAAAACTGTTTCGTTCTGGTTAGCATTGGTTATATCTAAATTTAAAAAGCTCGCAACCTCAGTGGTGTCGATTTTCCAGCCTAGTTGCTTAGTGGCTTTAGTGAGCTGACCGACCAGGTCGCGCCATTCAAAAATACGTACAATTGATAAAAAATGTGTGCTGCAAAATTCTTTAAACTGTTTATTGCTAAGTTGTTTTCGTTTGATATTGATTGTTTCCCAAAGATTTAGAAAGTCTAAAAAATCTGAAGTGCTATATCGATATTCAGCATGTTTTTGCTGGGCTGCTTGACGTTTGTCTGTGGGCCATTCTCTGGGGTCTTGAATGCTTAAGGCAGCAATAATGATGAGTAATTCATGCAGGCAATGACGGCGATTTGCTTCTAATAGAATGCGTGCATACTTTGGGTCAATTGGCAGTTTAGATAGTATTAGTCCAATCTTAGATAAGCGTCGTTGCGCTTGCTTAAATTGTATCGCTTGCAACTCTTCGAGCAGTTTAAAACCATCATTTAATAAGCGGCTGTCAGGCTTATCAAGGAATGGGAAATTCTGAATATCATTGATGCCCATTTGCATCATTTGCAAAATGACTGAAGCGAGGTTGCTGCGTAACAGCTCCGCTTCAGTAAATTTAGGTCGACTAAGAAAATCATCTTCAGAATATAAGCGAATGCAAACACCATTGGCTATTCGTCCACAACGCCCCATGCGTTGATTTGCGCTGGCTTGTGAGATGCGTTCAATGGGTAATCCCTGTACTTTAGAGCGGAAGTTATAACGTGAAATGCGTGCAGTACCAGGGTCGATGACATAGGCAATGCCGGGAACCGTGATTGATGTTTCCGCGACATTGGTAGCAAGCACTACTTTGCGCTGTTTTGCGGGTTTGAAAACGCGTGTTTGCTCCTGCATACTTAAACGAGCATAGAGTGGCAATACATCAATATGAAGCTTGCTATCTTGTAAGGTTTTGGCGCAGTCGCGGATTTCGCGTTCGCCGGAGCAAAAAACTAAAATGTCACCACTGGCTAGAAATTCACCTTGGTTTTCACTGTCAATAATGTACTTGACGGTATTTGTCACCGTTTGCGCTAGGTCTTGTTGCTGTCTTTCTGGTTCAATATAAACGATTTCGACTGGATAAGTGCGCCCTGAGACCTCAATGATCGGGGCATTGTCAAAATGTTGAGAGAATTTTTGTAAATCAATGGTCGCTGAAGTGATGATGACTTTTAGGTCAGGTCGTTTTTTTAACAAGCGCTTTAACAGGCCGAGCAGAAAATCAATATTCAAGCTGCGCTCATGGGCTTCATCAATAATAATGACTTCATATTGACTTAAAAACCGATCACACTGCATTTCTGCCAGCAAGATTCCATCGGTCATTAGTTTGACGCGTGAATTTTCGGAGCTTTGGTCATTAAAGCGCACTTGGTAGGCAATGATGTCGCCAAGTGAGGAATGTAGTTCTTCAGCAATACGATTAGCAACGGTGCGGGCTGCAATTCTTCTTGGTTGTGTATGTCCGATCAAACCTTTACTGCCAAGCCCAAGAGATAGGCAAATTTTTGGGATTTGTGTGGTTTTTCCTGAGCCTGTCTCTCCTGCTACGACGGTGACTTGATTTTCTTGTATCAGCTTGACAAGCTCATCACGCTTTTGATTGATAGGCAGGGCTTGATCGAACTCAATAGTCGGCACAGAGTCACTTCTGGACTTGACCCATTGTTCAGATTCAATGATGTCATCACTTAAAGCAGTAAGATCGGCTTGGTTGTTTGGGCTTGATGTTGAGGATAGTTTTTTCAGTCGTTGCCAGTGCTTAAAACGATCTTGACAACGACCTTGTTTGATTAATTGTTGCAGGTGTTTTAATTCAGCTTGTTTAAGCATATAAGGGAATAATGTGATTTAAGTTTTGCTAGTCGATTTACGAACCGATCGTTTTAAAGTCGTTCCCTGTTGGTTGTTGAAAAATTTGTAAATCAAATTCTTTTGCAACCGCTAATAAGTGATCAAAAATATCTGCTTGAATCGCTTCATATATAACCCAGTTTTTTTCAACACTAAAGGCATAGATTTGAATAGGCAAACCATTTTGGTTCGGTTCTAATTGTCTAACCAGCAATGTCAGTTCTTGGTTGATTTTTGGGTGAGAGGCTAAATAGGCTTGAATGTAAGCGCGAAAAGTGCCGACATTAGTTAAACGCCGACCATTTGCTAAAGCACTGAGATCAAGTTCTTGATTTTGGTTATGTGTTTGGATTTCATCTTGCTTGGTTCTTAGATAGTCGCGGATATACTGAATTTTTGCAAAACGTTCAAGTCGTTCTTCAGAGCAAAAGCCTATCGAATTGATATCGATGAAAATGCTACGTTTAATTCGACGACCTTTCGATTCTTGCATGCCTCGCCAATTCTTAAAGGAATCATTAATTAGACTCTGGGTTGGAACAGTGGTAATGGTGTTATCGAAATTTTTCACTTTGACAGTAGTCAGGCCAATTTCAAGGATGTCGCCGTCAGCGTTGTGCTGGGGAATTTCAACCCAATCGCCGATGCGCACCATTTTATTTGAACTAAGTTGAATGCCAGCTACAAAGCCTAAAATGGGATCTTTGAAGACAAACATTAACACAGCTGCCATAGCGCCAAGACCAGCAAATAACTTGAGCGGTGATTCGCCAATAATGAGAGAAACGATAAAAATAGTTGCTAAAAAATAAATCAGGAGTTTACATACCTGAGAGATGCTTTTTATTGGCAGGTGTCGATAGCGTGAATAGCGATAATAAATTTCTACTAGGCTGTTAATTAGTGTGTCGACAATTAACACTAATATGATGGCTGCATAAATTAAACAAGCAGTTAGGATTAGTTTGCTTAAATCAGGAAAGTCAGTCAGAGCGATAGGTGCCAGTTTATAGATGACAATCGCAGGAGCGAATAAGGCAATGCGATTGAATAAGTTACGCCTTACTAGTATATCATCAGCACTTGAGCTAGTTTTGCCAATGAGTTTGTTGATAAATCGAGCAATTAAAAATTTCGCCACAATATAGGTGAAAGCAGCTGCTAAAATTACTATTCCAATAGCGATGATCTGTGCAATTATTGATGTATTACTTAACTCACTAGGTAGCTTTTGTAATAAGGTTTCAATCATTTTAAGCATGGTAGTTTATTCTCTTGAGGATAGTTGTTCGCACTAAAATTGAATATGGATTTTAAACTAAGTTGGTAGTCATTTTGATCAGATTCCATCGCTTTGAATATTTTTTGGCTTTCAGTTTGATGGTGTCTGATTTAAGTGGAGAAATATAACCCATCATGACTAAAGTGCTTGTGATAAGCTGCACATCAAATGCAATTATAGTCAATAAATACCTAAAACATGTGGCGAATTCATGCTTGAAAACAGTTCAGAGAATGACAATTTAAATCACTTGCAAAGGTTTGTAGAAGTGAGTGGTGTGTCCAAGTCATATGGCTCACAACAAGTTCTTGATGATATTGATTTTCGTATTGATCGTGGTGAAGTTGTGGGTTTGATAGGTCCAAATGGAGCAGGTAAATCAACCTTATTAAAAGCTATGATGGGGTTGTTGAAATGCTCTGGAGAGATTGCGATTTTCGGTCAAAATCCGAGAAAAAATCGCAGCAAACTGCTAGAGAAAATGAGTTATATCGCCGATGTGGCATCACTGCCGAATTGGATGAAAGTGCAGGATTTGTTGAAATTTGTGCGAGATACGCATCCGAATTTTGATCATGACAAAGCAATTGAATTGTTGTCAAAATCTGATATTCAACTGAGTAAAAAAATAGAAACCTTATCCAAAGGTATGAAGACTCGTTTGCATTTGAGCATTATTCTCAGCATTGATTCTGATTTTTTGATTTTAGATGAGCCAACACTTGGGCTTGATGTGTTAGTGCGACGCGATTTTCAAGATCGTTTGGTAGAAGACTATTTTCATGCTGGTGATCAAAAGCGCAGTGTGCTTATCACTACTCATCAAATCGATGAAGTAGAAAGCATTTTGACGAGAGTATTATTTATTCAGCAGGGACGTATATGTTTGGATGTAAAGAAAGGCGAATTGCAACAGCGGTATTGCAAATTAGTGACCAAGCAAAATATTGTATTTGCGGATAAAGGTTTGCAACCCATTTATCAACGAAAATTACCTGATGCAATGGAATGGATTTTCACCGATGTCGATAAGTCTGCTTTGCAAGAATATGGTGAGGTAGTGACACCCAGTCTTGAAGACTTATTTGTCTGCATAATGTAAAGGTTTAAACAATTAATCTAGCGATGCAAAATTCATTTTCGATATTTATTTCCTTATTAAAACGGGAGTTTTTAGAACATAAAAATTTATGGCGAGTTCCTTTGGTTTTGTTGGTGATTGTCATATTGCTAAAGCTGTCGTTCAGTTTCGGTAATCTAGCTATTGAATACGATTTGCCTGAAATTGAACCTTTGGACGAAACGATAGATTCTGTCATAGATAGTGCTGTCTTTAGAACTCTTTCGGTTGTGAATTATTTTGTGATGATAGTGATGTTTCTTGTGGCAATTTTCTATGCGCTCTCATGTCTTTATGAGGAGCGCCGTGATGATAGTGTTTTATTCTGGCGCTCTTTGCCTGTTTCGGATGGTTTGACTATTTTGTCCAAGTTATTCGTCCCATTGGTGCTAATCCCAGTGATTATTCTGTTGTGTCAGGCGATTAACGCGGTAGTATTTATGGGTGTAAATGCTTCTGAGTATTTAAGTTTTTATTTAGGGTTTGTAGTTGAGCTCATGAAAAAGATTGCATGGACTCTTTTACCTGTTATTTCATGGTGTATGTTTTGTTCTGCAATTGCTAAAAGAAATCCATTTCTGTTCGCGATTATTACGCCAGTTTTGTTTGTTTTAGTTGATTTCCTTTTTCTAAATGGAGTGGTCAGTGAAAGCGTCGTGATTAATCGTTTTTCTGCTGCAAATCAATTTTCTATTCTGGCCTTAGTTACAGGACTTATTTTTAGTTCTTTTTGTATTGCAGTGACGTTATTTAAACGAGCACAGAAAGTATGAAATTGATTCTTTTTTGATTACTGTTTTTTTGTGCTGGCTATTGTGTTGTCAATTGCGTTGATAGTTGATAAAAATAAAAAAGGCTGCATAAAAATGCAGCCTTTTTAGATTTGAATTTAAGAAGATTTAATTAGATTTGCCAAGCAGCTTCTTTTGATAACGACTTTGCACTATGTCGATCACGATGATGATGACAAGGATAAAGTAGAAAGTCGTTTTGCTCATTTGAGTGATTTCGTTGCCGAATAGTGTCAGATGCGATAGATGACCTGCTTCTGAGAGTAGAAGCACCCCGACGAGAAATAAGATAAATAAACCGACGACTTCATACATGCGGTTGTTTTTTAGGAAATCTGAAACAGTGTCAGCAAGAACAATCATTAATATGCCGCCGATGATGATGGCACTTGCCATGACGACAAAGACTGTTGAAATCGCCATGGCGCTTAAGATGGAGTCGAATGAGAACACGACATTCATCATGACGATTAAGAAGATGATTTGAAACACCGATTTTGGTTTACGCTCAATATTGGCTGCTCCTTCTTCTAGCTTCATCATGTGCAAAATTTCTTTCATTGCCGTGTAGAGGATAAACACGCCGCCAAATAGCACAATAAGGGCATGGAAATTAAATGTGCCTTCGATTACGCCAGTCCAATTGATCGAAAAGAGTGTTTCTTGGAATGCGGATACCATTTTGAGAATGACAAATAACAAAATGATGCGGAAAAAGACCGCAAGACCGATACCCCATTTGCGCACAGCCGCTTGTTTGTCCGCAGGCGCGCGTTGTGATTCTAATGAGATATAGAGCAAGTTATCAAAGCCTAAAACTGCTTGCAGCAGCACAAGTAATAATAGATCGATGAGGTTTCCTAAAGTTAAAATTTCAGCCATAAGTTTTTCCTTTTAGTGGTTTAAATAGTTTATTTTTAGTTTTGGTAAATTATTGACTACTAAGCTAGCTTCCAATCAAGCATGGTTCCTGCCAGAAATGGTACAACAGTATTGCCATCTGGCAACAGCACTGTTTCAGGGATTTGCCATGTTTCTTTTTTCAGTGTGATCGTGCCTTGATTCTCAGGCAGTCCATAAAAATTCGCACCGTGCTCACTGGCAAAACCTTGCAATTTATCTAAAGCATCTAATTCCTCAAACACGGTTGTGTATAGTTCAATGGCACTATGCGCGCTATAACAACCTGCACAACCGCAAGCAGTTTCTTTTAAATGTTTATAATGTGGCGCTGAATCAGTGCCTAGAAAAAATTTACTTGAACCTGTTGCTACTACTGCGCGTAGCGCTTGTTGGTGGATGTTACGTTTCAGTACTGGTAAGCAATAATTATGCGGTCTGATGCCACCAGCTAATAAGTCATTTCGGTTGAGCATCAAGTGTTGCGGAGTAATCGTTGCTGCGACATTAGCTGGTGCTGCTGCGACAAAATCAGAGGCATCTTTGGTAGTGATATGCTCGAACACGATTTTGAGTTCAGTAAAACATTCGACAATATCATTCAAATATTGTTCGATAAATTCAGCTTCACGATCAAAAATATCAATTTCTGCATCAGTCACTTCACCGTGGATTAAGAGCGGCATGCCGACTTCACTCATCGCCTCAAAAACAGGGTAGAGAGCTTTAATACCCTTAACCGCAGCATCGGAGTTCGTTGTGGCGCCCGATGGGTATAGTTTGGCCGCAGTAACGTTCTGTTGCTTGGCTGTGCGAATTGTCTCAGGAGTCGTATCGTTGGTGAGATACAAAGTCATTAACGGTTGAAAATTACTATTTTCAGGTCTAGCTGCAAGAATGCGCTCACGGTAGGCATTAGCAAGTGCTGCATCGGTGACTGGCGGAGCTAAATTCGGCATAACAATCGCGCGTTCAAATTGCCTTGCCGTTGCGCCAACGGTTTCAGTCAATATGTCGCCATCACGAAAATGTAAATGCCAATCGTCAGGTGCAGTAATAGTGATCTCAGTTGTCATTGATTTATTTTTTTGTGATTTGTTATGTTCTTTAAATTAGAAAGTATTTTATATGCAAGAATGCTTTGAGTAACTAAAAAATTTAAAAGCAATGTTAAAAATTAATTTTTAGATTATAGATGGTTTTAGTAAAACTATTTAAATAGGGATTTTATCAACTTTGACTATAAGGATATTTGAATTGTTAGTGTAGAATACGCCTTTATTTCATTGGTTTATCAATTCAATCTATTTCTAATTTCATGACTATTCAAATTACATTACCCGATGGCGCAGTGCAAAGTTATGATTCAGCCCCAACTGGGATGGATATTGCGGGTGCTATTAGTGAAGGCTTGCAACGTAATTCCTTGGCGATTGTTGTTAATGGTGAGCAATGGGATATGACCCGTGAAATTGATACCAATGCTGATGTTGAATTGATTACCCGTAATAGTGAAGAAGCCTTAGAAATTCTGCGTCATGATGCGGCGCATGTCATGGCAGAAGCGGTGAAAGAACTTTATCCAGAAACACAAGTGACTATTGGTCCAGCCATTGAGAATGGTTTTTATTATGACTTTGCCCGTGAGGAAGCCTTTACACCGGAAGATATAGAAAAAATTGAAGCGCGTATGCATGAGATTGTGAAACGCGATGAAAAGATTGAGCGTCTGGTTTGGGAGCGTGATGCAGCTGTAGATTATTTCAAAGGCATTGGCGAAGAATATAAAGCCGAAATTATTGCGGATTTGCCAGCAGATGAAACTTTGACTGTTTATAAGCAGGGCGAATTTTTAGACTTGTGCCGCGGTCCACATTTGCCGTCGACCAAAGCTTTGGGCAATGGTTTTAAGCTAACTAAATTGGCGGGGGCTTATTGGCGCGGTGATTCTAATAATCAAATGCTTCAGCGTATTTATGGCACAGCTTGGGCCGACAAGAAACAACTCAAGCAATATCTAAAACGTATAGAAGAAGCTGAAAAGCGTGATCATCGTAAATTAGGTCGCCAGCAAAATCTATTTCATTTTCATGAAGACGCGCCAGGCTCAGTGTTTTGGCATCCTAAAGGGTGGACATTATTCCTGCAGCTGTTAAGTTATATGCGTGAACGCACAAATCAGGCAGGCTATGTAGAAGTGAATACTCCAGATGTAATGGATCGTGCTCTTTGGAAAACATCAGGTCATTGGCAGAATTACCGCGAAAATATGTTTACTACGCAAACTGAAGATGAACGTGTGTTTGCATTGAAGCCAATGAATTGCCCAGGCTCAGTATTGATGTTTGATCAAGGGTTAAAGAGTTATCGAGATTTACCATTACGTATGGCTGAGTTTGGAAAAGTGCATCGTTATGAACCTTCAGGTGCTTTACATGGCTTAATGCGCGTTAGGCACTTTACTCAGGATGATGCGCATATTTACTGTACTGAAGACCAGATGCAAGCTGAGTGTGAAGAAGTTGTTGCATTAGTGCTGGATATTTATAAAGATTTCGGTTTTGAAAATATCGTGATTAAATTATCAACTCGCCCAGATAAGCGAATTGGTTCTGATGAAGTCTGGGATAAGTTGGAAGGTGCGCTTCAAGGTGCACTTGATAGTATGGGTTTAGACTTTGTTTTATATCCTGGTGAGGGTGCATTCTATGGACCAAAACTTGAATTCGTATTGCGTGATGCGATTGGTCGAGATTGGCAATGTGGCACCTTGCAGGTGGATATGAATTTGCCGGAACGTTTTGATATTTCATATGTGAGTGAAGAAAATGATAAAAAACGTCCGGTTATGTTACACAGAGCATTATTTGGTTCTCTGGAAAGGTTTATCGGAATTCTAATTGAACAGCATGCGGGAGCCTTGCCGTTGTGGTTAACGCCAACTCAGATAGTGATTGCGTCAATTATTTCTGATGCGAATGATTATGCCAATGAGGTGTCAGAACAACTTAAGGCAGAGGGTTTTCGCGTTGAAACAGACCTTCGCAATGAAAAGATTTCTTATAAAGTGCGCGAACATAGTTTGCAAAAAGTGCCTGTGATTTTATGTTTAGGCAAACGTGAAGCAGAGGAAAAAATGGTTGCAGTCAGACGCTTTGGTAGTAAAGCGCAAACTATTTTGACAGTAGATGAACTAATATCGGGTCTAAGTAAAGAGGTTGAATCTAAGCAAGCTCTTGAAATAAACAAAACGAATTAACATTAAATTATAAATTAGGAGTCTTCTAATGAAGAAAATCAGCTTAGTTATGCTATCAGGCCTCATGGTTATGGTCGCTGCATGTAATGAAAAAGAGCAAGTTATAGATCAAGTCAAAAAGGTTGAAGTGCCTGCAGTAGAAGCGCCTGCAGTAGACTTGTCTACTGATAAGGCTAAATTCAGTTATGCAATCGGCTATCAGTTTGCGCGAACATTAAAAGATAATGACCTGCTTAAAGATGTTGATATTGAAGCGGCTATTCTTGCGATTCAAGAAACAGTTAATGATGGAAAAGAAGCATCTATGACTGAAGAGCAAGTTGTCGAGGCGATCACAGCTTTCCAGACTCGTATACAGGAACAAGCGACCGCTGAAGCCGAAGAGAGTGCTAAACAGAGTACAGCTTTTTTGGAAGAAAATAAAAATAAAGAAGGTGTCATTACGACGGATAGTGGCCTGCAATATAAAGTGGTGGCTGAAGGTGAAGGTGCAAGCCCTACTGACCAAAGTGAAGTTGAAGTTCATTATAAAGGCACACTAATTAATGGCGATACGTTTGATAGTTCTTATGATCGTGGTCAACCAGCTACCTTTCCTATTGGCAATGTGATCCCTGGTTTTCGTGAAGGTATGATGTTGATGAAAGAGGGTGGCAAGAGCATTTTATTTATTCCTGCGGCATTGGCTTATGGTAAACAAGCTCCTCCATCTATTGGTCCAGATCAAACTTTAATTTTTGAAGTTGAATTGTTGAAGGTTAATTAATTTAACACGACTATTTTAGAAACAGCATTGACTCTACTATTAGTTTTTTGAGTAAACATTATGAAATTAAGTCTATATTATTCGCCATGGTGTCCTTTTTGTATTCGTGTATTAAATACAATAAAGAAGATGTCTGTGGATGTCGACTTGCGCGACACTGGAAGCCGTGAGCATTCTTCTGCTTTGAAGAAAGGCGGTGGCAAAACTCAAGTGCCATGCTTGTTAGTTGAAAAAGCTGGAGAAGAAAAATGGCTATATGAATCTGGTGACATTATCCAGTTTTTAAAAGTGCTTTAAAAACTGGATAAATGATGATGTTTTAGATTCCTGTTCTTGGGGTGTTGATGTTTTTTCGATACTTTATTTGAAATTTATTCATCCCAAGGTAGCCATTGCAAGCCTTATTTTACGCTAGCAAGCAGAGCCTTAGGGCTTCGTTTTTGATAGCCATAGACACGAACCAGCTGAGGTAATTGCAGCATTAAAGCAAATCTAAAAGGCATAAAAAAGCCCTGTCAGTAGTTTTGTTGACAGGGCTTTAATGTGTTCTACGAAAAGTTTAAACTAGCCCAGAAAAAATAGATTCTTTGATTTCTTCGACTTTTCCAATACCATTTATTTTAATGTATTTAGGTGATTTAGCTTCATTTCGAGTTGACCAGTCGGAGTAATAATCGATCAATGGCTCAGTTTGTTCGTGGTATATATCTAAACGTTTTTTGACAGTTTCTTCTTGATCATCTTCACGCTGAATTAAAGCTTCACCACTGACATCGTCAATTCCTTCTTGTTTGGGCGGGTTATAAATCACGTGATAAGTTCGACCGGATGATAAGTGCACACGGCGACCACTCATACGTTTAATGATTTCGGCATCATCAACTGATATTTCGACCACATAGTCGATGTCAATATTATTATCTTTCATGGCATCCGCTTGGGCTAAAGTTCGGGGGAAACCGTCAAGTAGATAGCCAGCTTGGCAATCGTCTTCGGCTAAGCGATCCTTAACAATGCCGATGATGATCTCATCCGAAACTAAACCACCAGCGTCCATGATTTTTTTTGCTTCCAATCCCATTGGTGTGCCTGCTTTAACAGCAGCACGCAGCATATCACCCGTTGAAATTTGTGGGATGCCAAACTTTTCAGTAATGAAGTTTGCTTGTGTGCCTTTGCCTGCACCAGGGCCACCTAATAAAATCAAACGCATGATGTCTCTCAAATGTTGTTATAAAGGGAGGAGTTAATGTTACAGCTTAAGTGAAACACTAACATTATTGCGTGCAAGACTTTAACATATTGAACTGAACTTTTTAAGTTAGTATTTGTTCCAGTTTTTTTGTTATAGAGAAAGAGTATTTTTTAGGTGAAAGCGTGTATTTTAAAGTTGTAAAAAGTATATTTAGGAACGCTATTTAAATATATAAGTAATAAATTTTGTAGGAAAATCCTGAAATGATACGTTCGTTAAGACTTTCTAATCTAAAAGACATTTAAGTAATGGTATAGTGTATTAAGGTTAGTAATTCATCCTGTTCAATAGTGAATGTCATTGAGATGGATAAATAATAATAATTTCCTGTTGGAGAAAGCCATGATTAGTTTAATTATTTTAGTTGCACTATTGATTGCAATCACCCGAATTAAAGCAAATTTTTTGATTTGGACTATTGTGATTGGTGCATTTTTATTGATGGCTACATTGAGTGGTGCATGGCCAGGTTGGTTGACAGTTATTGCATGGTTGGCGTTTATTCCGATGGTGTTATTGAATGTTCCAGTTTTACGCAAAAGTATTATATCCAAGCCAATGTTGGAATATACCCGGAAAGTGCTACCTCCAATTTCGCAGACAGAACAAGAAGCTATTGATGCAGGTACGGTCTGGTGGGAAGCAGAGTTGTTTCGTGGAGAGCCGAACTGGAATAAATTACATGACATCCCTAAGCCTGAATTGACTGAGAAAGAACAAGCTTTCATGGACAACCAAGCTGAAACCGTTTGTAAGCTGATTGATGATTGGCAAATCACGCATGATTTAAATGATTTGCCAGAAAAGGTCTGGTCTTATTTGCTAGATGAAAAGTTTTTTGCCGTGAATATTCCGGAAGAATACGGTGGTCTGGGGTTTTCGCCAATTGCTAACTCTGCCATCGTCACTAAAGTTTGTTCACGCAGTGGTTCGGTTGGCGTCACAGTGATGGTGCCAAACTCATTGGGTCCGGCTGAACTCTTGATGCATTATGGCACTGAGGAGCAAAAGGACTATTATTTGCCGCGTTTGGCAGATGGTCGAGAAATTCCATGCTTTGCGCTAACAAGCCCAGTTGCCGGTTCTGATGCCGGTGCAATTCCTGATGCTGGTATTGTCTGCAAAGGAGAATATAAAGGTAAAGAAGTCATTGGTTTTAAGACTAGCTGGTCAAAACGTTACATCACACTTGGCCCAGTCGCTACATTGCTTGGTCTGGCTTTCAAAGCGTATGATCCCGATGGCTTATTAGGTGGCGAAGAAGAACTGGGTATTACTTGCGCCTTGGTGCCTACGGATACCGAAGGGGTGAGTATTGGAAATCGTCATTATCCATTGAATGGAGCTTTTCAAAATGGGCCAAATTGGGGTGAAGATGTGTTTATCCCAATGGATTGGATTATTGGCAATGAAGAAGGTGTCGGGCGTGGCTGGCGAATGTTGATGGGCTGTCTGTCAGCTGGGCGTGGTATTTCATTGCCAGCAACGGGTGTTGCATCTGCGCAAATGGCATTGCGCATGACTGGCGCATATTCAATGATTCGCGAACAGTTTAATGTGCCTATTGCGCGTTTTGAAGGTGTTGAAGAAGTCATTGCGCGTATGGGTGGTTTGACCTATATGATGGAATCAGCTCGTTTAATGACAGTAGCTGGCCTTGCTATTGGGGAGCAGCCGGCTATTGTGTCTGCAATCGCAAAATATTATCTGACTGAAGGTGGTCGTCAAGTGGTTGATGATGCGATGGATATTCATGGTGGTCGTGGTATTTGTATGGGACCAAACAACTACTTGGCTCGTGCTTATCAACAAATGCCGATTGCGATTACAGTAGAAGGAGCAAATATCCTGACTCGTTCTTTGATTATTTTTGGTCAAGGCGCGATTCGTTGTCATCCATTTTTGTTAAAAGAAGTTGCAGCCGCAACTGAAGAAAATCAAGATGTAGCTCTAGAAATGTTTGATAAGGCGTTATACGGTCATGTTGGCTATGCAACTCGAAATGCTTTGCGTTCATTCACTTTGGGTTTGAGTAAAAGTTATCTAGCGCCAAACCCAGGTCAGGGTGAGATGAATAAGTATTATCGTTTTGTGGCGCGATATAGTGCCGCATTCTCATTTTTGTCTGATTTGACCTTGATGTTGTTAGGCGGAGCATTGAAGCGAAAAGAATCGTTGTCAGGGCGATTTGCTGATGCCTTATCCTATATGTTCTTAGCAACTTCATCGCTGAAGTACTATATTGATCAAGGCAAGAACCCTGAAGATAAACCATTGGTAGAATGGGCTTGTCAATACAGCATTTATCAAACGCAAATGGCGCTTGATGGAATTTTGCGAAATTTTCCAGTGCCAGCGATTGGAACGTTGTTACGACCTATTATTTTCCCATTAGGTCGTCGTCACCGTTTGCCAAGTGATAGTTTGAATCGTAAAGTAGCTCGAGCGGTTGTTGATCAAGGGCCGGCGCGAGATCGTTTAACCTCTGCGATATTCCTAAGCGAGGACCCGAAAGATCAAACGGGTCGGATGGATGATGCGTATAATAAAGCTTCAGCAGCGAAGCCAATTCGTGCGCGTTTGCGTCAAGCAGGTATTCGCCAACCAGAGCGCATTGAGTATGCAAAATGGTTAACTCAATTAGTGAAAGAAGAGCATATCGACGCGGAAGAGAAGAAAATTTTAATCGCTGCTGATAAAGCGGTAATGGCAGTTATTCAGGTTGATGACTTCAAGCCGGGTAAACAACAAATTAAATATAAAAAATAACTTATCAGTGAGGCTATGCTTGCAGTAGATTTGCATGCATAGCTTTATAGAAGTTTTTTGGTTATAAAGTTGTTTTTACAATTGTGAATATAGACTAATTGCTTAAGATGGTTTGAGATTACAAAATTATTTGTTACAAATAATGAAAATAAAAATAGAGGAGTAGTCAATGCCCGAAAATCACGCCAAAATTTATCCGCCTGATGGAATTACTGGTCGCACGGATGTCGATATTATTAATCCAAGTGATGCTCAAACTCTCGATGAAATGTTTCGTGAACGTGTTAGACGTTCTGCAAACAAAGTAGCTTATACTGAATATGATGAGAAATTTGATGATTGGCTGAATTATTCATGGGCAGACATAGCTGCTCAAGTTGAACGTTGGCAAGTTGCTCTGCAATCCTCTGGGCTTGAAAAAGGTGATCGAGTTGCTATTCGATTAAAAAATGGCATTGATTGGGTGATCTGTGATCAAGCCGCCTTGCGTTTAGGTTTAGTAGTTGTGCCGTTATATTGTGCTGATAGAGCAGATAATGTGAATTATGTTCTGGCTAATTCTGGTTCAAAACTCTTGTTTTTAGATTCAGAAGATGACTGGGAAGAGATTCGAGATGCTGATGGTGAAGGAACGACCAAGCTAAGCAATATTAATCATGTCATCGTATGTCAGAAGTCATTGATTGAAAAAGAGAATAAACGAATTCAACATGTAAACTCATGGCTGCCTGAAGTGGGCGAACATTTGGAGCGAGGTTTAGCTGAGCCTGATGATTTAGCATCAATTGTGTACACTTCTGGAACTACGGGCAAGCCAAAAGGTGTGATGCTATCTCATAAAAATATGTTGCATAATGCATATGCAGGCATGAGAAGTGTGCCGCTTGTACCTACAGACACCATTTTGTCGTTTTTGCCGTTGTCGCATACCTTTGAGCGAACCATTGGCTATTATGCTGGGATGATGAGCGGTGTACAGACATACTATAATCGTAGTATTCCTCAATTAGTGGATGATTTGTTGATTGCCAAGCCTTCGGTGATGATTGCTGTACCAAGGATCTTTGAACGAGTGAATAATAAAATTTTTCAAGGTGTTGCTGAATCGTCAGGTATCAAGAAAAAATTATTTTATGCTGCAATGGATGCAGGTTGGCATCGATTTGAATATGAACAAGGGCGCGAAACTTGGCACCCGAAGTTGCTGTTGCAACCAGTCCTTGATGTTCTGGTGGGCAAGAAAATACGTGAAAAGCTCGGCGGCAATTTGCGTTTCTCGGTTGTGGGTGGTGCGCCATTATCCCCAGCTGTCGCTAAAACATTTATCAGTCTAGGCGTTCTATTATTACAAGGTTATGGATTGACCGAAAGTAGTCCAGTTATCAGTGTTAATACCCCTGAAAGCAATAAACCTGATAGTATTGGTTTGCCTTTGCGTGGAGTGGATGTTGCTATTAGCGATGAGCAAGAATTGCTAGTTTATGGCGACAATGTGATGCAAGGTTATTGGAAAAACTCGAAAGCAACTAAAGAAGTAGTCAGTTCTGATGGTTGGCTACATACGGGCGATCAGGCGGCACTTGATGACCAAGGTTTTTTACGAATTGTTGGGCGCTTGAAAGATATTTTAGTATTAGCAAATGGTGAGAAAGTTCCACCAGCTGATATGGAGGTTGCCATCAGTAAAGATAATTTGTTTGAACAAGTGATGGTGGTTGGTGAAGGTAAGCCTTTTTTGTCGGCTTTATTAGTGCTAAATCCTGAAGAATGGCAAAAGTTACAAAGAGAACAGCGTTTTAATCCAGCAAATTTATCCAGTAGCCGGTTACAAACTCTATTGCTTGAAAGAGTGGCAGATCGCGTCCAAGAGTTTCCTGGTTATGCTAAAATTCGCAAGGTGGTTGCTATTGAAGAAGAGTGGACAGTTGAGGAAGGTTTGATTACTCCAACTCTGAAGGTGAAACGTCCTAAAGTGTTGGAAAAATTCTCAGCTGAAGTTGAATCAATGTACGCAGGTCATGGCGTTAACACTGGTGAAAGTTCGTCATAATTTGCAATGAATCTAAACTGCCAATAGCGGATTTGAGAATCTGAAATGCGTCGTTATCTTATGAATGCTGCTGTGCTTGTCGCAGCATTAATAGTTATTGTTTTATCTGGAATAAAGGTTAATGCGATAGAAAATTATCAAGAAGCTAAACAGGTGTTTTGGGAAGAGATCTATCCTAAAGGGCACACATTGTATTGCCACGCTAATATTGCTCACGCTAAAGACAAAGAAGTGAATGTTGAGCATGTTTTTCCAATGGCTTGGGTTAAGAATAGCCTTAAATGTGGAACACGTGATGAATGCCGTCAAAATAGTGAATTTTTCAATCGAATAGAAGGGGATTTACATAATTTATATCCAGCTTTGGCTAAACTGAATTATGCAAGACAAGCTTATCGTTTTGGGACTATCAAAGGTGAAGATCGTCGTTTTGGTAAGCACTGTGATTTTGAAGTGAGTAAAAAAGATCGTGTAGCAGAACCGCGCCAAGAGGTTCGCGGTGACGTGGCGAGAGCTATGTTTTATATGGAACATCAGTATGACGAACTAGTCTTATTTAAAAAACAAGCGGATATTTTATTGAAATGGCATTTTGAAGACCCACCTTCAAAAGAAGAGCGCTGGCGAAATGATAAAATTGAAAAAATTCAAGGTAATCGCAACCCATTCATTGATGATCCAGAGTTATTAAAAAAACGAATTCAAAAGTAAGATTAATCGACAAAAGACTTCAGGTGGAATAATGCAAGTAACAAATCAAAAGGCTGGGCAAAAGAAATTTTTAAAACCGATCGTTGTTTTTAGTTGTATTGTCAGTGTTTTAACAGCGAGTTTTGTTCAAGCTCAAACTCCAGAAGAAAAAGGTTTACGCATTGCTAATGAATCTGATCTCAGAGACACGGGATGGGGCGACTCTCAAGCCAAGATGAAGATGGTATTGCGCAATAAAGCAGGCAAAGAAAGTGCTCGAGAAATCCGAATAAAAAACCTCGAAGTGCAAAATGATGGCGATAAATCGATTAGCATTTTTGATAGACCTGCGGATGTGCGTGGAACGACTTTTCTAAGTCATACCCATGTTACTGAAGCTGATGATCAATGGCTATATTTACCAGCAGTTAAGCGAATTAAACGCATTTCTTCTGCCAATAAATCGGGCCCATTTATGGGTAGTGAGTTTTCTTATGAAGACTTAAGCTCTCAAGAAGTGGGCAAATATATTCATAAGTTTGTCGGGGAAGAAACAGTTGCGGGTCGTGCCACGTTCAAACTTGAACAAACGCCGACTTATGCAAAATCAGGTTATGTTCGTAGACTGACATGGATTGATAAAGAACATTATTATCCAATTAAAACAGAGTTTTACGATAGAAAAAATGCCTTATTAAAAACATTAGAGTTCAGCGATTATCAGCAATATCTAGATAAGTTTTGGCGTGCAGGGAAAATGCAAATGCAAAACCACCAGAATGGCAAGTCGACGGATTTAGTATGGGAAGGCTATGAATTTAAGTTAGGTCTAAAAGATTCGGATTTCTCACAAACAGCTTTAAAACGAGTTCGGTAAACTAGTTGTTATATTTGCCTGATGACTAGACTTATAGCAATTCTAGCATGTTCACTTTTATTCGCATTCCCCGTGTTGGCTGAGTGGAATCATGAGTTGGAACTAGAATTGCGTTATTTCCCAAATGCACCTCAATTTGAAGAGCAAGGTCGAAATGCGGCAGCAATTATTTACCGGCCTATTTGGTCTACGGTTACGGGTAATTCACTATTCGACTTTCGCGGCATAGTGCGTTATGACGAAAATGATGAAGAACGTAATTTGATCGATATTACTGAACTCTCATGGTCTTATGCTTATCAAGATTGGGAGCTGAAGTTAGGTATTGGTAAAGTATTTTGGGGGGTGGCTGAGACTCAACATTTAGTCGATATTATCAATCAAACTGATTTAGTTGACGACCTTGATACAGAGACCAAATTAGGACAACCATTGATTAGTTTGTCGCGCTCAACAAATGTAGGTGTATTTGATTTTTTTGTGCTGCCATTTTTTAGAGAACGAACTTTTGCTGGCCCAAATGGCAGGTTAAGAACTCAGCCTTTTGTTGATACAGATCTAGCTGAGTTTGAGTCAGATGATGAAGAAAATCATATTGATTATGCTGTACGTTGGTCGCATAACATTAGTATATTTGACGTTGGCTTAAGTTATTTTAATGGCACGGGTCGAGATCCAGTGTTCACTTTAACGGAGGATAATGCTGCGTTAGTTCCAAATTATGTGCAAATCGAACAGTTTGGAATTGATGCTCAAGCAACTTCAGGTGCTTGGTTATGGAAGCTGGAAGCAATAGATCGTTCAGCCGCTGAGGTCTTTCCGACTGAAAATTTTCAGGCAGTAATTGCTGGTCTTGAATATACTTTTTTTGATTTGGCGGGCGCGGATATAGGAATAGTGGTCGAACATTCTTTTGACAGTCGCGGGGAACAATCTTTTAGCGATGATTTAACCTTTGTTGGCGCTCGGTTAGCATTGAATGATGAGCAAAGTACCGACCTTTTGATTGGCTGTAGTGTGGATGGCACCCTATGTTCTGTTGAGGGTTCGCGCCGAATAGGAGAGTCTTTTAAACTGTCTCTACGTGGCAATACGTTTTCTAACATCGAGGAAGATGGTTTTTTGGCATCACAGAGGGAAGATGATTTTTTACAACTAAGCTTGGCTTATTTTTTTTAAACCTGATATAAATTTATATTCTTCAAACAAAGGAGAAGTCTATGCGTGCATTTATAATTTTGTTAATCACTACGTTTTTGGTTGCTTGTAGTTCTGAAATGCAAGTAACGACTACATTAAATTCTACTAAAGATATTCAATCAGGAGACTCTGTTTATTTGTCAGGTATACCAGTTGCAGAAGTGATTGATGTTGATCAACAAGCTGGAAAAACTAAATTAACTCTTGAGCTTACTAATCAAGGTGAAAGTTCAATTAAGAAAAATGCTGCAATTGTGGTGAATCGTTTGAAAGCTGAGGCACCGATTGAAGTTTATAACAAGCAGGGCGAAACTGAATTGATTCAAAATGGCGCAGAACTTCAAGGTTTGAACTCGATGTTTCAGCTAGGTGCTTGGATGGTTGGTGATTCTCTAACTACTGGAAAAGACAGCTTGTCAGAATATGTTGATGCGTTTCAGCGCTATTTGAATGGCGATAAATTTCAACAAGACAAAGAGGCTGTGCAAGCAGCGGCGAAACAATTAGGTCAAGAAGTGCAAGGTGCAGCGCAGGTGCTAGCTGATGAAGCTAAAAGAGTGACAAAAGACTTAGGCATTACTGAGCAAAAAGCGGCTGAAGCCATTGAACAACTCGGTACTGAACTTGCTCCAGTATTAAATGAATTTTCGAAAAGCGGTCAGGCTGTTGTTGAAGAATTAGAGAAGTTTTCTGAAAATATGAAAGCGCAAAACCCAGAAGCAAAAGAGCTGGGCAGCACTATTTTATCCAGTTTGTTGAAAACGTTGGAACAAGTGAATAATAGTCTAGATCAACCACAGGCTTCTGAAAACGAAGAGTCAGAGAATACGTCAAAAAATTCAGAAATTTCACCGAAACTTTTTGAGCCACAATAAACAGATTCTGAAAAAAAGTGACTTTGTATAAGCTTTAGGGCTGAAATGGCTAAAGCTATATATTTATTGAAGTATTAGTTTGTATGTGTTTTCTTTTATAAGTGGTTGTTTAATTATTACTTTGGCCGTTTGACTGTAAAAGAGGGTGAAATAGAAGCGTAGTTATTACCGCCCAGTCTAGCGAGGGGATTCAGCTGGTCGGCATCAACAGTTAAGCGTGTATCATCTTGTTTGGCAATGCTGTCACATATAAAAGCGTTATGCACTTCGCCAAATACCAGTGACATTGGCTTATTGCCAATTTCTTTAATTTCAAACAATGAACAAGCAAACGCAATTTTGGCATCTTTGATACGAGGTAGTTGGCTGTTTGGCATTGGCGTTGTCTGCAGACCAATGTGGTCAACTTCTGAATCGCCATAATCTAGATTGGCGGCGCTTAAGTTGAGTTCATTTACTAAGTCGGTGTGAGCAATGTGCAAAACAAAGTCTTTGCGATTGCGAATGTTTTGCAGCGTATCTTTGTTGCCATCATCGAGCTTTTTGCCAATAGAAAACATCAGAAGAGCAGGGTCACTGGCAACTGCTGTGAAATATGAAAATGGCGCAAGGTTGTAATTTCCAGATTCATTTTCAGACAACACCCAAGCAATCGGGCGAGGAATGATGGTTTGAATTAAAGTGAAATACACTTGGTTTGCAGAAAGCTCTTGGAAGTTGATATACATAATGATGTTTTATTGATTGAGATGTTGTACTAGTTGATTTTAACGAAGTTGACGCAGCTTTACGTGCAATAAATCTTTTTCTAAGCATTGTTTTTATTTGGTTTTAATGTAAAATCCGCGCTCCACGTTTAAGCGTGGTGAATGTAAGTGTAAAAGATGATTTTCATTTCTAGAGCACGAACTCCTTGTTTTACTGTATGCACAAATGTTTTCTCGACAGTGTGTGTGCGGAAAACTGTATTCCGAAAGGACATTTTAAAGAGAGAATTATGAGACATTTTGAAATTATATATTTGGTTCATCCGGACCAAGGCGACCAAGTTGGCGCGATGATTGAGCGCTACACAAAAGTTGTTGAAGATGCTAAAGGTGTTGTTCACCGCGTTGAAGATTGGGGCCGCCGTCGTTTAGCATACACAATCGATAAAGTTCACAAAGCACACTATGTTTTGATGAACGTTGAAGTTGATCAAGACACACTTCAAGAAATTGAGAATTTATTCCGTTTCAATGATGCCATTATCCGTAGCATGACATTGAAAATGAAATCAGCAATCACAGAAAAATCGGTTATGTTGGCATCTGTTGAAGATGAGCGCCAACGTGAATCAGAGCGCGAAGCAGCGCGTGTTGCCGAAGCATCATCTGAGGAGGAAGAATAATGGCTCGTAAACAACAAAAAGGTAAACGCCGTTCTAGTAATTTTCGTCGTTTCACTCGCGCACGTTACTGTAAGTTCACTGCAGCTGGTGTAACTGAAATTGATTATAAAGATCTTGCCACCTTGAAAGAGTATGTTTCTGAATCAGGCAAAATCATTTCTAGTCGTAATACTGGCACTAAAGCACGTTTTCAGCGTCAATTGACGACAGCGATCAAGCGCGCTCGTTTCTTAGCATTGTTGCCATATACTGATGGCCACAAATCATAGGAGACTATCATGCAAGTTATATTGTTAGAAAATGTCGCCAATGTTGGCAAATTAGGTGATTTAGTTAATGTTAAAGCAGGCTTTGCACGCAACTATCTTGTTCCGCAAGGTAAGGCAACCATTGCAACTGAAGATAATATTGCTAAATTTGAACAGCGACGTGCTGAGCTTGAGAAGTTATCAGCTGATAAATTGCAAGCAGCTCAAGCGCGTTCCAAAGAATTTGAAGGTCAAGTTCTTGAAATTGCTTCTCGTGCTAGTGAAGAAGGTAAGCTATTTGGTTCAGTGGGTGTTTTTGAAATCTCGGATGCTTTCACTGCAAAAGGTTTAGAATTAAATAAGTCTGAAGTTCGTTTACCTGAAGGTCCTTTGAAAGAAGTTGGTGAACATGAAGTCGAAATTGCTGTTCACTCTGAAGTTGTTTTCAAAGTGATGGTTAACATCATTGCTGAATAAGTACTGCTGAAAATAGACTTCATAGGCATTCAAAAAAAGCGAGGCATTAGCCTCGCTTTTTTTATGTGTTCTTTCATGAATCTGAGTCTATCAATATTGAATGTCCAGAGTGAGTGCTATAAGATTGACTGCTCTTTTTTGCTGTTTAAATTAATGCAATTTAGCAAAAATTTTAAAATAAAATTCGCATTTTTTCACTTTTAGGAAGTAACACTTGGGTTTACATTGAACGATAATATTACATTGCCACCTCAAGCTATTGATGCCGAGCAGTCATTACTTGGTTCTTTGATGCTTGATAGCCACATTATTGATGACGTGGAATCCGAGATTGAAGGTCGAGATTTTTATCGTTCAGATCATCAAAAAATCTATATAGCTATTCAGTCATTGTCGCAACGTGATGATGCGATTGATGTCATTACTGTTTCTGAAGAGTTGGAGAAAAGCGGCAAGCTTAAAGAAATTGGTGGATTGGCGTATCTCAGTTCATTGGCGAAAAACACTCCCAATTCTGGAAATGTTGTTTCTTATGCCAAGATTGTTCGTGAAAATGCCATTCTCAGGCGTTTGATAGAAACCTCAAATGATATTATTGAAAAAGCCTACCACCCAGATGGCGATAAGTGTGACACGGTATTAGATTTTGCTGAACAGCGTATTTTGGAAATCAAAAATCAAGAAGGCAAAAATGATGACGGCTTTGAGAAGATTGATAGCTTGTTAGCGAAATCCGTAGAAAAAATTGAAGAATTATTTGAATCTCAAGAACTAATTACAGGCGTTCCAACGGGTTTTAACAAGCTAGATGAACTTACTACTGGACTGCATGGCGGTGAATTAGTGGTGGTTGCCGGCAGACCGTCTATGGGTAAAACGACCTTATCAATGAACATTGTTGAGAACGCCGTTATGACCAAAGGCTCCGCGGCAGCTATTTTTAGTTTAGAAATGCCTTCAGTGCAAATTGCCACACGTATGCTGTCGTCACTCAGTCGAATTAATTCGCGTAAATTGCGTACAGGTCAATTGCAACAATCCGATTGGAACAAACTCACCGGCACCATGATGATGCTGCAAGATAAGCCAATCCATGTTGATGACACACCAGGCATGTCAGTGCTCGATATGCGCAGCAAAGCGCGCCGTTTAGCCACTCAATATGAAAATGGACTAGGGCTGATTGTGGTGGATTATTTGCAACTTATGCAAGGCGATGGCAACAGCGAAAATCGGGTAGCTGAAATTTCAGGCATCACTCGTGGCTTGAAAGGTTTAGCTATTGAGTTGGATGTTCCGGTTATTGTCTTATCACAACTCAATCGAGGTTTGGAACAACGCCCAGATAAACGTCCAATAATGTCTGATTTGCGGGAATCAGGAGCGATTGAACAAGATGCTGATTTAATTTTGTTTGTCTATCGCGATGAAGTCTATAACAAAGACCAAGAAGATAATAAAGGCAAAGCCGAAGTGATTATTGGCAAGCAGCGTAATGGCCCACTTGGAACAGTCGCGCTTAAGTTCTTGGGTGAATATACGCGATTTGAAAACTTTTCTGCCCACGATGGCTCAGTGCCAATCACAGCTCCGTCAAGCTCTACTCCACATTAATTGTCAGAAATTTAAATGCAAAAACTTCGTCGTGTCAGAATTGAAATCGATTTAGCCGCGTTGCGTCATAATACTTCGATAGCAAAACAACTGGCAAATGGCGCAAATATCATGTCGGCAATCAAAGCTAATGCATATGGGCATGGTATTTTAGAAACTGCCAAAGCGCTAAATGAAGTCGTTGATGAGTTTGCTGTGGCGAGTATGGATGATGTTTTAACAATTCGTCAAGGTGCACCAGAATGCGTGGATAAATCGATCACAGTGTTGTCAGGTTTTTACACCGAAGCTGAAGTTGGGCTAGCTGTAAAACATCATGTAACTTTAGTGGTCTATGATAATCGGCAAATCGAAATATTGTTGAATGCTGCACATTCTCTGGGCGAACAAAATTCGAGCGTTCAAATTTGGCTTAAAGTCGACACAGGTATGTCACGTTTAGGGCTAACAGTTGCTGAGTT
Organism: uncultured Gammaproteobacteria bacterium; assembly: GCA_964633815.1. Taxonomy (GTDB): domain Bacteria; phylum Pseudomonadota; class Gammaproteobacteria; order Arenicellales; family Arenicellaceae; genus CALKZN01. Next base: position 37,850 of record CAZWHW010000004.1, read on the forward strand.
TGAAGCGAGTCTAGCCGAGCTTGAGGCTAGCCAACATATAAGCATTCGCGGGGTGATTTCACACTTTGCTAATGCAGATGTGCCTGGGCACAGTTTAAACCAAAAGCAATTAGAAAATTTTGAACGATTACGTCAGAAATACAGTGCTAAAGCTTGGCAGTGGAGTTTGGCAAATTCGGCAAGCATATTAAGTAAAATAGGCATTGATTATGACTGGATCAGGCCGGGGATCATGCTTTATGGTTCTTCCCCTTTTGGACTATTAGCCGACAAAACTGCGATTGATTTGGATTTGCAACCAGTGATGAGTTTCAAAAGCCATGTGATTTCGATCCGAAAAGTGCATAAAGGACAATCGATTGGCTATGGCAGTACATGGGTAGCAGAGTCAGACACTAAAGTTGCGGTCATTGCCTGTGGTTATGGTGATGGTTATCCTAGAGTCATTCAAGTCAATACACCTGTGCAAATTGATGGGCAAAGAACTCAAATTTTGGGCAGAGTATCAATGGATTTAATTGTGGTTGATATCACTAACATCAATGCAAATATAGGCTCTGAAGTGGAACTTTGGGGCAAGAATATTTCTGTTGATGAAATTGCACATTCCGCAGGAACGATTGGATATGAATTACTTTGCAATATTACTCAACGCGTAGAAAGAATCTACTTGAACGCATAAAAGGAACAAATATGGCAAAAATTAAGACTGTATTCACTTGTGAAGCTTGTGGCGCGCAAGCGTCGCAATGGTCTGGGCAATGCAAAGAGTGCGGCCAATGGAATACCTTAACGGAATCAGTCCTGGAAAAAGCTAGTTCGTTAAATCCAAAATCGGCCAGTCGATTTTCAGGCTTTGCGCCTAAAACAGCGGTCACACCGATAAATAAGGTTAAGGTTGATTCTATTTCACGCTTTCAAGTAGGCGTGAATGAATTAGATCGTGTTTTGGGTGGAGGTTTAGTACCTGGTTCGATTGTACTGTTGGGTGGTGATCCTGGCATTGGTAAATCTACGTTATTGTTGCAATGTATGAGTGATTTAAGCCAATCATTGCAAACTTTGTATGTCACGGGTGAGGAGTCCACCCAACAAGTTGCCATGCGTGCTAAACGGTTAGGCAAAGAAAATAGTCAACTAGAATTGTTGGCAGATAATTGCATCGAAAGTCTGCTCTCTATTGCCCAGCAACAAAAACCGCAAGTCTTGGTGGTTGATTCCATTCAAACGCTCTATACCGAATCATTGCAATCCGTGCCGGGCAGTGTTGCGCAGGTCAGAGAGACTGCAAGCCTGTTAGTGCGCTTTGCTAAAGAAACAAACACAATAGTGATCTTGGTCGGCCATGTTACCAAAGAGGGTAATATCGCTGGCCCGCGAGTGTTGGAACACATGGTTGACACAGTACTGTATTTTGAGGGTGATCGTTCCACGAGTTTTCGTTTGGTGCGAGCTATCAAAAACCGCTTTGGTGCAGTCAATGAGATTGGCGTCTTTGCTATGACAGATGTTGGTTTAAAAGAAGTAACCAATCCATCCGCCATGTTTATCAAGCGTGAAGCTGAAAATTTGGTTGGCAGCGTCATTTTAGTTACTCAAGAAGGCACAAGGCCGCTCTTGGTGGAAGTGCAAGCATTGGTTTCACAAAGCATGGGTGCAAATCCGCGCAGAGTCACTGTAGGGTTGGATCAACAACGACTTGCTATGTTGCTGGCGGTGTTAAGCCGCCATGCGGGATATTCACTCTCAGATCAAGATGTGTTCGTGAATGTAATTGGCGGCGTCAAAGTCTCCGAACCTGCCGCGGATTTAGCTATTCTCATGGCTGTGCTATCCAGCTTTAAAAATCAAGCCATTTCAGAACGCCTTGCCGTCTTTGGCGAAGTTGGACTCACAGGCGAAGTCAGGCCTGTTCAACGAGGTATTGACCGTTTCAATGAAGCAGGTAAATTAGGATTTGATACGGTAATTCTGCCGAATGCGAATCTTTCCGGGTTAAAGACGAAACAAGCGAAAGCAGTTGGAATTAAGACGCTAGAACAAGCGATTGATACAGTTTTTGGAGGGTAATTGCTCAAATCTATTCAAATAAATTTGAGCAATTATTAAGATAGGTTGTCAACCGTAATTTTTAGTTTTTGTATCCCTTTAATGAAGCTTAAAAGACTAGTTATGATTGAATGCTAATTGAAATGTGACCAAATTGGCGCATGATCAGACGGTTTTTCAGAACTGCGAATTTCATAACTGATTCCAGCTTTATTACATCGTTGGTAGAGCGATTTAGTGGCTAGAATGTGGTCAATTCTGAGTCCCCGTTTAGGCTCTGCATCAAAGCCTCGTGAGCGGTAGTCAAACCAACTAAATAACTCGGAATTGTCAGGGTAATGTTTACGATAGGTGTCTTGTAGCCCCCAATTTAAAAGAGTTTCATACCATTCTCTTTCTTCAGGAAGGAAGCTACATTTACCATTTTTGAGCCAGCGTTGACGATTACTATCACCAATGCCGATATCTTGGTCTTCGGGAGAAATATTCATGTCACCAATGACTACAACATTATCTGTTGGAGAGAATTCCTCTTGCAGATACCGCATAAGATCTTGATAGAATTTTCGTTTGGCTGGAAATTTGATTTCGTGGTGCTCACTTTCTCCTTGAGGAAAATAACCGTTTAGAATATGCCACGTTTCGCCGTTAATTTGATAGGCGGCATGGATGAATCGACGTTGGGCATCATCTTGATCCCATGGCCAGCCTTTTTGGACTGAAATAGGTCGTTCTTTGCTTAACAACGCTACACCATAATGACCTTTTTGACCGAAATATTCGACGTGATAACCAAGGCTTTGCACCATTTCGAGTGGGAATTCATCATCATGCACTTTGGTTTCTTGCAGACCAATAATATCGGGATTGATTTGATCACGCATTAACTCAAGTTGGTGAGGGCGTGCACGGATGCCATTAACGTTAAAACTTACAATGATTGTCATATTCTGAATTTCTTATTTGGAATATTATAGGTGTATCTCAGAGTTTATATGCTCTAAATAGCTATAGATTTTTATAGGTTGATCGTAGTGATTAACAAGAACTCGAATCTATTCAAATAATTATCTTTCTCAATGAATTTACCTTATTCTTACATGCCTGCAAAGATAGTTTCTTTGTTAAGAATTTGGATATTTTTAATCAAAACTAACTGTGTCAGTTAGATACATCCCCAAGAATTGTGATCTGATTTTCTTCAGCGTTTACTTCTAGATAGAAACAGTCAGGTCTGCTTGTGTGGCAAGCGGGACCGGTTTGATTGACTTTGCATAAAATAACATCACCATCGCAATCAAATGCCATAGACACTAGTCCTTGCGTGTTACCACTAGTTTCTCCTTTAATCCATAGTTCTTGACGACTGCGAGACCAATAAGTCACTTTTTTGGTTGATAATGTGAGTTTTAATGACTCTTGGTTCATCCATGCGAACATCAACACATCTTTGCTTTTTGCATCTTGGGTGATCACTGGCAATAAGCCATCGTCATTAAAAGCTAGATTATCAATCACCTCATTGAGATTCAAGGTTGTTTGATCGGGTAATGATTCTAATTTTTCAAAATAAGTTCGTCGCATTTTCATCACTTGCTAATTTTAATCAGCTTTAGTCAAATTCGTTTTCTGAGTTAATTGTACTAGATATTAAAAATAGTTTTGATCCATTAATAAACCATATAAGAATTAAGTTATTGATGTAAGAACTTTGATCGAAAATGATCATTAGACCAGGGTTCATCTGAGAGGTGTTGATAATACTTAACTTTGTAAACATAAGCTTCTGAATGAATTTTCTCTCCATCAGGAAAAATAATTTCTACCTGTTCTTTTTTATAATATGGAGTTTCATAGTTATCAAGAATATCTATATGATGATTATTTAAGCCGCGAAGTAACATGCCATCAACTGAGCAGTTAGCCTGTGGAAATATTGCGGGATAAGACGCCTCTTTTACTTGAACACGCTTATAGCCAAACAAGGTCGCATTGATTTTTTCTGGCACAAAACTAAGTAATTCCTCAAGAATCTCATCATTTAATAAAGTTCCATACACAAAGATGTGTTTCATAGCTATTCTGTTTAGTTTAATCCCGAATCGTATACCAGTATTTTTAACGAAAAAGGCTGTCTGTTACAAAAGTCATATTCTTGGATCGTTTTTATAGTACATTTATCTTAATGCATCTATCTTAAAACAAATGGTATGGAAAAATAAGCAGCATGATGATTGAAATCAAAAAACTGTCGATGCGTGTTTGGAGAGTTTATTGGGCGCTGGTGAAGATTATGGTGCCAGTGTTGATTATAGTGAAGCTTTTGGATGCCTTTGGTGCGAGCCATTATTTGTCTTTGGTGTTGTCGCCATTGATGGAGTTTGTGGGCTTGCCTGCTGAAATGGGCATTGTTTGGGCGGCTGCAATTTTGGTGAATATATATACCAGTATGGCAGTATTTTTCTCGATTGCTTTGCTTGAACCATTGACTGTGGCGCAAATGACGGTACTAGCAACAATGATCTTGATTGCGCATGGCTTGCCAATGGAATCGGCTATTTCCAAGGCAGCTGGTCTTGGTTGGCTTTATACCATCAGCTTGCGCATTGGTGGTGCATTGGTTTTGGGGGTTATTTTGCATTGGGGTTTTGATGCGTTTTCATTGTTGCAACAACCCAATCAAGTGTTATGGCGACCAGAAGTGTTGGATGATAGTTTACTGAGTTGGTTGATTGTGCAATTACAAACCTTATTGTTTGCGTTTGTGATGATTTCAAGTCTTGTTGTTATTATGCGACTACTAGATTATTTTGGCATTGAAAAACTGCTCCATTGGTTGCTAACTCCTTTTTTAAAATTGCTTGGAATCGGCAAGGAGGCAGCAAATATCACTATTATTGGCATGATCTTGGGTTTGAGTTTTGGCGGTGCTTTGCTGATTGAGCAAGCTAAAAGTGGTCAAGTGTCCAAGCGCAATATTTTTCTGGCAATGAGTCTACTGTGTTTATGTCACAGCATTATTGAAGACACTTTACTAGTGATGTTGTTAGGAGCTGATTTGCTAGGAGTTCTCTGGGCGAGATTGATCTTCAGTTTTATTTTTGTGATGGTGTTGGCACGTGTTTATTTTTTGATTGATAAGCAAAAGCCATTAATTCAATAAAATGCAAAAGTGCGGCTAACTGAGAGAAGGTTATTTTTTTAAATAATCCTGAATTGATTGTTCAATGCCATTGGCATCAAGCCCAAATTGAGATAATAAAGTATCTTGTGCACCATGATGAATATAGTGGTCAGGTAGCCCAAGATTTAATAATTTAGCGGGTATTTTGGCCTGTTGAACGAATTCATTCACTGCGGAACCAGCGCCGCCCATCACTACATTTTCTTCAATAGTTACAAGCAAGTCGTGCGAGTTGCCTATTTCTTTAATCAGCTCTTCGTCGAGTGGTTTGACAAAACGCATATCAATCAAAGTTGCATCGAGTTGCTCGGCAGCTTTGAGTGATTCATTTAGAACTGTGCCAAAGCTTAAAAGAGCTATCTTTTTCTTATTGCATTTACGTACGATTCGGCCTTTGCCAATCGTTAGTTGTTCCATCTCTTTGCTTTCAACTGCGCCAGCACCTGCGCCTCGAGGATATCGCACAGCTGTCAAGCCTTTATGATGAAAGGCGGTGTGCAACATATTGCGGCATTCAGCTTCATCTGCAGGTGTGAAAATCACAATGTTAGGAATGCAACGCATGAAGCTGAGGTCGAATGCGCCATTGTGAGTTTCGCCATCCGCGCCCACAATGCCTGCGCGGTCGATGGCTAGCATGACATCTAAATCTTGGATGCTGATATCATGAATTAATTGATCATAAGCGCGTTGCAAAAAAGAAGAATAGATAGCAACTACAGGTTTGTAATCATCACAAGCAATCCCTGCAGCAAAGGTTAGTGCATGCTGTTCAGCAATGCCAACATCATAATAGCGTTCAGGAAACTCTTCTGAGAAGCGTACCAAGCCAGAACCTTCACGCATGGCTGGGGTGATGCCAATAAGTTTTTCATTGTTAGTGGCTTCGTCACACAACCAATCGCTAAATACATGGGTGAATGTGCGGGCTTTAGGTGAAGATGCTTGTTGTCCAGAAGAGACATCAAATTTAGATACTGCATGGTAGCCAATGGGTGCGTCTTCAGCAGGTTTATAGCCTTTCCCTTTTTGAGTGACTACGTGTAAAAATTTTGGACCTTCAATCTCTTTGAGATTGTTGAGTGTTTGAACGAGTGCGTCGATATCATGACCATCAATTGGGCCAATATAATAAAAGCCCAACTCTTCAAACAAAGTGCCGGGCATAATCATGCCTTTGGCGTGTTCTTCCCATCGGCGTAGATAGTTTTTGATGACTGGAGTACTTCGCAGCACAACTTTGGTGCCTTCGCGCATGCTGGTATAGGTTTTTCCAGAGAGTACTTTGGCAAGATAATTGGACATGGCGCCAACGTTGCGAGAAATCGACATTTCATTGTCGTTTAACACAACCAACATATTGGCATCCATATCGCCTGCATTGTTTAGGGCTTCATACGCCATGCCAGCGGTTAAAGCTCCATCGCCAATCACAGCGACAGATTGCCTGTTTGATTTCGCTTGTTTCGCAGCCACAGCCATGCCTAGAGCTGCACTGATTGATGTGCTGGAATGGCCTGCTCCAAAGGTGTCAAATTCACTTTCTTCACGTTTTAAAAACCCTGATAAGCCACCTTCTTGACGAATGGTATGTAAATGATCTCGGCGTCCCGTTAAGATTTTGTGCGGATAGGCTTGATGACCGATATCCCAGACAATACGATCATCAGGGGTGTTGAAAACGTAGTGCAATGCAGTGGTTAATTCGACTGTGCCCAAGCCTGCTGCAAAATGCCCGCCAATTTCAGAGAGAGTATCGATGAGAAAACCACGCACTTCATCGCAGGCCTCCGAAAGTTTTTCTTCGGGGAGTTTACGTAAATCTTCAGGCGAATTGATTTGCGCAAGTAATGAGTATTTTTCTAGCAGTTTATTCGGCATTCGGAACGAATTTTGGTTTAGTTAACGCGCTTAACGACTAGTTCAGCGAGCTCTTTAAGAAGGGCAGTATTATCGCTTAATTGTTCTAATAACTGCAATGCGTCATTAACTAATTTCTGCGCTTCTATTCGGGCATTGTCAATGCCAAGATGTGAAATGTAGGTGGATTTACCGAGTGCTTTATCTGCGCCGCTTGGCTTGCCAAGAGTATCAGTGTCAGTAGTTTCATCTAAAATATCATCGACAATTTGAAAGGCAAGTCCAATTTTCTTACCGTATTCCTTAATGATTTTAAAATCATTTATGTTGCATGTTTGTGAGCATAGTGCACCTAGCATAGTAGAAACTTTGATTAGCGCACCTGTTTTAAGGCGATGCATTTTTTCGAGCTCAGCCAACGAAATGTCGATATTGGTGGCATTGATGTCGAGCATTTGACCACCAACCATGCCAAAAACTCCGCAGGAGTGTGCCAAAAGGTTGATCATTTTCAATTGATTGACAGGTGTAATTCCACTATTTTTATGTGATAGTAATTCAAAGGCGAATGCTTGCAAGGCATCGCCAGATAGAATAGCTGTGGCTTCATTGTATTGAATGTGAGCAGTTGGTTTGCCACGGCGTAAGTGATCATCATCCATAGCAGGAAGATCATCATGAATTAATGAGTAAGCATGAATGCATTCAACAGCACAAGCCACAGAGTCTAGTTTTTTTATTGGAACGTTGAAAGCAATGCCTGAAGCGTAGACTAATAGTGCGCGCAGTCGTTTGCCGCCATTGAGTGTTGAATAGCGCATTGCCTCGCTTAAAGGCTCGTGTAGATCTTTTGGCAAGAGCTTTTCTAACGCGGCTTCAGTTCGATGACGCAGGTCTTCAAGAGAGATTGAAACAGAGGAATTGGATTGACTGATAGCCACTTTGATTTGGGATTTGAAACGCCGATTATTCTGATTCAGTTTGGAATGGTTCGGTGCGCAGTTCACCATTGTTCCCTTTTAGAAGGATGTCGACTTTTTGTTCGGCTTCTAGTAGTTTTTCTTGCAATGTCTTAATTAAATTCATGCCTGTTTGGAATTCATCCACGGATTTTTCCAGAGATTGATCTCCAGCTTCCATTCGTTGGACAAGATCTTCAAGTTCAGCAAAAGCTTTTTCGAATTCAATAGATTGTTTTTTGTCAGACATTGCACTCCTCCAGTTCAGTATATTTTATCTGAATCTTTGCTGGATAACGAGGTAAATGGCTAAGAAAATGGATAGGGAAAATATTGAATAATAGTGATATATTTGCCGCGTAAAATTTTAGGTTTGTTTAAAATATGTCTGAACAATACGATTCTTCCGCCATTGAGGTATTAAGTGGTCTTGAGCCTGTGCGTAAGCGTCCAGGTATGTATACCGAGACTGAGCGACCGAACCATCTTGTGCAAGAAGTGGTTGATAATAGTGTTGATGAGGCGATTGCGGGTCATTGCAAAAAAATCCGCGTGACGATCTTTAGCGACGGTTCAGTTGAAGTGGAAGATGATGGTCGTGGCATGCCAGTTGATATTCACCAGGAAGAAGGTATTTCTGGTGTTGAAGTCATTATGAGTAAGTTGCATGCGGGTGGCAAATTCTCTAATAAAAATTATACTTTTTCTGGAGGTTTGCATGGAGTAGGTATTTCCGTCGTCAATGCCTTGTCTACTAATGTGGAAGTATGGGTTAAGCGCGGTGGGAAAGAGTTTAATATTGGCTTTTCTAATGGTTTGAAACGTTCTGAATTAGAAGAGATAGGAACGGTTGGTCAGAGAAACACGGGAACTCGTATTCGCTTTTGGCCCGACGAGCAATTTTTTGATAGTGCAAAAATAAGTGTAAGAAAACTAGCTAAACTGTTGCGTGCCAAAGCAGTGCTTTGTCCAGGACTGGAAATTGAACTATTTGATGAGATAGATGCAAGTAATAATGCTATTTGGCAATTTGAGGACGGCTTAACGGAATATGTAAAGCATTCTTTAGCTGATTGTGAGTGGGTTCCAGAACAAGGGTTTCGCGCCAAAAAGACTGGTGAAGGTGAAGAAGCGGAATGGATGGTGGTCTGGAGTATTGATGCCGAAGAAGCTGTCAATGAGAGTTATGTTAATTTGATTCCGACTTCTCAAGGAGGAACTCATGTGAATGGTTTGCGCACTGGATTGACAGATGCAATTCGTGAGTTTTGTGAGTTTCGTGATTTATTGCCGCGTGGTCTCAAACTTTCCCCAGAAGATGTATGGTCACAATGCCATTATGTATTGTCAGTGCGCATGGCTGATCCGCAATTTTCTGGGCAAACAAAAGAGCGCTTGTCTTCACGAGAAATATCCAGTTTTGTTGGTGCTGCGGTAAAAGACGCATTTGGTTTATGGCTTAATCAGCATATTGAACAAGGTGAGCGTATTGCTGCATTGGCAATTGATAATGCCCAGCGTCGATCGAAGACAGCAAAAAAAGTCAAACGTAAAAAAATCACCACCGGACCAGCTCTACCAGGTAAGCTCACAGATTGTACTAGTGATGATTTGGACGAAACAGAATTGTTTCTAGTTGAGGGTGACTCAGCAGGTGGTTCAGCAAAACAAGCCCGTCAACGTGAATATCAAGCGATCATGCCACTTCGTGGTAAGATTCTAAACACTTGGGAGGTGGATTCAGGTCAAGTATTAGCTTCACAAGAGGTGCACGATATTGCGGTTGCGATTGGTGTTGATCCAGGTTCCGATAGTTTGGATGGTTTGCGCTATGGGAAGATATGTATTCTTGCGGATGCTGATTCAGATGGCTTACACATTGCTACCTTGCTGTGCGCTTTGTTCTCTAAGCACTTTCCAAAATTGGTTGAGGAAGGTCATTTATATGTTGCTATGCCACCGCTGTATCGTATTGATGCTGCCAAGGATGTTTATTATGCATTAGACGATGAAGAAAAAGATCAAGTAATTGCTAGCATTGAAACTAGGAATTTACGAGTGAAGATTAATGTTCAGCGTTTTAAAGGTTTGGGTGAAATGAATCCTTCACAGTTGCGTGAAACGACGATGGATCCAGATAATCGTCGTTTGGTACAAATGACAATTCGTATGGGTGATGGTGCGCATGAAATGATGGATATGCTATTAGCCAAAAAACGAGCAGCGGATCGTAAGGAATGGCTGGGTGAAAAAGGTGGTGATGTTGAAGTCTGACAAAGTTTTAAATCGATTTTTTTGCCAAGTACGGATCGGCGGCTTTACGTTGATCGAAATGGTGGTTGTCATTGGCATTATTGCCATTTTAGCTTTGTTAGCAGTGCCCTCGCAGTTGAATCGTTTGAACCAAAAAAAACTGGCTGAAACGATTCAATTGGCCGAAATTTTTAAAGAACCTATTGCTTTGTTTTATCAGTTAAATGGCAAGTTTCCTGTAAATAATGAAGAGGCTGGAATACCTGAGCCAGATAAAATTTTGGGTAATTATTTATCGGGTTTGAATGTGGAAAATGGCGTGATGCATTTGCAACTTGGGAATAAGTCTGCGAATTTAGAAGGTCAAATATTGAGCATTGTTCCTGTGTTTGTTGAAGGCTCCCCCAACAGCCCGATTTCTTGGGTTTGTGCGGGAAAGAGAATCCCTGATGGCATGACCGCTGCGGGTGAAAATAAAACCTCGGTCAGCAATAATTTCTTGCCTTTATCTTGTCGATAAAATAACTTTAAGTTTTATAAAAGTATTGATTTTTGAAATGCAGAAATGAATACTTAGCTTTCTTTGAAACTCTAAGCTAGCAGCTTTAGGTTGCTAGCTTAGAAAATTTTTCTATTTAATTATCTGAAATTATTTTTTGTAAATGTTGTTATTACAATATTAATTTTGATAGATTCAATAACTACTGAATTAGCATTGAGGCTAATCGGCGGTCTTTAAGTGCAATTGCTAGTGTTGGTAAATTTGCATAAATCTATATTGCTATATTTATTATAAAGTTGACGAATTTTCGCAACTGAATAGTTTTGGTATAGCTGACTTCCACAGTATTTAATCGTTTTAAAGCATACTAAATTCAAAATTTAATTACATCTTAGGTGTTTAACTATGGATCTAAATCAACGTTTGTTAAAACAAAGCAGCTATATCAATGGTCAATGGCAACCCGTTACAGACAGTACATTTACTGTTCAAAATCCTGCAAACGGAGAGGAAGTAGCTGTCATTGCGAGCGCTACTGCGGATGATGCGGCGGCGGCAGTTGCCGCTGCTAGTGAAGCTATGCCAGCATGGCAAGTGTTGCCTGCTAAGAATCGTAGCCGTATTTTAAAGCGTTGGTTTGATCTGATTATGCTACACAAAGACGACTTGGCTGCAATTTTAACTGCCGAGCAAGGTAAGCCCTTTAAAGAGTCATTAGGAGAAATTATTTATGGCGCAAATTATATTGAGTGGTTTGCTGAAGAAGCAAAGCGCGTTTATGGTGACACAATTCCTCAGCCAAGCAATGATAAGCGTCTAGTTGTAATTAAACAGCCAGTTGGTGTTGTTTCAGCAATTACTCCATGGAACTTCCCCAGTTCAATGATTACTCGCAAGGCAGCTCCAGCAATGGCGGTGGGCTGTACTTTTATTGTTAAAGCAGCAGAAGAAACGCCATTATCAGCATTGGCTTTAGCTGTGCTAGCAGAAGAAGCGGGTGTTCCTCCGGGTGTCTTTAATGTTATTGCGACTTCTGATTCTAGATCTATAGGTAAAGTCTTGACTGGAGATTCTCGGGTGGCGAAATTCTCATTTACAGGTTCAACTCCAGTTGGAAAAATTCTTTTGAAACAATGTGCGGATACGGTCAAAAAAACTACTATGGAATTGGGAGGAAATGCACCTTTTATCGTGTTTGATGATGCTGATCTAGATGCTGCTATAGAAGGTGTGCTTGAATCAAAGTTTCGTAACGCAGGTCAAACCTGTGTTTGTTCAAATCGTATATTTGTCCAAGAAGGAATTTATGATGATTTTGCTAAACAATTGGTTAGCAAAGTGAATGAGTTTTCCTTAGGTGAAGGATTTTCTGAGGATACGGATATTGGTCCGTTAATAAATAAAGGCGCTGCAGATTCAGTTAACAAGTTAGTGGTTAATGCATCAAGATCGGGTGCTAAAATTCTCACAGGTGGTGCTGCTAGTGAACTGGGTAACGCGTTTTATCAACCAACTGTTCTAGGTGATGTTACGGATAAAATGGATATCTTTCAGCAGGAGATTTTTGGGCCTGTTGCGCCGTTAATTAAGTTTAGTACAGAAGAGCAAGTTATTCAGTTTGCAAATGATACCGAGTTTGGTTTGGCGGCATATATGTACGCGCGCGATATTGGCAGAATTTGGCGTGTATCTGAAGCCTTAGAATATGGAATGGTTGGAATTAATGAGGGTATTATTTCCAACCCAATGGCACCTTTTGGTGGGGTTAAGCAATCAGGTATGGGTAGAGAAGGTTCTAAATATGGCATTGATGACTACCTTGAGATTAAATACTTATGCATGGGCGGCTTAGATAGCTAAAGAATCAGTTATTGTAAATTACAAACTGGCTGCACTAAAGTTGTGCAACCAGTGGTTTTTGCCACTTATTACAGATAATTTTTACATAAACCAAGGATTTAGATTGTTATTCATGGTATGTGTGTCGGCCTTTATAAAGAATCTTTATTCATTAAAATCAACAGCTTGAAAGGATTTAATTTAAGATTTTATTCTATTGGCATAGTTTGTGCTCATTCAGTTTTATAGCAGAGAGTAAAACGATGCTCTGATTAGTTTGGCACTGATTATAAATTTTTTTTATTGTCATATTAATGTCATCGAATAAGAACATGCTGTGCTTTTTGTAAGGTGTATCAGTTGTAAAGGTGTACAACAAGAATAATAACGTTGTGTTTTCGTGGCTATTGTTTAAGGCAGTAGCTTAAATTTATACAAGACATTATGTCGAAAGCAGAGTGTTTCCGACAGTGTGCATATTTTATTGAGATTTGGACAATGCATTCAGAAAATAAAATTGAAGTAACCGCTATAACTACACCGGTTGAACTTAAAAAAACAGAACAATCAGTCAAGGCCAGTGATTTATTCGTCAAGTGTCTTGAAAATGAAGGGGTCGAATATATTTTTGGTGTTCCTGGAGAAGAAAATATAGATGTACTGGATGCACTCATTGACAGTCCCATTGAATTTGTAACCACTAGGCATGAACAAGGGGCCGCATTTATTGCTGATGTATTAGGTAGATTGACGGGTAAAGCGGGTGTTTGTTTATCTACTCTAGGTCCTGGAGCGACAAATCTGGTGACTGGAGTAGCTGATGCCAATATGGATAGAGCGCCCATAATTGCGATTGCCGGTCAAGGTTCGACTGATCGAATGCATAAAGAAAGTCATCAAATATTAGACTTGATAGACTTGTTTAAACCAATCACAAAATATTCAACTCAACTTTTAGTTCCTGAAATTATTCCAGAGGTTGTGCGTAAAGCTTTCAAGACTGCGGAATCTGAAAAGCCAGGTTGTAGTTTTATAGACTTTCCAGAAAATGTTGCCGGCGCTGAATTACCTTTTGGAGCAGTGCCTCTTAAAAAACAAAGTCCGAAAGCGGCAAAGGCGTCAATAGAAAGTTGTCAGAAGGCGGCAAAAATTATCTCTGAATCAACTTCGCCAATTATTATGGTTGGTAATGGCTCAGTTCGTGGCAATGCTTGCGCATCATTAGTTAAGTTTGCAGAAACATTGAATATTCCAGTTGCTTCGACTTTTATGGCTAAAGGTTCAATTCCGTTCAGCCATAATTTGAGTTTAGGTGCAGTGGGGTTACAAGCGCATGATTATGTTTCATATGGTTTTGATGAAGCAGATCTTGTGATTTGTGTTGGCGTTGATATGGTTGAGTATCACCCACGTTTGTGGAATCCAAAACGAGATAAAAAAATTATCCATATTGATCGAAGTCCCGCGGAAGTTGATCAACATTATATTCTTGAAGCGGGAGTGGTTGGTGAAATTGCTGCATCGCTAGAGCAAATTGCAGCATTTAGCGAAAAATCTCCTGATTCAAAAATACATCAACTTCGAGAGCACATTGTTGCGGAAGTTTCTGAGCATAAAGACACGTTGTCTTTCCCTGTGAAGCCACAAAAAATAATTTGGGATCTTCGTGATGTTTTGAATGAGCAAGATATTGTTATTTCAGATGTGGGTGCTCATAAAATGTGGATGGCAAGGCTTTATCAAGCGGAAGCTTCGAATACTTGTATTATTTCAAATGGTTTTGCTTCTATGGGCATTGCACTGCCGGGAGCGATTGCTGCAAAAATGGCTTATCCGGAACGTAAAGCGGTTGCAGTTTGTGGTGATGCGGGTTTCATGATGAATAATCAAGAAATTGATACTGCCTTACGTTTAGGGCTTGATATTGTAATTTTGATTTTCAATGACAGTAAGTACGGTTTGATTGAATGGCATCAAAAGCGCCATTTTGGTCGTTCAACCGCGATTGATTTTGTTAATCCAGATTTTGTTAAGTTTGCTGAAAGTTTTGGTGCAAAGGGTTACCGCGTTGAGCGGACAGAATGTTTGTTGCCAGTTTTGGAAGAAGCGTTAAATGATGGGACGGTTTCCGTCATTGATTGTCCAGTCGATTATTCTGAAAACATGAAGTTAACTGAAAAATTGAAAACGATGACGTCACCTATTGCTTAAATTATTAAAACAATAGTTTACGTTTTTTCAAATAAATTAGTATAAAAATAGATAGGAAAAATATGCAGTCATTTAGCTTTCAAACGACGCGCTCAGTTTTATCTGAAGTTGGCGCAACTAGTAAAATAGGTCAATTACTCGCTGATAGAGGATGCAAAAAGGTTGCATTCATTACAGATTCTGTCATTTTGAAGTTAGGTCTAGCAGAGGCGGCGATAGAAGGTATTAAGGCCGCTGGTATCGATGTATGGGTGTTTGATGATGTCAAAGCTGATCCACCGCAAGAGCTTATTTTGGATGCAGTTAGTCAAGCCAAAGAACAATGTGTTGATAGTGTGGTGTCAGTTGGTGGTGGTAGTTCAATGGATACGGCGAAATTGATTGCCGTATTAGTTAACAGTGAACAATCAATCGAAGATATGTATGGTGTCGGCAATGTTAAAGGTGAGCGTCTGCCACTTTTCCTAGCGCCAACGACAGCAGGCACAGGTTCTGAAGTGACTCCCATCTCGATTGTGACCACAGGTGCAACTGAGAAAAAAGGAGTCGTTTCACCGCAACTTTTACCCGATTGGGCAATTTTAGATGCCGAATTAACTGTCGGTTTGCCATCGCATGTGACTGCAGCAACTGGAATAGATGCGATGGTCCACGCGATTGAGGCTTATACCTCGAAAATCAAAAAAAATGTAGTTTCAGATTGTTTGGCGAAACAGGCGCTGGAGTTACTAGGTGCAAATTTGCGAACAGTCTGCGCGGAGCCTGAAAATCGTCAAGCTAGAGCTGATATGCTTCTTGGTTCAATGCTAGCGGGCATGGCATTTGCTAATTCGCCAGTAGCTGCTGTGCATGCCTTGGCATATCCTTTAGGTGGACATTTTCATGTGCCACATGGTTTGTCTAATGCCTTAGTTTTGCCATATGTAATGGAATATAACATTCCAGAAGCTGGTAATTTGTATCTTGAAATAGCGGACTTGATTTTTCCAGAACTTAAAGGGAAACCAGAGAGTGGTAAATTAGATAATTTATTGAGTTTGACCGCTGCTATTAGTTCAGACCTTGGCTTGGAGTCAAAATTAAGTCAAGTAGGTGTGAAGTCTGACGATTTAGAATTATTGGCGACCGATGCAATGAAGCAAGAACGCTTGCTCATTAATAATCCTCGGGAAATGACTTTTGACGCAGCCTTTGATATTTATCAACGAGCTTTATAATTATGGCGATAAACTCTTCTAAATCGACTAATCCTTTTTTAGATGCATGGTGGGCTGGCACGGAACAATTGATGCAGGCTCAATCCGAGTGGTTATCCAATCCCTTGTTTTCTAAATCAACATTTGATTCAGATTCATTATTCGAAGGCGCTGAACAGAATTGGAAAAAATGCCAAGAGCAATTCAATGCGTGGTTGTCTGCTTCTGAAGAATGGCTTCAAGAGGTGGATTCAGAAACAAGTGAGAAAAATGATTTTTCTAAATCAATGGATGCATTGAAATCATTGCTGAATCCAATGTCGTTTTTTAATTCAGGTTTGCTTGAGTTTGATAATGTATTTCAGAAATTAGTAAATGTTCCAGATTTTGCAGATATTGGAATTTTTGAAAAAAAATTCTTACATATAAATAAAGCGTGGCAAGAATGCCAAACTGCGAGCACTGATTATCATGCAATTCTTTCAGGTACTTGGGCTGAAGCTTTTAAAGAATTCACTTCGCAGTTATCAGATTATAAAGACCAGAAATCGGTTCAACCAAAAGCGCTTTTGGAGCAATGGTTGACTGTCGCGAATGAGTTGTTAATCAATATGCAGCGTAGTGATATATTTCTTGATGCACAAAATAAGTTAATTGAAGCGCATACCAATCTGAGGACGCAACAAAAGGAAATAACCGAGTCATGGTGTGACGCGATGGTAATTCCTTCTCGCTCTGAAGTCGATGATTTGCATCGAGCAGTACATGATCTTAGGCGCCAAGTTCGCAGCTTAAAGCGCCAATTAGATCAGGAACAAAAAACAAAAAAGGATTTGTCATCTACAGTTGCTAAGAATAAACAGGCCGCAAAGAAAAAATCACCTAGCAAGAAAGTTGCTAAAAAACCTGCAACTGCTAAAGCGCCTAAAAAGGTAGCGGCAGTTAAAAAGTTATGAGAGGACATTAATGAGTGAGTCGATTCAGCAAATGTTTGATTCTTTCAGCGAAATGTTTGATTACAGCAAGCAAGTTGCTGTTGGCGCTGAAGCTATGGCTCGTATTCAAGCTGACCAAATAGAAGTTGGTACAACAATAAAAACCAAGGTCGCAAGTTTTGATAAAGTGACTTTGTACCGCTATCAATCGATTAACGATATAGAGCCAACAACTGAGCCTGTATTGATTGTCTATGGCTTGATCGGGCGCTATACCATGATTGATTTGCAAGAGGATCGATCGCTGGTGAGAAATCTGCTAGCTAAAGGTGTGGATTTATATGTAGTCGATTGGGGTTATCCCAGTCGAGCAGATCAGTTTTTGAATTTTGATGATTATGTTGGTTATTACCTGGATGAATGTATAGAGGCCATTTGTGCTGAAAATGGCATTGATAAAGTGACATTGTTTGGTATTTGTGAAGGTGGTGTTTTTTCTTCCATGTATGCGGCAACTCACCGCGAGAGAGTTAAAAACATGATTGTCTCGATCACGCCGATTGACTTTGCGGCAGATGTTGAGGACGAAAACCCTGCCCATGGTTTTATTAATTTATGGACGAGAAATCTAGACGCTGGCACGATCGAATCGATGATCGATGTCAATGGGAATTTGCCTGGTGAGGTGATGGGTGCGGTCTTTCAGGCATTAACGCCAATGCGGTCGATGACAAAATATAATTTGAACTTAGCTGAGATGGCGGTTGATCAAAAAAAATTACTGAACTTTTTGCGCATGGAGAAATGGTTGGCAGATCGACCACATCATCCCGGCGCAGCTGCCAAGCAATGGTTGGTCAACCTTTATCAAGAAAACCAACTGGTCGAAGGAAAGTTTATATTAGAGGGTGATTATGTTGATTTGAGCAAGATTGACATGCCTGTTTTGAATGTTTTTGCTGAAAAAGATCATATTATTCCACCACCATGTTCTCAAGCATTGGGTAGAAATATTCGTAGTAAAGATTATATCGAATTGCCTCTCAATGGGGGGCATGTAGGCATTTATGTGAGCAGTAAATTACAAGATTTGGTTAGCCAAAGTATTTATGATTGGCTCGCCGCTCGCCAGTGATGAACTGTATGCCTCCTTGGGGCACTGCAATGTATAAAAAAATGAGGAGTTTAAGATGCGCGATAAGTTAGGCTGTGCCGATGAAGTAGTTAAAATTATTCGTGATGGAGACACTGTGCTTATATCTGGCTTTGTTGGGATAGGTACGCCTGATGAAATATTGATTGCACTAGAAAAGCGTTTTTTACAGACTGGCAAGCCACGCAACCTTACATTGGTTTTTGCTGCAGCTCCGGGTGATGGTCTGGATCGAGGGCTCAATCGTTTAGCGCATAAAGGTTTGGTAAAGCGCGTAATTGGCGGGCATTGGTCTTTGGTGCCAAAGTTAGCTGAATTGGCGATGAAAAATGAAATCGAAGCCTACAACCTTCCTTTGGGCTGTATTTCACAGATGTATCGTGTGATAGCGGGTGGCAAGCCGGGCTTGCGAACAAAAGTTGGTTTGAATACGTTTGTGGATCCACGTATCGAAGGTGGTAAAGTCAATGCTTGCACAACCGAAGATTTAGTTTCCATTGATTATGTCAATGGTGAAGAATGGATGTTTTATCCTTCGTTTAAAATTGATGTGGCTATCTTGCGTGGTACTACATCCGACTCTCATGGTAATACTACTTTGGAACGTGAAGTGCTAAAGCTTGATGTATCTTCATCAGCGATGGCAGCTAGAAATTCGGGCGGAGTAGTGATTGTTCAAGCGGAAAGAATAGCAGAGCGTGGCTCTTTATCCCCCAATGCAGTGTTGATTCCAGGCAATTTAGTTGATGCAGTAGTTATTTCTGCTCCTGAGAACCATTGTCAAACGTATGCGACTCCCTATCAGCATGCATTTAGTGGAATGATGCGCGTGCCGCTGGATCAACAAGAGCCTCTAGCACTTGATATTAGGAAAATAATTGCTCGCCGTGCGGCTATGGAATTGCCCATTGATGGAATAGTAAATTTGGGTATTGGTGTGCCTGAAGGTGTTGCTGCTGTTGCTGCAGAAGAGCGCTTGCTAGAAGTGGTGACATTAACTGCTGAAGCTGGCACGATCGGTGGTTTCCCACAAAGTGGTTTAGACTTTGGCGCGGCATTGAATCCCGATGCAATAGTTGCAACTAATACTCAATTTGATTTTTATGACGGTGGTGGCATAGATATGGCTTGTTTAGGCATGGCTCAGGCTGATGCTTTTGGCAATGTTAATGTCTCTAAGTTTGGGCCGCGCTTTGCAGGTGCAGGCGGCTTTATTAATATTAGTCAAAACGCTAAAAAGATAGTTTTTTCTGGTAGCTTTGTGACTGGTGGTTTTAATGCAATTGTTGAGGATGGTGAACTTAAAATCCTGCTAGAAGGCAAAACATCGAAATTCATTGACTCTGTTGAGCAAATTACATTTTCAGGCCGTTTAGCAGCACAAAGAAATCAAGAAGTTTTATATATTACTGAGCGCTGTGTTTTTAAATTGCATGAACGGGGTTTAGAGTTGATTGAAGTGGCTCCAGGTGTCGATGTTGATAAAGATATTTTGGCGTTGATGAGCTTTAAACCAATTGTGAAAAATGTTCAGTTAATGGATAAACGTATTTTTATAACTGATGAAATGGGCTTGCGTAGTGATTTTATTGATGCGCCTATTAGCAAGCGGATATTGATTACTGAAAACGGCGAATTAAGTTGTAATTTAGTTGGATACAAAATAAAAAAACAAAAACATATAGATATTATTCAGGCGCGTATCGCTGAGTTATGTAATGGTTTGTCTGAAAAAACGGTTTTACGTATGACATGCAAACACTTCAAAATTAAAGAGAAACTGTTTGATGATTTTGCTGAAATATTAGTGACTCTGACTCATCATTATTTTTCATCTATTCAGCTAGATATCAAAGAACCTTTTTTGCGAATAAATCTATGTGAAGCATTGCAAGTGAAAGGTGCTTTAGTTGAAATAAAAAACAAGGCAATAGTGTCAAAAAAACAGTTATTAAGCCCTGAGTTGGTTGAGAGCAAAATAGCCTAAATATGTATGAGTAAACAAATGTTGTCGAGTTCCAGTGATTTACTGGATGAAACCCTCCGTGCCCCTTTTCGTTTTGTTACCAGTATTAGCAGTAAAGGCTTCCATACGTTAGCGTATCGCCATTGGGGTAGTCAATTAGCTATCGATGATGAAGGCACAAAAACACCAGTAATGTGCTTGCATGGATTAACCCGTAATAGCCGAGATTTTGATTACCTAGCTAAAGAACTTTCAATGGATCGTCGCGTCATTTGCCCAGATACTGTAGGGCGTGGCAATAGCGACTGGCTTCGTGATTCTGAGGATTATAATTTGTCGCAATATAATTTAGATGTAACTGTTGTTGCCGCAGATTCTGCTTTAGATGTTTATGATATTGTTGGGACATCCTTAGGCGGTCTTATGGGGATGATTCTTTCAGGTATGGATCGAAGTAAGATAAGACGTCTAGTAGTTAATGATATTGCACCAGAAATCCCGATGTGGGCTTTGCAGCGTTTAAGCAAATATCTTGGTGAAAATCCATTGTTCGAAAACTTGAAAGATGTTGAACAATACATGCAAGAAAAATATGCGCCAATTAAACCAATGAAAAAAAAGCATTGGAAAAAAATGGCAAGGCATGGAACGATGCAAACTAGTGAAGGTTATCGTTTGGCTTATGATCCCAGTATTGCTGAAAATTATCGACGTTATTGGCTGTTAATGTATTTCAATATTTGGGAATTTTGGGAAAAAATTCAATGTCCAGTTTTAGTGTTAAGAGGGATGGAGTCTGATTTTCTGACAGAAGCTTTGATGAATCGCATGCAGGATTCGTTACCACATGCTGAATTTATGGAGTTTGAAGGTGTCGGCCATACATTGAGCTTGAATTCAAAAAAACAAATCAACATTATTCAAAATTGGTTGGATACTGATATTGGGTGAATTTGTGCAGTGCAAAATAATTGTTGCGTTGCACAAAAAATCTTGTTATGCTGCATTGCACAAACACAGTTTAAATCTAATTTAATCAGGAGAGTAATTATGTCTAAAGTAGCAATTCCATCGTATGAAGAAATCTTCGAACCTTTCATGGCGTACGGCAAAATGGCAGCTGAGTCTGCTGAAAAAGTTATGAAAATCCAATTGGATTCAGTTAAAGCATACTCAAAATTAGGTATGGAAAACTTTTCAGAAGGTTTGAAAGTGACTGATTTTGATCAAATGACAGCATATGCAGAAAAGCAAAAGGATGTTGTTAAAACAGCAAGCGATATGTTCATGACTGATGCAAAAGCCTATGCTGATATTGGTGCAAAATTTTTCGATGGCGCAAAAGGTATGTTCGAGGAAGGTGTAAAATCAACTATGGATGCCGCAAAAAAAGCAGCAAAAACTGCAACAGTTAAGTAATTTAGTTTATTCACGGAGATGTAATTGAACTGTAACCCCCCCTAAAAATATTACGGTTCTTAATGGAGTTTCGCCGCTAGCCAAAGCTAGCGGCATTTTTATTTCTTCGGTGTAAATTGGTCAAAGAAAGATTTTTGCATATTACGCCACATTTCCATATTTTGTTTGCTCAAATCTGAGAAAGTGTTCACAGGGGTTTGTGACATAAAGTCTTTTATGTTTGTCGAAAACTGTTCTTGTTGTTGATTGAAAAAGCTGAGGCTTTGAGTCATGTAATCAGAAAAGAACTGATTTTGTTGAGTGCTCGAGTAGCGGATAAAATTTTTCAAATTTTCATTCGTGAAGAGTGGGTTTGTCTCAGACTCTTGTTCTAGAATAATTTGCAAAATCACACTACGAGTTACATCTTCCTTTGATTGGGTATCAATGACCTGAAAATCAATATTACTTATAATCATTTGTCGCAAATCATCAATCTTGATGTATTTGCTATCGTGTGTGTCATATACGCGGCGGTTTGGATATTTTTTTATAATTCTGATGGGTTGCTCTGTAGTAGCCATGATTTTGAAACATGAATGAATATCGATTATTCATTATAACATTGATGAAGCAATGTTTTTTTCTTAGGTACTTGAAAAGTATTTAATAGAAATGGCTCCCCGAGCTGGACTCGAACCAGCGACCCAATGATTAACAGTCATTTGCTCTACCAACTGAGCTATCGGGGAGTGCTTGTGTAGGACGCGAATAATATTGATTCCTGTTTTTAGGGTCAAGCAGTTTTTGATAATTTATGCATTTTCTTGATGTCTTTTTGTTGTCTTACTGTTTCGTTAAATATTTGCATGACATTGTTCAATTCTTCGAGGGTCTGTCAGTGGTTTTATACGTGCTCGACCAGAATATAAGATTAATATGTGTTTGCTTGAATGTTCAGTGCAGATATAAAAGCCGGCGCTGCGTGCTGATCCGTCATTGCGAAAGCGCAAACGCCCGCGTTGATTGAAGATTATGCCAGCTTTATATCGATTTTTATGAATAAGTAGAATGGTGTCTTCAGTATCAAGGTCAGTGTTTTGATTATTATCTTGAAATATTAGCCAACCATTATTCCATACTGCCCCGAAGGGTCGATTAGTGTTGCATTGATTGGTATCACTTAATTCACAAATATAGGTGTCTTTTCCTGATGTAATTGAATTTTGCCTTGCTACTGCTAGCATGGTGAAAAGTTGATTACTGACACTTTCAATTTTACTTTTTTGCAGGAATTGAGCGAAGCTTGGAATGATTATAGTGCTGGCAATTGCAGCAACGGCGATAGTTATGATGAGTTCAATTAGGGTGAATCCGCGCAAATGCACGTTTGTTTTTAAGGTTATCATGTTTCCCTCCGTGGAACTTGATAGTGATTAATTTTTGAATTTCATCTTTGGCGTTTACAAGTAAAAGATCATCCCAGATTATTATTAGCCAATTTAAAATAAATATACCGTGAATTCCAATTATTTTCTAGAGGCTATGCAGGTTTTTTGAAGTTGTTTTGCTACAATTCAAGGTTTAGTCAATCACATTATTTGAGTCAATGTTTTTATGAGTGCCCAACGCAAGTTTGAATTGGTGAGTGAGTTTACTCCAGCGGGTGATCAGCCGGCTGCGATAGCTGGTTTATTAGAAGGCTTGCGAGATGGTGAGGCGACCCAAACCTTGCTAGGGGTGACTGGTTCGGGTAAGACTTTTACGATTGCGAATATTATTCAACAGACCCAGCGTCCTACCATTGTGATGGCTCCTAATAAGACGTTGGCTGCTCAGTTATATTCTGAGATGCGTGATTTTTTCCCACATAATTCGGTTGAATATTTTGTGTCCTATTATGATTATTATCAACCAGAAGCTTATGTCGCGGCTTCTGATACATATATCGAGAAGGATTCTTCGGTGAATGATCATATTGATCAAATGCGTTTGTCGGCGACTAAAAATTTATTGGAAAGGAAAGATGTCATTATTGTTGCAACAGTCTCGGCTATTTACGGCTTAGGTGATCCTGCGTCATACCATGAAATGATCTTGCATGTCAGTGTCGGTGATATTATTGACCAGCGCGCTATATTGCAGCGCTTGGCTGAGTTGCAGTATTCTCGCAATGATTTGGAGTTGCGCCGAGGGACTTTCAGGGTGCGAGGTGACGTGATTGATGTGTTTCCATCGGATTCGGATAAAGGAGCTGTTCGCATTGAATTATTTGGTGAGGAAATTGATGGCTTGAGCAAGTTTGACCCGCTCACCGGAGAAGTGATCGAAAAATTACAACGTACAACGGTTTTTCCTAAAACACATTATGTGACTCCTCGAGCTAAAATTCTGGAAGCAATTGAGCATATCAAGGCAGAATTAAAAGAACGGTTGGAGCAGTTGCGTGGCTTGAATAAACTAGTTGAAGCGCAACGTTTAGAGCAACGCACCTTATATGATATTGAAATGATGCAAGAGTTGGGGTTTTGCACTGGCATTGAAAACTACTCGCGCTATTTGTCTGGTCGAGAGGCTGGTGAATCACCACCAACATTGATCGACTATTTACCGCCCAATAGTTTGATGGTATTGGATGAATCACATGTGATGATTCCTCAACTTGGGGCTATGTATAATGGTGATCGTTCGCGTAAGATGACTTTGGTTGAATATGGGTTTCGATTACCATCAGCTTTGGATAATCGTCCTTTGCAATTTGATGAATTTAAACGTTTGATGCCACAGACAGTGTTTGTTTCAGCAACGCCTGGAGCTTATGAATTAGACTCCGATGGACCAGTTGTGGATCAAGTGGTCAGGCCAACAGGTTTATTGGACCCAATCATTGAAATGCGGCCAGTGTCAACACAAGTGGATGATGTGCTTTCAGAGATCAATAAACGTGTAGTTAAAGGTGAGCGAGTTTTGATCACTACTCTAACTAAGCGGATGTCAGAGGATTTGACAGATTATTTGACTGAGCATGGCATCAAAGTGCGTTATTTGCATTCTGATATTGATACTGTTGAGCGAGTAGAGATTATTCGTGATTTGCGCCTAGGTGAATTTGATGTCTTAGTAGGTATTAATTTGTTGCGTGAAGGTTTGGATATTCCTGAAGTGTCGTTGGTAGCAATTTTAGATGCAGATAAAGAAGGTTTTTTAAGGTCGCATCGTTCGCTTATACAAACGATTGGCCGTTGTGCGCGAAATGCCGAAGGAATAGCGATTTTGTATGCGGATAAAGTCACTAATTCAATGCAATTGGCTATGCAAGAGACTCAGCGTAGGCGTGAGAAACAGCAAGCCTATAATGAGAAGCATGGCATCACACCAAGTAGTGTGAAAAAAGCAGTTCGTGACATCATCGATGGAGCGCAATCGAATGCGGCAGCAGAAAAGCTGCGTATTGCTCAGGTTGGCACCCAGAACCGTCCAAATTTTGCTAAAAAACCTGCGGAGTTTGCTAAATATTTTCAGCAGATGGAAAAACAAATGTATGAGTATGCTGAAAATATGGAATTTGAAAAAGCAGCAAGTGTTCGTGATCAGATCGAAGAGGCGCGAACAGAGTATTTATTAGCAAAATAAACTATCTGATGATGTAAGCCTGAGGCTTAGTCCTAAATAGAAAATAAGTGAATAAAAAAGCGAGCCAAGAGCTCGCTTTTTTATGCATATTGTTTGGTGAGTCTATTTCAGAAACTTGCTAGCTAGACCTGCTAAGCCACCAACGCTGTCTAAAAGGTTGCCGCCACTACTTGATTTGTCAACCATTTGTGGCAATGCTTCACGTAGTCCTGATAATAATTCGCCTTGGTTAGTGCCTAATTGTGATGCCATTTCTTGAATTTTTTCTGCGCCTAAAACGCCTTCAATTTGTTCTTCAGAAATGTCAGCATTTTCACCATCACCCAACCATGATTGCGCAACATCACCAAGACCGTTGCTTTGCAAGCCACTTATCAAATTGCCAAAATCAAGGCCTTGGCCAGAATTGCCACCTATTAATCCGCTAAGCATATCAGTGATTTGGCTTGAATCGGCGCCGCCGCCAAGTTTTGATGCTAGAAGTTGTGCGCCTATTTTCATGATGTCCATAAATTCCTCTTTATATAATCTTTATTTTAATTGATAGTTATTTTACATGGAATGAAGTGAAAATTGTTTGTTCGAGTTTTAAACTTTGTTAAAAGAACAGCATAATTTTATACATTCAATATTGAAACAAGTCTAGGTTGGTGGTATCTTGCGCCGCCTGAATTGATATTGAAATCAAACACTCAGACGCGTAGCTCAGTTGGTTAGAGCACCACCTTGACATGGTGGGGGTCGGTGGTTCGAATCCACTCGCGTCTACCAGTTTTATTCTATTAAGATAGTTAAAAGGGATGAATTTACTGTTTTTATCAAAATGAAGCCGTTTTTTAAGGCTTGTATGCTTGAGTATCCCTTATTACCTGTATAAAATTCGCGCCCTCTGGGCTTAAAGTATTGAAATAGTTACATTAGGTTCGGGTTGAAATTTAATTTTTTTATTGTGTGTAATATTTAAGAGGAAACTCCCATAGCTTCTCCGAACAAATCAAATAGTAAAAAGCAACGCGTCAATCGTGATATACGAGTTCCAAAGATTCGTTTAATTGGCGTTGATGGTGAACAAGTAGGCATTGAGAAGACCGAAGATGCATTACGGGCTGCAGAAGATGCAGGTCTTGATTTGGTAGAGATTTCTCCTAATGCCGACCCTCCAGTTTGTCGGATTATGGACTACGGTAAGTTTCTTTATGAAGACAGTAAGCGCAAAGCAGCTGCGCGCAAGAATCAAAAAAAGATTCAAGTTAAAGAAATTAAATTTCGTCCTGGTACAGATATTGGTGATTACAATATAAAACTTAAGAAACTCATTCAGTTTCTTGAGGATGGTGATAAGACGAAAGTGACAATTCGTTTTCGCGGTCGTGAGATGACGCATAAAGATTTAGGTATCAAATTGTTAAAGCGAATTGAAGAAGACCTTAAAGATTATGGTGCTGTTGAGCAGTTTCCAGAATTACAAGGTCGTCAAATGATCATGGTATTAGCGCCAGTAAAGCGTTAATATTTTTTTAAACTCTAACTCTGCGCGTTGCAATAGTCGTGTATGAGTCATTCAATAGAGGAGCGGCAAAATGCCAAAAATTAAGTCAAATAGCGGTGCTGCCAAGCGCTTTAAAAAAACTGGTGGCGGCAAGTTCAAGCGTGGTCAATCGCACTTGCGTCATATTCTTACCAAGAAATCAACTAAGCGTAAGCGTCATTTGCGTCATCAGACAACTGCGACTGCAGCTGATAGTAAATTGATTCAACGTATGTTGCCATATAGTTAATTGGGAGAATAAATCATGCCTAGAGTAAAACGTGGCGTCACTGCCAGAGCAAAACATAAAAAAGTCATCAGCCAAGCTAAAGGTTATCGTGGACGTCGTAAAAACGTTTTTCGTGTAGCTAATCAGGCTGTTAATCGTGCAGCGCAATACGAATATCGTGACCGTCGTCAACGCAAACGTCAATTCCGCCAGTTGTGGATCACTCGTATCAACGCGGCTGCCCGTATGTGTGGTTTGACATATAGTCAATTTATGAATGGTTTGAAGCGCGCTGAAATTGCAGTTGATCGTAAAGTTTTAGCTGATATTGCAGTTCATGATTTTGCGAGTTTTGAGAAAATCGCTGAAAAAGCAAAAGCAGCTTTGCCAGCAAATTAGTTTGTCTTAAAGACAATTAATAGTTTTTAAAAGGAAGGCTTTTGCCTTCCTTTTTTTATGCCTTTTGTTTGAAGATTTCGCTGTTTCCTCCACCTCTTTCAAATTCTTTATAAAACCATCATTAGATCAGGTGTTTGACGTTGTTTGTATGTGGACTGTGTAGCATAATTGCCAGCTTGTTTTAACTTATGAATATCTTGCAATGTCAGATACGATACAAAACTTAGAAGAAATTACTACAACAGCTTTAGCAGAGGTTGCTAGTGCTGAAAGCTTGACTGAACTGGAGAATTTGCGCGTCAAATTTCTAGGTAAAAAAGGCGAGTTAACCATTCAGTTGAAAAATATTGGCAAACTAGACCTTTCTGAAAGGCCTGCTTTTGGAGGGATGGTCAATCAAGCCAAAAAACAAGTAGCTGATTCTTTAAGTGCTAAAAAAGAGCACTTAGAGTTAAAAGAGTTGGCGGAGAATTTAGCTGCCGATGCTATTGATGTCACCTTGCCAGGTCGTGGTCAGCAAATTGGCGGGTTGCATCCAGTGACCAGAACAATGCAGCGTATTGAAGATATTTTTACCAAGATGGGTTTTGCAGTTGCGGATGGTCCCGAAATTGAAGATGATTTTCATAACTTTGAAGCGCTGAATATTCCCGATGATCATCCTGCGCGGGCCATGCATGATACATTTTATTTAGAAGATGGTCATTTGCTGAGAACGCACACGTCGCCTGTGCAAGTGCGGTATATGAAAAATCAAACGCCACCAATGAATATCATTGCGCCAGGTCGGGTTTATCGTTGTGATTCAGATGTTACTCACACGCCAATGTTTCATCAGGTAGAAGGTTTGGCTGTGGCAGAAGATATTTCTTTCGCAGATCTTAAAGGTATTTTGACGTACTTTTTGCGTCAATTTTTTGAAAAAGATTTATCAGTTCGTTTACGTCCTTCCTATTTTCCTTTTACAGAGCCTTCCGCAGAAGTTGATATTAGCTGTGTTTTTTGTGATGGCGATGGCTGCCGAATTTGTAAAAAAACTGGCTGGCTTGAAGTGTTAGGTTGCGGCATGGTGCATCCTGAAGTGTTCAGACATGTTGGAATTGATTCAGAAAAATATACTGGCTTTGCTTTTGGTTTGGGTGTTGAGAGACTGACAATGTTGCGCTATGGCGTTGATGATTTACGTTTGTTTTTTGATAATGATTTAGCGTTTTTGAGGCAGTTTCAATGATTATTTCAGAACAATGGTTGCGCGAATTGGTTGCAACAGGCTTAAATGCGCAAGAGATCGCGGATGCATTAACATTAGCAGGTCTTGAAGTTGATGCAGTTGAAGCTTTAGGTGAATCACTTGAGGGTGTTTTGGTTGGCGAAGTATTGTCTAAGGAAAAACATCCTGATGCAGATCGTTTGAATTTGACTCAAGTAAATGTTGGTGGTCAAAAGAATTTAGCCATTGTCTGTGGGGCTGCAAATGTACGCGTTGGAATGAAAGTTCCTGTGGCAACTGTTGGTACTAAGTTACCAAATGGTTTGAAAATTAAAAAGAGTAAAATCCGTGGCGAACAATCGTTTGGCATGTTGTGTTCTGAAGCTGAACTTGGCATGTCTGAATCATCAGATGGTTTGCTGGAGTTGGCTGATGATGCGCCAATAGGTCAAACAATCCAATCTTATTTAAATCTTGATGATACTCTGATTGATATTGATTTAACGCCTAACCGTGGTGATTGTTTAAGCGTGACTGGGGTAGCTCGTGAGCTACATGTATTGGTTGATGCGGCATATACTCCTGTTGCAATTAAAGATGTCGCAGTTACATCTTCGGATAAGGTTGCTGTTAAAATTGAAAACATTGAAGCTTGTCCCAGCTATTTAGCGAGAGTAGTCAGTGGTATTAATACTAATGTTAAAACACCATTATGGATGCAAGAACGATTGCGGCGATCTGGACTGTCGTCTATTAGTCCTGTCGTTGATATCACGAATTATGTAATGCTTGAACTTGGTCAGCCGATGCATGCTTTTGATCATGATAAGGTTGGACAGGAAATTTATGTACGGTTAGCGAATAAAGGTGAAAAAATCACTTTATTAAATGATGCTGAAGCAAGCCTTAACGAAGAGACTCTAGTTATTGCGGATGCGAAGCAACCGATTGCAATTGCAGGTGTCATGGGTGGTAGTGAGTCATCAATTGATAAAAATACTAAGTCAATTGTTTTTGAGGCGGCGCATTTCACCAAGAGAGCAGTAGCCGGCACTGCCCGAACTTATGGTTTACATACAGATTCTTCACATCGTTTTGAACGAGGTGTTGATCCAGTTTTACCTGAAAAAGCTATGCAGCGTGCTACTGAACTTTGTTTGGAAATTTGTGGTGGTGAAGCAGGTGAAATTGTTCGTCAGTCAAGCGATCAAGTAAGCAAGGGTGCTGTAGAGCTGCGTTTTGAACGAGTGCGTCGTTTGTTGGGCATGCCGCTTGAGCAAGATGAAGTTCAAGGAATGTTGCAACGTATTTCTGATCAGGTTGTTAAAACAACTGATGGATGGTCTGTGGTGCCACCATCGTATCGATTTGATATTGAACGCGAGTGTGACTTAATTGAAGAAGTAGCACGAGTTAAAGGCTATGATAATTTAGATGATCGTTTGCCAAAACTCATTCCAAGTGGTCGAATTGCTCCTGAAAATCAAGTAGAGAAACGTAAATTGCTCAATACTATGGTGACAATGGGTTATCAAGAGTCCATTACCTATAGCTTTATTGATGAGCAGATGCTTAAAGATTTTGCAGTTGCTGAACAAAAATTGATTCATTTAGCTAACCCCTTGGCTGAAAACATGTCAGTTATGCGTGGTAGTTTATGGCCAGGCTTGGTTTCCGCGTGTCAATTTAACTTAAATCGTCAAAATGATCGAATCAGGTTGTTTGAATTAGGCACGGTTTTTAAAGATGATGGAAAAATTCAGGAAAGTAATAAAATTGCGGGTCTTGCCTGTGGTTCATTGTTTCCAGTTCAGATGCATCTAAAAAAAGCGAATTCTATTGATTTTTATGATGTTAGAGGTGATTTAGAATCAATTTTCTCCTTGACTGGAAAGCCATTGGATTTTATATTTAAACCTTGCGAGCATCCAGCGTTACATCCAGGTCAAAGCGCTGAAATTGTTAGAGATAACGAAGTTATAGGTTTTGTCGGTCGGATTCATCCGAATATGGCTAAAAAATATGACTTGTCTTTGATGACCTACTTGTTTGAGTTGGATTTAGAAAGCATTTGTGCTGGCTATATGCCTGAATATCAAACCGTTTCTAAGTTTCCTTCAGTTTCAAGAGATATTGCCTTGCTCGTCCCTTCAGAGTTGTCGATTGGCTCAGTATTAGCCTATATTCGATTAATTAATTGTGAGGATCTACGAGACGCACAATTATTTGATGTTTATGTAGGTGAAGGTGTTGAAATTAATAAGAAAAGTGTTGCCGTGAAGCTAACGTTTCAACGAGATGACAGAACATTAACTGATGATGAAATTGAAGCTTATACTTCCTTAGTACTTAAGGAATTAGCTGAAGAGTTTTCAATTGAGTTGCGTATGGGGTTTTAGAATGGCAGTGACAAAAGCAGACTTAGCATTAACGATTTTCGAAGAAGTTGGCTTGAATAAGCGCGAAGCAACTGAATGTGTAGAATCTTTTTTTAATTGTATTAAGGATTCGTTGATTGAAGGCAATAACGTAAAATTGTCAGGTTTCGGTAATTTTGTCTTGCGTGATAAGAATGCTAGACCTGGCAGGAATCCACGTACAGGTGAGCCAATTCCAGTTTCTGCAAGGCGTGTAGTAACGTATAGACCTAGCCAAAAGTTAAAAAAAATCATTGATGATAATTCAGATTACTTGTGTACTTTGGTAAAAAAGTAGAGAATAGGCTTAAAAGCGAGGAATTAAATTATGTTAGACCAAGGCGATAACGCTACTCTCCCACCTATTCCGAGTAAACGTTACTTTACAATTGGTGAAGTTAGTGACCTATGTGAAGTCAAGCCACATGTCTTACGTTATTGGGAGCAAGAATTTTCTCAGCTTAATCCTGTAAAACGTCGCGGTAATCGTCGTTATTATCAGCGTCATGAAGTGCAGTTAGTTAGACAAATCAGATCGTTGTTATATATGGAAGGTTTCACAATCAGTGGTGCCAAGCAGCAATTGGAAGCAGATGCGTCTACTGGAAGAGGTGAAGCAAAAACTTCAGTTAATCAAGATTTCTTTGATACATTGATTAAAGACATTAATGAAGTTGTCGAAATTTTAAAATAAGTTTAGTTTTTTGGCTGCTGTACTTATTTGCAAGACACGTTAACAAATTAAATTTTTCACGTAAATTATTTATCGGGGTGTAGCGCAGCCTGGTAGCGCACCGCTCTGGGGGAGCGGTGGTCGGAGGTTCAAATCCTCTCACCCCGACCATTTTCAGTTTTATGAATATATTAATTTCCAATGACGATGGGTATTTTTCCAGTGGCATTCTGTGTTTAAAACAGTCTTTACTTAAGGCTGGTCACAGGGTTTTTTTGGTTGCTCCGGATAGGGATTATAGTGCCTGTGGTATGTCGATTACTTTAAGGGTCCCAGTGACCGTTCGTAAAATTGCTGAGCATGAATATGCTGTTTCAGGCACACCAGTTGATTGTGTCGGTATTGCTTTGGGTGGTTTGCTTGAAACGCCAATAGATATTGTTATTAGCGGGATAAATAATGGAGCAAATTTTTCCGATGATGTGTTTTACTCCGGTACCGTTGCCGCAGCAATGGAAGCGCGACGCTTACAATTCCCAAGTATTGCGGTATCTATCCCTAATGCGCAACCAAAATATTATGAAACGGCAGCGAGTGTGGTAAATAAACTGATTGAATGTCTGCCTAGTTTACCGAATTCTGAAGAGTTGGCTTTTTTAAATGTCAACGTCCCTGATTTGAGCTTGGATCAGTTAAAAGGTTTAAAAGCGACAACTCTTGGACGGCGTCACAGCCCTATACCGCATCGTGAAGAGGTTAGTGATAAAGGTATTAGGCATTGTTGGATGGGTGGTGTTGGGGATTTCGTTGCTGAGCAAAACTCTACTGATATGCTGTCTGATCATCAGTGCGTAGAGCAAGGTTTTGCAAGTATTACTCCCATTAAATCTGAATGGCTGAATAAGCCATTCATCGCAACTTGCCAAAATTGGCTTGATTCTGAGGTTCAATGAAACGTACAAAGCATAGTGAAGCAGGAATTGGTATGACTTCGCTGCGCACTAGAAAGCGTTTGATTGAGAAATTACGTGAGATGTCAGTAGCTAATGAAGCTGTGCTTGATGTGATTTTCTCCGTGCCTAGACATGCTTTTTTAGAAGAGGCTTTAGCGTCTCACGCCTATGATAATGCCGCGCTCCCAATCGGGCATGGCCAAACTATCTCGCAACCATCAACAGTCGCAAGGATGACAAACAAACTTTTAGAGAAATTTCCTGATGGGTTGAAGAGTGTTCTTGAAATTGGAACAGGTTGTGGTTATCAGTCGGCAATCATTGCTGCATTTGCGCAGCAAGTCATTTCAATAGAACGGATTAAACAACTTCATTATGACGCTCGAGATCGTTTATATGATCTTAAAGTTCGTAATGTGAAATGTTTATATGCTGATGGTTTTCTTGGTTGTTCAGATTATGCTCCTTATGAGGGTATTCTAGCGGCTGCTGCATCCGATGATGTGCCTGAAGTCTTAGTTGAGCAATTGGTAGTTGGAGGCAGATTGTTGATGCCAGTATTAAATGATTCACAGCAAGAACAACATCTAATTATGGTAGACAAAACCTCTACAGGAATTAAACAGGAACGGTTGAGTGTGGTCGCGTTTGTGCCACGAAAATCTGGGACAACATAGTCAATAATTAACTTTCTTTATAATGAAAATTTTTGAACCAATTTATAAAAAAACCATAGAATGGGCGGGACATCCAAAGGCTGAAAAAATCTTAGGATTAGTTAGTTTTGCTGAGTCATCTTTTTTTCCAATTCCTGTCGATGTGATGTTAGCGCCTATGGCATTGGCTGAACAAAATAAAGCTTGGCGATTTGCGTTTATTGCGACAATTGCTTCTGTGCTAGGTGCGTTATTTGGTTATCTGATTGGTGCGGTCTTTTTTGATGCAATTGGACAGCAAATTATTGATGTCCTTCAGTGGCAAGATAAGTTTGATGCAGTAAAACAAGGTTTTTCTGAATATGGAGTTTGGATTATTTTGATAGCGAGTTTTACTCCTTTTCCATACAAAATTGTGACCATTTCTTCGGGTATTTTTAGTGTTGCGATTTTGCCTTTTATTCTTTTATCTATTTTAGGTCGTGGCGCGCGTTTCTTTTTAGTAAGTGGTTTGGTGAAATTTTTTGGACCAAGCATCGAAAACATGCTGGATAAATGGGTTGAGCGTATTGGTTGGATTGCATTAATTTTGTTAGTCTTAGCAGCAGTCTTATATAAACTTATATAAATTAAATCCTCTAATGGTAATAAAACGTTTGAATTTTATTTTGAAAACAACTTGGTTGATTATCGGAGTTCTTTTGCTAGCCGCATGTAGTAATGGCAAAAGCCCCGTAGATGTGAGAGAGACGATTTCTCGTGATGTGGAATCTGAGCGTTTAGGTGGTCGAGTGATCACGATTGTTAAGCCTGGAGATACTTGGCATGGAGTCGCTTTTGCAAACAATTTGTCGACTAAAGAATTGGCAGCCTGGAATGGCAAGTCTGATCAAGATACGTTGCGGGTTGGGCAGCGATTACGTCTAACAAAGCCATTAGGGTTTGAGCATAATGACGAACCATCTCTATCTTCGCTAGTCAACGATTCAGGAAATGTTGGAAATAAAGTCGCTATTGTTTCTGTTAAACCAGTTCCACAAAATAAACAAAGCTCAATAGCATCAACTACAAAACCAACAAGTTCCCCTGAAAAAATAACAATCAAAACGCCTAAGCAATCTCAGCTGCCACTTCAGTTTGATCAGAAAAATTTGCGTTGGGTTTGGC
This sequence comes from uncultured Gammaproteobacteria bacterium, assembly GCA_964633815.1. Taxonomy (GTDB): domain Bacteria; phylum Pseudomonadota; class Gammaproteobacteria; order Arenicellales; family Arenicellaceae; genus CALKZN01. The sequence continues at coordinate 72,220 of CAZWHW010000004.1, forward strand.
CTTTACAAGGTAAGGTAGTCAATAAATTTTCTCCAAATCAAGGCAGGAAAGGTATCGATATTCAAGGCAAGCAGAATCAAGCGGTGAAAGTGGCAGCACCGGGTAAAGTGGTATATCAAGGCAATGGCGTGAAAGGTTATCGCAACCTGATTATTGTCAAACATAGCGGAGATTTACTCAGCGCCTATGCTCATAATGAACAAGTCTATGTTCAAGAAGGACAATGGGTGAATGAAAATCAAACTATTTCAACGGTAGGTTTAAAAAAAGGTCAACCTTTATTACATTTTGAAATTCGACGAAAAGGAAAACCTGTCGATCCACTTCAATATATAGGCGGATAGACGAAATTTGAGTTTTATCTGAGCAATTAGCTTTTTTTGCGCGACAAGCTTACAAGGCATCGTTAAAATACGCTTCTCATTCAATTAAGAGTTTTAAATTTAGGCTGATTAACAACACAACGATTGTTAAATTAATACTATGCAAAAAATCACATTAGGAATTTTAGGGCTTGGCACCGTTGGCGGTGGAACAGTGAATGTTCTTAAGCGTAACGCGGAAAAAATTGCTGGCCGAACAGGTGCTAATATTCATATTAAATCTGCCTTGGTGCGCTCTTTGGATAGTCAGAGAATCTGCGATTGCTCGGGAATTGCACTCACTACTAATGTGGATGATATTTTAAATGATCCTGAGATTGATGTGATTGTTGAACTGGTTGGTGGCGACACTTTGGCTAAACAATATGTTGAGCAAGCTATTGCTAATAGAAAGCACATAGTGACAGCAAATAAAGCCTTGATTGCTAAGTTTGGTAATGAGCTATTTGCAAAAGCTGAAGCCCAAAATATTGCAATTGCTTATGAGGCATCAGTCGCAGGCGGTATCAGTATTATTAAAGCATTACGTGAAGGTTTGGCTGGCAATGATATTGAATTTATTGCCGGCATAATTAATGGTACAGGCAATTTTATTTTGACTGAAATGCTTGAGAAAAAGCGAGATTTTGCAGATGTACTAGCTGAAGCCCAACAGCTAGGTTATGCCGAAGCTGACCCAACGTTTGATGTTGAAGGTATTGATGCTGCACATAAATTGGCAATACTTGCCGCAATTGGTTTTGGCATGCCAATTGATTTTGCAGCAGTTTACACCCAAGGTATTTCTGGGCTGAGCTTAGATGATTTAGAGTATGCCCAAGAATTGGGTTATCGAGTGAAGCATCTTGGTGTTGCCAAGCGTGTTGATTCGGGCATAGAAATGCGTGTTCATCCAACCTTGATTCCTGAAAAACGCTTAATTGCTAATGTGAATGGTGTTATGAATGCCGTGCTGGTGCGGGGCGATGCGGTTGGAAATACCTTGCATTATGGAGCTGGAGCGGGTGCTGAACCAACAGCTTCAGCGGTTGTTGCTGATATTATTGATGTTATTCGTCGTATTAAAGCAGAAGCAAAAAGTGATGAAGTTGTACCTCATTTAGGTTTTGTATCTGAAGCCTTAGAGACCGTGCCAGCAATTCATGCGCAAGATTTCTCTTGTGGGTTTTATTTGCGATTGGCTGTGAGTGATGAACCAGGTGTCATGGCTGAGGTGACGAAAATTTTTGCTGAACAAAACATTAGCCTAGAGGCTGTAATTCAAAAAGAACCAGCTGCAGGCAATGAGATTGTGCAAATCATTTTGCTTACCAATGAATGTCAAGAACGATTGATTGATCAGTGTATTGAAAAAATCCAAGCATTGTCTGCTCTACAAGATACAGTGGTTAAAATTCGAGTGGAACATTTAAATAGTTAATATAAACCAGAAGTTTAGAACGATGAAATACATAAGTACCCGTGGTCAAGCAGAAGCGCTAAGTTTTGAAGAGGTCGTCTTGACTGGTTTAGCTAGTGATGGTGGCTTATATGTTCCTGAGACTATTCCGACTTTTTCGGCAGAAAAAATTGCTAGCTTTGCGAATATGTCATATGAAGAATTAGCATTTGAAGTCATGTCGCCTTATGTTGCCGGTGAGATACCCGATGATGAATTCAAGGCATTGATTAAGCAAGCCTATGCTAGTTTTCGTCATTCCGCAATTGCACCATTAGTGCAGACTTCTCAACAAGAGTGGATTCTAGAATTATTTCAAGGACCGACACTTGCGTTCAAAGATTTTGCCTTACAACTTTTAGGTTTGATTTTGGATTATTTTCTGAAAAAACGAAATCAAAAAGTTGTAGTATTAGGTGCGACCTCAGGTGATACAGGTTCAGCAGCGATTGAAGGTTGCCGAAATTGTGAAAATATTGATATTTTTATATTGCATCCGTATGAGCGTGTTTCAGATGTGCAACGCAAGCAGATGACAACGGTGTTGTCGAATAATGTGTTTAATATTGCGTTAAAAGGAAATTTTGATGATTGTCAAAACGCGGTTAAAACGAGTTTTCGTGATCAAGGTTTTTTACCGGAAGGTCGTCAGCTAGTCGCGGTTAATTCGATTAATTGGGCACGAATTATGGCTCAAATTGTCTATTATTTTTATGCAGGAGTCGCTTTAGGCGCTCCGCATCGTGCCGCTTCTTATTCGGTGCCAACGGGGAATTTTGGTGACATTTATGCAGGCTATTTGGCTAGCAAGATGGGTTTGCCAGTTGATCAATTAATCGTAGCGACTAATCAAAATGATATCTTGCATCGTTGTATTCAAGATAATGATCATTCTAAACAAACGCTAGCGAAAACCTTATCACCAAGTATGGATATTATGGTGTCCAGTAACTTTGAGCGTATGTTGTTCGATGTCTATGACCGCGACGCGACAGCTATAAGGCAGTTAATGGATGATTTTGCTGATGGGTCAATGACGATTGCTGCCAAAGCGTTTGCGAAAATTAATTCTCTATTTGCTAGTTTTCGTCTTGATGATGAGGGTACTGCGAAGGTCATTCACGATGTATTTCAAGATACAGAATATTTGTTAGACCCGCACACAGCAATCGGTTTAGAAGCCGGCCGACAAACTCGTATAAATGCAGGTGTGCCAATGGTATGTTTAGCTACAGCGCATCCAGCTAAGTTTCCTGAAGCTATTGAACATGCTAAATTAAATGTTCATGCTGATCTGCCTTTGCATATGTCCGATCTGTTTGAGCGTGAAGAACGTTACGAGGTGTTGGGAAATGATATTCAACAATTGCATGAATATATTAAAGGTAAGATTTAAATTCTATTTGAGTTGATATGTTTTACGTTGAGTAATAACAAAGCCTGCATATGCAGGCTTTGTTATTAGCGTTTGTAAGTTTTTAAAAGCTTATTGGGATGCTTCGATAATAAAGTCAACCGCAGCTTTGACTGCTTCATCACTTAAACTGACTTGACCGCCTTTAGCAGGCATCGCGCCAATACCATTGATCGCATTGCTATATAACGTTTCCGTTCCTTTAGACAGTCGTGTGCTCCATTGGTTGGCATCGCCCGTAGCAGGAGCACCTGCTATTCCAGCGCCATGACAAGCAACACAAGCACCGTTATAAACTGTTTCCCCGTCTAAAACGGCAGCGGTTTGTGGTTCTTCGGCAGTACTTGCTGATCCAATAACAACAGCACCAATAGGTGCAATTTGTTCTTTCAATGTTGGTAGTTTTTCTGCGTTTTGCTCAGCTTTTAGATTGTCGTTTACCTCACTAGAATAAATCGAGGCTAATACCATTAAAATGCCTGTCAAAATGCACATTGCAATGATCATAGCAATGAAATTTCGAATAAATGAGTTGTCAGACATAGATTGTTCGCTCATTTTTTAATTCCTCTCTGGTGCTGGTTATGCTTCAAGGTGAAGTTATTTTATTGATCTTTTATTGATCTAAGCCTGTTGTTTTTATTATGATGACATAGACTATTAAAATTCCGTGCAGATTATAAACAAATAATGCTGTGAATACAGCATTATTCATTGCTTAATCGTTTTGGTTTTTGTGGACTTAATTAGCGCAGGATTGAGCCTAAAATACCACGAATAATTTGTTTGCCTAATCTAGTGCCAATGCTTCTGGCTGCACTTTTGATGAGTGTTTCAGAAGTTGACTGTCTGCGACTCGAAGAGCGTTTGGTTTTGCTGCTCGCTTTTTCTTGCTCTTCAAGGCGTTTGAGTTCAAGTTCTTTTTGCTCTTCTTCAGCGGCCAGCTCTGCTTCTTGTTCGGCACGTTCACGCAGCAATTCATAAGCTGATTCGCGATCAACAACAGTGTCATATTTGCCTTTATAAGGCGATCGATTGATTTGATCAGCGCGTTCAGTTTCGGTCAATGGTCCTATTTGTGATTCTGGTGGGCGAATTAAAATACGTTCAACCTCAGTTGGACTTCCTTTTTCATCCAACATGGAAACCAACGCTTCACCAATGCCGAGTTCAGTAATGCATTCACGAGTGTTAATGTTTGGATTCTCGCGAAAAGTATCTGCAACAGCAGAAATATTCTTCTTGTCTTTCGGCGTAAAAGCGCGCAATGCGTGCTGAATTTTTAGGCCAAGTTGGCCTAAAATGTCTTCTGGGATGTCTAGTGGATTTTGTGAAATAAAATAAATACCTACACCTTTGGATCGAATAAGGCGAACAACCTGTTCAATTTTTTCGACCAAGACTTTTGGTGCATCTTCGAAAATTAAATGTGCTTCATCAAAAAAGAGCACAAATTTCGGTTTTTCAGGGTCGCCAACTTCAGGTAAGTTTTCAAATAACTCAGACATTAACCAAATCAAAAATACTGCATAAAGCTTTGGTGAGTTATGAATAACTTTGGTTACATCCATTATATTGATGATGCCTCTGCCACTAAAATCAAAGCTCATTAGATCGCTAAGTTGAATAGCAGGCTCACCAAGAAAATCTTCTGCTCCTTGTTCTTCTAGGACAATCAGACCTCGTTGAATCGCGCCAATGCTGGCTGAAGAAATGTTGCCATACTCGCCTTTTAATTCTTTCGAGTTATCGGCCATCCAAGCCAACATTGAACGTAAGTCTTTTAAATCTAAAATCATCCAACCATTGTCATCAGCGACTTTAAAACATGTATAAAGCACACCGGTTTGCGTATCATTTAATTCTAATAGGCTTGACCACAGGAGCGGGCCAATTTCACTGACAGTTGTGCGAATAGGGTGACCTTGTTTGCCTAAAAAGTCCCAAAAAACGACAGGACTGCCTTGCATTTGGTAGTCAGCGATGTCGATAGTTTCAATCCGTTCATCGATTTTAGGGTGTGGTTTGGCAGGCTTTGCAAGGCCTGAGATATCTCCTTTTACATCGGCTAAAAAAACTGGCACGCCCATTTTAGAAAAGCTCTCAGCGAGTATTTGTAAAGTGATGGTTTTACCCGTTCCAGTGGCACCTGCAATCATGCCATGACGATTTGCCATTCTACCTAATAAGTTAACTTGTTTATCGCTATTACCGCCAATTAAAAATTGTGGCTTTGAAGTTGTGCTAGACATGCTGTGTCCTATATAAATTTCGTTGTCGTTAGAATACGTTATTTGAGACTAATTAGAACAGTTTCATGCATAAAATCCAAATTCAGTTGAGGAAAATAATGCGCTTTTGTATGAATGCTCTATAATAAAAGCTATTAGGTTGGGGATAAATTAGGTTATTTCTATTCTAAATAGTCTGGAAATAGTAAAAAAATAATAAAATTAGGAGAAGTCTTATGTCAGTCGCAAAAGTTACAGAAATTTCTGCCGCGTCAAAAAAGAGTTTTGAAGATGCAGTAGAACAAGGCATTGCTCGAGCGAGCAAAACGCTGAAGAATGTTGTCGGTGCTTGGGTAAAAGATCAACAGGTGGTAGTCGAAGATGGCAAGGTCATAGAGTACCGAATTTCTATGAAAGTAACCTTTATTTTGAATTAATAAAGTTTGGAAATGACTTTTGATATAGATAAAGCTGCTGAATTTTACCGTGGACTGATCAAACAGACAGGTGAAAATGTTGAACGTGATGGTTTGTTAAAAACTCCAGAGCGAGCAGCTAAAGCTTTGCAATTTCTTACAAAAGGATATGAGCAGTCACTTGAAGAGGTTGTGAATAATGCGATTTTTGAGACAACCAATGACCAAATGGTGATTGTTCGAGGCGTTGAGTTTTATTCAATGTGTGAGCATCATATGTTGCCTTTTATCGGTACATGCCATGTCGGTTATTTGCCTTCAGAAAAGGTTATTGGCTTGTCTAAAATCGCGCGAATTATTGATATGTTTGCTAGACGCTTACAAATTCAGGAACAAATGACTCAAGAGATTGCGGAGGCTATCCAAGAAGTTACCAATGCACGTGGTGTAGGAGTGCTGGTTGAGGCTAAGCATCTGTGTATGATGATGCGCGGTGTTGAAAAACAAAGTTCGTCAATGAAAACATCTGTCATGTTAGGCTCGTTTCGCAGTGATGTGAAAACTCGTAGTGAGTTTTTGAATTTGGTTACAATTTGATATGAGATAAATTAAAAAATATTATTTAGGGGATATGTAATGCGAATAGCATTAATAGAAGATGATCAGGCTCAGGTTAATTTACTAACAGTTTGGATTGAGGCGATGGGACACGATGTGGTTAGTTACACCGATGGTGCGCAATTTGTGCAATCGTCTGTTAAAGAAAGTTTTGACTTAGCAATACTTGATTGGATGTTGCCAAGTATGAGTGGTATTGAAGTTTTGGATTTGATCAGAGCAAACAATGACAAAGTTCCAGTTTTGTTTGTCACTGCTAAAGATGATGAAAAGAACATCGTCGAAGCACTTGAAGCTGGCGCGGATGATTACATGATAAAACCAGTCTCGGCCCCGGAAATTAAAGCACGAATGAATGCTTTGCTAAGGCGTGCTAGCGGTTTTCAAGGCGATAAAAAAATACTGAATTTTCCTCCTTATGAAATTGATTCTTCATCACAAAAATTAACGTTTAATGATGAAGAAGTGAATTTGACTCAAAAAGAATATCAATTGATTGTATTTCTTTTCCGCAATGAAGGTCGCGTGATATCTCGTGGGCATTTATTGCAAGTAGTGTGGGGTACTAACCCACAAATTAATACTCGCACTGTAGACACGCATGTTAGTCGTTTACGTAGTAAACTAGACATCCATCCAGAAACTACAGGCTGGGAATTGAAGTCGATATACCAACACGGTTATCGTTTGGAAAAAAATTAACGATTAACGAACAGTGAGGTCTGATTATGTCGGAAAAAAACAAAAAACAAACAGCTGAAATTATTGATCCAGGTTTGGGTGAGCTCGATAAAGTCCGCAATATTTTATTTGGACGTCAAGTCAAAGCTTATGAAGAACGTTTTGCGGAACTTGAGAAATCGTTGAATGACATGATAACGAAAGCCTCAAACAGTATTGAGAAGCGTATGAATGAGCTTGAAGCGGATTTTGATGAACGTGAAGTTAGTCTGAAAATGTCGTTGCAAAATTCTGATGACAGTTTGTCGCAAAGCTTCTCTGATGTTCGCACTGATATGGACAACTTTACAGCGGCAATGGGAACGGATTTAGCGCAAATGAAAGGCGAATTAAATTCTGAGTTGGCGAGGGTAGTCAATCAATTGTCTTCGGACAAAACGGATAAAGAGTCATTGGCTATGATGTTTGATGAGATGAGTATGCGTTTGCGTAATAAAGAAGGTTCATAGGCAGACGAGTGTTAGTCACAACACTACTTTTTGTATAGTTGGCGAGTTATGAACCAATTAACCGAGCTTCGCAATATTATTGTTGGTGAGCAGCAAGAGGAATTGATATTGTTGCGCGAGCGTCTAGAAAAGTCTCGCATGGATTCGCAAAAGCTCTCGGAAATGCTGCCTGAGGCTATAAAAATATCTTCATCGGAAAGTGGAGGTTTTACTGGTGGAATGCAGCCTTATATTTCACGATCTGTATTTAAAGCTGTTGCAGATGATCCGCATGGTTTTGCTGAAGTTCTTTTTCCAGCACTGGTTCCTGCAATTCGTTTAATGATCACGAATTCGATCCGAGCCTTAACAAAACGAATTAATACAACTATAGAATCTACTACCACTTCACAAGGTTTGAAATGGCGAGTGGAAGCTTTGCGAACCGGTGAATCGTATTCAGATGTCGTTGTACGTAAAACTTTGGAATACCGGATTGAGCAGTTATTTTTGTTGAAAACAGAATCGGGGATTTTGATTGAGCATTTAGTGAATGAAGATATTGGTTCTTTAGATTCTGATGCGGTTGCTGCCATGTTTTCTGCAATTCAATCGTTCATTAGCGATTCATTTAATAGTAATGAGCATGATAAATTGAATCAAATTTCTGTTGGTAATTTGAATGTTTGGTTAGTACATCGTCCAGATATCACTCTAGCTTGTGTGGTTCGAGGCAGCATCCCTTTTGAGTTGCGAGACAAGCTTGATTCAGTTCAAGATGAAATTTTTTCTCGGTTTTCATCTAAAATTAAAGCATTTGATGGAGATCAGTCAAGTATTTTGGGTATTAGAGAGTTGTTGGAACCCTGCTTGCAATTGAAATTCAAGTCGGAGCATCAGCAGAAAAATACTAAACCGCCATTGGGGTCGTTTGTATTGCTATTTTTCATTATTTGTTTAATTGGTTTTTGGGCATTTTCTAATTTTCAAAAAGTTAAAATGCGAGATGATGTTGAGAATTTACTATTTGTGACACCAGGGATAGTCACTACCACTGTAGAATGGAAACGTGGGAGATTAAGGGTGTCAGGTATTCAAGAAACTGGGGCTAAAATTCCGTTAGAAAAAATGAAAGATATGGATATAGATATAGAGAAAATAGATTTTTCAATCAAAACCTTGAAAGGTTTTAGTTCTGGTAACTAAGTATTTAATTTTCAAGTAAAAATGCCGTTAATAAAAAAGAAAATTTGTATGATTGGAGATTTTGCTGTTGGTAAGACTAGTTTAACGCAACAGTTCATTAATCAAGTATTTTCAGAGCAATACCTTACTACTATTGGCGTTAAAATTGATACAAAAACGATTGAACTAGCTGATGGGCAAGCCTGTAAAGCAGTTGTTTGGGATGTGGCTGGCAGAGATTCATTGACACCATTACAAACTAGTTATTTGATGGGCGCTGCGGCATTTATGTTGGTGGTGGATGTGACACGTCGGGATAGCATCGACTCGATGAAATTTTTAATTGATTCAGCTATACAGAAGTTGTCTGATGTGCCGTTTATTGTTTTGTTAAATAAGTGGGACATGACAGATGAAATTGTGTTCAATAATGAAGATCAGGATTTTGTAAATAAGAATCGGTGGCAATTTGTATATACCAGCGCTAAAACTGGTGAGAATGTAGAGAGCGCATTTATACAATTGATGGAATCAACTATGAAGTCAAACTAATCATCATGACATTAACTCAATCCCAAACCCAAAAACTAAAAGCCTTAATGCTAGCATCGCATAAGCCTGCATTTTTTGTTGTTAATAAAAATATGGAGTTATTGGAATGGAGTGAGGATCTAGAACTTTATGGTTTCTCTGGACTAACAATAGGCGCTGATGCAACAGATATATTTGATTTTTTGGTGGGCTATGATGGCGAACAAGAATTAGAGCTACCTATCGTCTCTATGCCTTCTGGAGTGCATGCATCAGTTTCGACTGTTGTTGAAGGCGGTCAAATTAATATTCTGATACTTGACGCCAGTCATGATTTTGAACAACAGTATTTATTGCAACAAAAAGCCAATGATGCGCAATTGTATAATATGCGCATGCAAAAGCTGATGAGAGAATTGGTTGAAGCTCAAAAGTTACTTGAGCATAAAAATCAACAATTAGCTGAGTCAGCTAGACTGCAATCGCGCTTTATGTCTGGTGTATCACATGAATTTCGCACACCGTTAACTTCTTTGATAGGGTTTACTGATGTGTTGCATGACAAAATTTCTGATCAAGATTCAGAAGAACAGTTAGCGATTATCAAAGGTAGTGCTAAGTATATGCTTTCCTTGGTGGAAAACTTGCTTGATCATGGCCGTCTAGACTCATCTGGCTTGTCATTGCAGTTTGCTAGTGTCGATATTAGGGAATTGATTACAATCATCATAAAAATGCTTAAGCCCTTAACTTATAGCAAAGGTTTGCAATTGGTTGAGAAAGTAGATGTGCCAAGCAAATGTTTGATGATTGATCCGATTAGAGTGCAACAATGTATTATTAATGTCGCTAATAATGCGATTAAATTCACAGAATCAGGCCAAGTGGCTATTAATGTGAGCTGGCAAGAGAATTTTTTAATTGTTGATGTTGTTGATTCAGGCATTGGTATGACGTCTGAAGAGTTGGGTAGTTTATTTACTGCATTTTGGCAATCTGAGAAACATAATCAACCAGGTACAGGCCTCGGGATGACGATAACTAAGCGTTTATTAGAAATGATGGGAGGAGACTTGTCTATTGATTCTCAGCCAGGGCACGGTACTACTGTCACCTTAAACATTCCAGCAAATTCAGCCGAAGAGAATAACGTGGTTGAAAACATGCCTTTTATTCAGCGAGCTAATGATCAATATCACATTTTGTTAGTAGAAGATGATGAAGATATCGCTGATTTATTAATTTTGAAGTTATCTTCTTGGGGGTATCAAGTGAGTCATTGTGTAAATGGTCACGAGTGCATAAAGTGGATCGGCCCAAATCAAGCTGATCTGATTTTAATGGATTTGAGCATGCCTGTTTTAAACGGTGAAGATACCCTAAAATATTTACGTGAAACGGGCTGCGAAACACCAGTGTATATCATGTCAGCTAAGTTATTGCTTGATGAGAGTATGATGGATGCACAAGGCTATTTTTTAAAACCTATTGATTTTGAGCAATTGAGTCAAACTCTTCATGAAGCTTTCGCTATCGTATAATAAATTATGACTTCCGCTGCTGAAAATGAATTAAAGCAAAAGTATATTCAAAAATTACCAGTTAAAATGGCAGAAATTGAATCGCATTTCCAGTCTGCAAATATCGTTAGTTTTCAGGCTGGAATACATAAATTGGCTGGTTCTGCAGGTATGTATGGCTTTGCTGAGTTGTCATCAATAGCCGCTGAAATAGAAGATTTGATTGTTTCAGAACCAAAAATCGAGACAGAGAAGTTAAAAACACGATTGCAGCAACTCTATGCTAAAGTTGATGAAACGATAGAAGGGTAGATTATGCGTTGGAAAGGTAGAAGGCAAAGTTCAAACGTTGAAGATAGACGCGGTATGGGTGGTTACGGCGGTCTGTTGGGTGGTGGAGTGCGTGGTGGTCGCCGAACCCGAAGCGTTGGTAAAGGTGGAGGTATTGGTTCTTTGCTGATTGTGCTATTTTTGACAATATTTTTTGGTAAGGATTTAGGATTAGATATTCTCGGCGGCGGGGCATTGCAGTCATCGCAGGCGCCGGCGCAAAGAGCGCCACAATCCGCAGCTCAACAAGAAGAAATAGTAAGCTTTGTTAAAGTAGTATTGGCTGAAACTGAAGAAACGTGGGCACAAATTTTTGCGCGTTCTGGGCAGCGTTATCGTGCTCCAAAGTTGGTGTTGTTTGATGATAGCACGCCGACTGCTTGTGGCACTGGTCGCGCTGCATCTGGACCATTTTATTGTCCTGGAGATCAAAAAATTTATATTGATTTGGATTTTATGGGTGAATTACAACGTATGGGAGCACAAGGCGATTTTGCGTTTGCCTATGTTATCGCTCATGAAGTTGGACATCATATTCAGACGATCATGGGTATTTCCGAGCAAATACAGCGTCAAAAAAGAAGCCTAAGCAAAACACAAGGTAATGCCTTGCAAGTTAAGATGGAATTGCAAGCGGATTGTTTAGCTGGATTGTGGGCAAATCATACTGAACGTCGCAACGCTATATTGGAGGAAGGCGATGTTCAAGAGGGGATTAATGCAGCAGCTGCAGTAGGTGATGACCGAATAAGTGGCGGCAGATTAAGCCGTAATCATTATACTCATGGTTCTTCTCAAGAAAGAATGAATTGGTTTTTGCAGGGCTTCAAATATGGTGATATCAACAAGTGTGATACGTTTAGCCAGACGCGCTTTTAAAGAAGTTCTTTAAGATAAATTGCTGAGCTTATAGCCTTGTTTGCTATGAATCAAAAAGCTACTTTGAGTATACCAATCACCTAGGACAATCCTTTCAGCAAAACCATTTTTAGTTAAGTGTGAATGAATGGCAGGCCGATGCGTGTGTCCATGAATCATGCGGGATACACCTTTTTGTTCAAATAGCTTTATCACTGAATCTTCGGTTACATCCATAATGCTCATATCGACTTCTGATTTATGTTCGGCACTCATGCCACGAAGTTGTTCAGCTTTAGCTATTCGTTCTTCAATAGAAAGTGATAATGCATGTTGGTGAAATACAGGGTTACACATCATTTCTGTGCGAAATTGTTGATGTAAGTGGTCGTCAGTGCACAGTGAGTCTCCATGTAAAATAAGGACTTTCTCATTGCCTAAGGTTATCACTGATTCATCAGCTAAGATTTCAAAGCCGGTGGTGTTAGCAAATGTATCACCAATTAAAAAATCACGATTGCCCGCAATGAAATAGCCTTTAATTCCATTTTGAGTTAAGTTTTGCAGTGCTTCAAGGATATTCTGCATACCCAAAAGTTCCGCAGCATCATCTCCAATCCAGTATTCAAATAAATCTCCTAAAATATATAAGGTTTCAATGCCGTCTAATTCATTGGCAAGATAGTTTTGAAAACGTTTTGAGATTTCTGGGGCTTTGGCAGATAGATGTAGATCGGAAATAAAAGCAGTATTCATGATTATTTTTTATTGTATAACTCTCGCTATTGTATTTGAATTCTTGATTAAGTCTAAGCATAAATTCCCAAATCAAGATGATTTGTATTCGTTTGAATTCTTTTTAATGGTATTCGAAACAGTTGGGTTCAGTTATAATTCATCGCCTTATAGAGAGGTGTATTTTGACGACTACAAAAACGAAAAATATTGATAAACATCCTTTAATTGCTCGAGAAGGGTGGTTGTATTTGTCTTTGGCAGTAGTGGCTGCGATATTTGCTTATTTGATTTTAGGTGCTGTTGTTTTCTTGGTATTCTTTTTGTTAGCATTGTTTGTGTTACAATTTTTTCGTGATCCTCATCGGGCGATTCCACAAGAAGAAGACTCAGTCGTTTCTCCTGCTGATGGTAAGGTAATTTTCGTTGGAGAAGTGGATGATCCTTACCTTGATCGAAAGGCTTTGAAAATCAGTGTTTTTATGAATGTCTTTTCAGTGCATTCGAATCGTGCTCCCTTGAGTGGCAAGGTTAAGAAAGTTGAATATTCTCCAGGTTTGTTTGTGAACGCAGCATTAGATAAAGCGTCGGAAGCAAATGAAAGAAATGCTATTGTTATTGAAGATGCTGCAGGCCGGCAAATTGTCAGCGTTCAAGTGGCTGGCTTAGTAGCAAGAAGAATTTTATGTTATACGAATGTGGGAGATGAGCTTGAACGAGGGGAACGTTATGGTTTTATTCGCTTTGGTTCAAGAGTGGATTTATTTTTACCAACTGACTTCATAACCAGAGTTTCAGTAGGTGACAATGTTTCTTCTGGCCGTGATATTTTGGGTGGTTTCTCATAGTCGAATAAACTAGGTTAGCAAAATGGCAAAGTCTCCAAAAAATAATATTAGTTTAGTTGATGCAGATAAAACTAGCGCTTCGCAAGAGCCAGCTAAAACTAGTCCAAAACATGTTTATGCTATCCCTAATTTGGCTACAACTGGAGGCTTGTTTGCAGGTTTTTACGCCATAATGCAAGCAGGTGCAGGGAATTTTGAAGCTGCTTGTATCGCTATTTATATTGCTATGATCATGGATATTTTAGATGGTCGTTTGGCACGGTTGTTAAATTTGACTAGTGACTTTGGAGCGCAATATGACAGCATGGCTGATATGATGTCTTTTGGTATTGCGCCAGCATTAGTGATTCATCAATGGTCATTACACTCGCTTGGCAAAGTCGGCGCCTTGGTGACTTTTGTTTATATTGCTTTTGCAGCGCTTAGATTGGCTCGGTTTAATAGTACAAGCTCTAGTAATGACAAACGGTTTTTTATGGGTTTAGCTAGTCCGGCTGCAGCTGGTTTAGTCATTTCAGCAATGTATGTTGCTGTTGATTATGATATTTCTAGTCAGGTTATCGCCCCTTATATGGCGGTTTTGGTTTTTTTAGCTGGCATTTTGATGTTTAGTAATATTCGTTATCGAAGCTTTAAAGACTTTTCCTATCGTGATCGAATTCCATTAATTGGCATGATGATAGTTGTGTTAGTGTTTGCAGCGATTTATTTCGACCCACCAGTTGCTTTTTTATTGGTGGGTGCAAGCTATTTTTTAAGTGGTTTGTTTGGGTTTGTCTGGCATAATCGCAAAATATTGTCGCACGATGTTGCAAGTGAAACTAATTCGACTGATATGTCGAAAAATGACAAAAAATAGCTTGTTTGAATTAAGCTATTTTTAAAGAATTATAGATATGGGTAAAGACGATTTAATGGGTAGTTATGTTGCGATTGCAACACCAATGCTTGCTGATGACGAAGTGGATTATGCTGCTCTTGAAAAACTGATTGAGTTTCATGTTGAACACGGTACTCATGGTATTGTAGCCGTTGGCACAACAGGTGAATCAGCTACTCTTAGCGTGACAGAACATATCAGTGTTGTGGAATTTACAGTTAAGCAAGCTGCTGGCCGTGTTCAAGTGATAGCTGGTACTGGCGCAAACTCAACGAGTGAGGCAATTCATCTAACTGAGCTGGCTAAAATTGCAGGGGTAGATGCATGTTTGCTGGTAGTGCCATACTACAATAAACCTACTCAAGAAGGTTTGTATCAGCACTATAAAGCCATTGCCGAGGCTGTAGATATCGGGCAAATTTTATATAATGTACCCGGCAGGACAGTGCTTTCAATGGCAAATGAAACAGTTGAGCGCTTAGCTGATATTGAAAACATTATTGGTATAAAAGATGCAACTGGCGATATGCTGCTATGTGCTGATTTAATTAAACGTGTTGGCGATAAAATGACAGTGTTGTCTGGCGATGATGCTACCGCTTTGGATTTGATCAAGCTTGGTGGTAAAGGCAATATTTCGGTGACAGCGAATATTTTGCCAAGACATATGAGTCAAATGTGTGTTGCTGGTGTTAATGGTGATTACGCAATTGCCGATAAAATTAATGCTGAACTGATTACCATTAATCAGCAGCTTTTTGTTGAATCTAACCCTATTCCAGTGAAGTGGGCATTAGAGCAAATGGGCTTGATAGAATCGGGCATTCGTTTGCCATTGACGCGTCTGTCTAAGGATTACCAAGCTGAGCTTGCCCGAACAATGCAGGAAATGGGTTTATTGTGAATTTATTTTCTGATATCAGAGGTGGAAATTGTGCAGCAGTTCTCTAAGAAAATCATTTTAACTTTTGTAGTTGTAGTTTTAGTTTTAGCAGCTTGCAAAAGTAAACCTTCGGTTGATAAGAGCGTGAATTATGAAAATCAGCGTTCGATACCTTCTTTGCAAGTTCCAATTGCGGAAGAAAAAGATAAATAAACGAAAGTTGATTAATCATTTTTACGCTAAGATCTCGAGAGAAACTCATGCAACGTGGAAAACTCCTATACACAGGCAAAGCTAAATCCATTTACGCAACTGAAAACCCTGAACTAGTCATTATCGACTATCGAGACGACACTTCAGCGGGTGATGGCGCTAAAATAGAACAACTTGAAAATAAAGGAAAAATTAATAATCAATTCAACGCCTTTATTATGCAATTGTTGCAAAAAGAAGGGATAGAAACACATTTTGTGCAAACCATTAGTGCTAGTGAATCTATAGTCAAGCACTTGGACATGTCTCCGGTGGAGTGTGTGGTACGAAATTTAACTGCGGGTTCAATTTGTCGTCGCTTAGGTGTTGAAGAAGGTTTTGAATTAAATCCAGCAACATTTGAATTTTTCCTGAAAAACGACGAATTGCATGATCCAATGATTAATGCTTCGTTAATTGAAACTTTTGGCTGGGCAACACAAGCCGAAGTGGTGGAAATGAAGGAACAAACATTCAAGATCAACAATGTTCTAAAAAAATTATTTGCTGACGCAGGATTAATTTTGGCAGACTTTAAATTAGAATTTGGTCGTTTGGATGGCAAAATGGTTTTAGGTGATGAGTTTAGCCCTGACGGTTGCCGTATATGGGATGCCAAAACGCGGAAAAAACTAGATAAAGATCGCTTTAGACAAGATTTAGGTGGTGTTACCGAAGGCTATATGGAAGTTGCTGAGCGTTTAGGCATTTCGCTTGACCTTAGTTAAACTATTTAGCCTGTGTTTTTTCAGTTATTTCATTTTAAATACCTCATACTTACCAAATAATAGCCATGTTGCAAATATCAGGTAGCCAAGCAGTTTCTGCTTTTCGAGTTAACAAACTTTTAGCAGACGTACAAGACGCATTGCCGAAAATTGGTGTAAACAAGCTGGTTTCAGAGTTCCAGCATTTTATTGACACCGATAATGAACTCAGTGCTAAGCATAGCCAAGTTTTAGAAAAATTATTGACATATGGCCCTAAGCGTCGAGTCGCTGATAATGTAGGTCAATTAATTTTAGTGTTGCCGCGTATTGGTACCATTTCGCCATGGTCAACTAAAGCAACAAACATAGCTACAAACACAGGTCTTGTGAATGTAAAACGCATTGAGCGAGGCATTGCGTGGTATGTTCAGGCAGAGCAAAAATTGAACGATTCTCAATTGTTTGAATTAGCAAAACTCTTGCATGACCCGATGGTGGAATCTGTTGTTTATGATTTTTCTGCAGCTGAAAAACTGTTTATTGAGCAGAATCCACAACCTCTAACTGAAGTTGATGTATTGGGTGGTGGACACGCTGCGTTAGTAAGTGCTAATCAAACGATGGGCTTAGCGCTATCAGAAGATGAAATAGAGTATTTGACTGAGCAATACACAGCGATCAATAAAAATCCAACTGATGTGGAATTGATGATGTTTGCTCAGGTCAATTCAGAGCATTGTCGCCATAAGATTTTCAATGCTGATTGGATCATAGATGGCCAAGAGCAGCCGAATTCTTTATTTGGGATGATTCGCAATACTCATAAGCTTAATAGTGAAGGCACCTTAGTTGCCTATTCAGATAACTCCTCGGTATTAGCAGGTTCTGAATCAGCCCGTTTAATGGTTGAGCCTAACACTAAGCAATTCATTCCTGTTAAAGAGCCAGTCCATATTTTATGTAAAGTAGAAACGCACAATCATCCGACCGCGATCTCACCATTTCCAGGTGCAGCAACAGGTTCAGGTGGTGAAATTCGTGATGAAGGCGCTACTGGCCGAGGCAGTAAGCCCAAAGCAGGTTTAGCAGGATTTTCTGTTTCTAACTTACGCATTCCAAGTGCCGAACAACCTTGGGAGGGTAATGAGTCAAAACCAGACCGAATTGCATCACCTTTGCAAATTATGCTCGACGGTCCAATTGGTGGAGCAGCATTCAATAATGAGTTTGGTCGACCCAATATTGCGGGATATTTCCGAACCTTTGAGCAACAAGTGAATGGTGAAACGCGTGGCTATCATAAGCCGATTATGTTGGCTGGCGGCATGGGTAATATTCGTGAGCAGCATGTAGAAAAAAACATCATTCCTGACGGTGCGCATATTATTGTGCTTGGCGGTCCGGCGATGCTAATCGGTTTAGGTGGTGGCGCTGCTTCTAGTGTCTCAACTGGGACGAGCTCAGAAGATTTGGATTTTGCTTCTGTTCAACGAGGCAACCCAGAAATGCAGCGTCGTTGTCAGGAAGTGATTGATACCTGTACTGCCATGGGCAAAAACAATCCAATTGTGTCGATTCATGATATTGGCGCAGGCGGTTTGTGTAATGCTTTGCCAGAACTCGTTGGCGATGCAGGCAAAGGTGGTCAATTCCAATTGCGTGATGTCTTAAACGAAGAACCGGGCATGACGCCAATGCAAATTTGGTGTAACGAAGCACAAGAACGCTATACATTGGCCGTGATGCCTGAGGACTTAGAAGCTTTCAAAGCTATCTGCGAACGCGAAAGATGTTTGTATTGCGTGGTAGGGAAGGCGACTGACGAGCAAAGCCTAGTGCTAGATGATGTTGAGTTTTCTGATGGTTCTGAACGTGAGCAAAAACCAATTGATCTGCCGATGGAAGTATTATTTGGCAAGCCGCCAAAAATGCTTCGAAATGTTGAAAGTCAACAAGCTCAATTAGAACCCTTTGTTATAGAAGATATTGACATTAAAGATGCGTTATATCGTGTTTTAAAACTGCCTAGTGTTGCGGATAAAACATTCTTAGTCACTATCGGTGATCGTTCAGTCACGGGGATGATATGTCGTGATCAAATGGTCGGTAAATGGCAAGTGCCTGTAGCCGATGTTGCAGTGACAGCTAGCTCCTATGAAGGTGTTCGCGGCGAAGCAATGGCAATTGGTGAACGCACACCGCTAGCTAGTATCAATGGACCAGCTAGTGGCCGTATGGCAATTGGTGAGGCGTTGACCAATATTTCAGCGAGCAGCATTCGCAGCATGTCTGAAATCAAATTGTCAGCGAACTGGATGGCAGCAGCCAACCATGCGGGCGATGATGCGGCTTTGTATGAAACTGTTGAAACTGTTGGTATGAAGATTTGCCCTGAATTAGGCATTTCAATTCCTGTTGGCAAAGATTCCATGTCAATGAAAACGGTTTGGCAAGATCGTCAAGGTGATTCTAAAGCAGTTACGGCTCCCGTGTCATTGATTGTTTCGGCGTTTGCTCCAGTGGATGATGTTAGCAAAACTCTGACTCCAGCATTAGCCGATGATTTTGCCAATACTGAATTATTTTTATTAGATATTGCTCAAGGTAAAGCTCGTTTGTCACTGTCCGCATTGGCGCAAGTTTATGAACAGGTTGGCACAGCAGATGATTGTCCCGATGTAGATGATGCGAGTTTTTTGAAAAATTGTTTTCAGTTTGTTCAAGCTGCGCTCAAGGCGGATTTGTTAAAAGCCTACCATGATCGTTCGGATGGCGGCTTGATCACTACATTGTTAGAAATGGCATTTGCATCTCGCTGCGGTTTAGATATTGCGCTACCAAAGGCCAATAATTCTTCATTGGCTATGTTATTTAATGAAGAACTGGGCGCAGTGTTGCAAGTGAGTATTAATGATGTGCCAGCACTCTCGGCTTTGGCAGAAAAATTTGGTATAGCGAATGCTTTGCATAAACTGGGGCAAGCTACTTCAGGCGAGCGGATTGTTATCAAACAAACAGATCAAGTGCTGTTGGATGAAAATCGTATTGATTGTCATCGAGCTTGGTCAGCTACGACCTATGAAATGCAAAAATTGCGTGATAATCCAGAATGTGCGCAACAAGAATATGACTGTCTGCTAGATGTCGATGACGCGGGCTTGCATTCAGATACTTCATTCGATGTGAATGAAGATATTTCTCTGCCTTATATTCAAAGTGGTCTACGACCTAAGGTAGCAATACTCCGAGAGCAAGGTGTGAATGGCCAAATGGAAATGGCAGCTGCATTCACTTATGCAGGTTTTGATGCAATTGATGTCACTATGTCAGATTTAATGGCAGGCAGAGTGTCTTTGGATGATTTTAATGGTATGGCTGCTTGTGGTGGTTTTTCTTATGGTGATGTTCTTGGCGCTGGCGAAGGCTGGGCTAAAACCGTGCTATATAACAAAGTGTTGCGTGAGCAATTCAGTGCCTATTTTGAACGTACTGATGCCTTTACTTTAGGTATTTGCAACGGTTGTCAAATGGTGTCGAACCTGAAAGAAATTATACCTGGTGCTGAACATTGGCCACATTTTGTGAAGAATAAATCAGAGCAATATGAAGCTCGTGTGATTCAAGCGCAAGTGCAAGAATCTAATTCTTTACTGTTGCAAGGAATGGCAGGTTCTTCTATGCCTCTAGTTGTTGCTCATGGAGAGGGTAGAGCTGAGTTTGCATCTGAAGGGCAAATTCAGAAAGTAAGTGATCAAGTTGCTATTCGTTATGTGGATTCGCAGAGAAACATTGCCAACCATTATCCGGCCAATCCTAATGGTTCTCCAGAAGGTATTGCAGGCCTAACAAATGCTGATGGTCGCGTCACAATCATGATGCCTCACCCAGAACGTATTTTTCGCACAGTAGCCAATTCATGGTCAGATGAGTCATGGGGCGAATATAGCCCGTGGATGCGATTGTTTAGAAATGCTCGGGTTTGGCTGGGTTAATTATTGGACTGACTTTTTTTAGCCTTTTCCTAGAAAGTTAAAGATAGCTGAGTAGTATTCTTTACTGATCGAAAGATTATTGTGTCCAGAACCATAGATTAGTTTAAAGCGTATTTGCTCGTTAGGAAATTTATTCACTAAATTTTCAGTGTTTTCCATAGGGATTACCTCGTCATGTTCTGCAGCAATTACCAGTACCTTAGATGAAATGCTATTAACTCTAGAGAGCGAGTCAAATTTGTCTTTTAATAGCAATTTAACAGGGAAAAATCTAAATTGTTTCTTAGCGATATTCAAAATGCTGTCATATGGAGTCACGAGCACGGTTTTGTGGATATTGCGATTGGCAGCCAAATAGGTTGCGACCCCTGAGCCTAAGCTTCGCCCAATCACAGAAATGTTTGTATGCTTTTGTTTGATTATTTTATAAAGTGCTAATGCATCGGCATAGATTTCTTTCTCAGTGGGCTTGCCTGTGCTGCCGCCAAAAGCGCGATAGTTAAGTAAATAAATCGTGAAGTCTGGGAATGCAGATTTAAGTTCGTCAGCACTAGCTACAACAGCTTCACCATTACCACCGAAATAAATAAGAGCTTTATCATTGTTTTTATTTAACGATATGACTGAAATCGTTTCACCTTGATTCTGAAACTGAATCTCCTCAAATGGGTGATCAAATTTGGGAGTCGGGAAGTACAATAAATTACGCTGAAAAATATAAAGTAGTGCTGTTATTGAGCAATAGCAAAAGAAACCAAATATAAAAAAGCTAGTAATAAATTTCATTGTAATTTAATAAGTGAGCATCCTCGCATTATTAGCCAATTTAAATATTCAGTATCTAAAAGGTGGTAGATACCCTATGAAAGTAAGTTATGTAAAACTGCTTTATATGTTCGAGATAATTTATTTAATGCTTCAATCTCGACGCATTCATTAATTTGATGAATCGTAGCGTTGATTGGGCCAAGTTCGACAACTTGCGCGCCTGTTGGAGCGATAAATCTGCCATCGGAGGTGCCGCCCGAAGTAGAGAGTTCTGAATCGATGTTTAGTTCACTTTTAATTGCTTTGACGCAGGCTTGGACTAGTTCGCCTTCGCCAGTGATAAATGGATTGCCAGAAAGTCGCCATTGGGTTTTATAGCTTGCGCTGTTTTCTTCGACAATCTTGCTAACGATTTTCTCGACGGTTGCTTTGATTTCTTGTTCGTTGGTTTCAGTTGAGAAACGCAGATTAAAAGTGATTATCGCTGATTCTGGAATGACATTGGTTGCGCCAGTGCCAGAGTTGATGTTGGATACTTGGAATGTGGTTGGCGGGAAATACTCATTGCCTTGATCCCATTCAACTTGATGCAGCTCGGCAACGACTGAGCCTGCGATATGAATCGGATTGATGGCTAAATGTGGATAAGCAACATGGCCTTGCTTGCCCGTGATAGTCAGTTCACAACCAATTGAACCACGGCGACCGTTTTTGATGATATCACCTAAGGTGTTGGTAGAACTTGGTTCACCCACAAGACAGTAGTCAATTTTTTCATTGCGTGCTTCTAAGCTTTCTATGACTTTGACTGTGCCATATTTGGCGATGCCTTCTTCATCTGATGTGATCAATAATGCAATAGAGCCCGCATGATCAGGGTTTTCAGCGACAAAGGTTTCTATGGATGTTACAAATGCTGCCAATGAGCTTTTCATGTCGGCCGCGCCACGTCCATAGAGTAACCCGTCTTTTTCAGTCGGTTCGTATGGGTCTGAAGACCATTTGTCGACATTACCTTCAGGAACGACATCAGTATGTCCGGCAAAGGCAAATAAGGGCGCAGCCGTGCCGCGGCGCGCCCATAAGTTTTCAACACGCTCCTCACCTTCACCGAAAGGCATTTTTTCAATCGTAAAGCCAATTTTTTCAAGACGAGCAATCATAATATCTTGGCAGTTGGCGTCATTGGGAGTGACTGATTTTTGTGCAATCAGTTGTTTAGCGAGTTCGAGTGTTGAGTTAGACATAATGGTTTCTAAATGAATAATTTAATCTACGCGCAATAGCTCGTTCAAACCTGTCTTGGCACGTGTTTTCGCATCGACTTTTTTAACGATGACTGCACAATATAAGCTGTGCGAACCGTCTTTAGAAGGCATTGAACCTGACACAACAACTGAACCAGCAGGCACGCGACCATAGCTGAATTTACCTGTTTCTCGATCTAAGATTTTGGTGCTTTGTCCAATAAAAACTCCCATAGAAATCACGGCGCCTTCTTCAACGATGACACCTTCAACAATTTCACTGCGAGCGCCAATAAAGCAATTATCTTCTATGATGACTGGGCCTGCTTGAATCGGTTCTAACACACCACCTATACCTACTCCACCTGATAAATGAACATTTTTGCCAATTTGCGCGCAAGAACCAACCGTTGCCCATGTGTCTACCATCGAACCAGAATCTACATAAGCACCGATATTGACATAGCTAGGCATTAAGATTGCACCAGGGGCAATATAAGAACCTTTACGTACAGACGCTGGAGGCACAACACGAAAACCATCTTGTTGAAAACGTGCTTCATCATAATCAGCAAACTTGGATGGCACTTTGTCAAAATAGTTTGTTTCTCCGCCAGGCATGATGCTGTTATCACGAATTGCAAATGATAAAAGAACGGCTTTCTTTAACCATTGATTAACAACCCATTCGCCGTTAACTTTTTCTGCAACTCTTGCAGTGCCGCGATCTAGTTGATCAATTGCTTCTAATACCGCTTCTTTGATTTCAGGAGAAACGCTGCTTGGTGTGATATCAGCGCGATTATCAAAAGCAGTTTCGATAGTGTTTTGTAAAGACATAATAGTTTTCTAAATGGTTAATTTTAAAATGATGAATAGGATTATCTTACAGACCAGTTTGATTCTCCACTGATTTGCGTTATTTACTTGTGTAGTTATTTTCTTGCTGGTTATTTGTCGTTTAATAGCTGTTAGGTTTATGTTGTTTGCTCAGGTTGAGTGTCGAGTGCTGCACAAATAGAGCGACTAACTTTCACCATGGTTGATTTATCAGTTATTAAACTACCATCACGCAAAGTGATGAAAAAAGTGTCTTCGGCACGTTCGCCGAAAGTAGAAATACGTGCATTTACTAGGCGAATGTTATTGCCTAATAAACACAATGCGACTTTATGAAGCAGTCCGGGTTGGTTCTGTGCCACGACTTCCATGATTGTATGGTTTTCATTGTTATTGAAAAACTGCACATCTGGCTTGATTGGAAAATGTTTCATGGCTCGCGAAACATAAGTTCGCTTGATTTTTGGAGTGGTCTTGGCTAAATGACGGCTGAAACGAAATTCCATCATGCCGGCATGAACTTCCTTGGAAATAAATTCTAAATAATCAGTTTTATGAGCGTGTTCAGAATCAGTTGGCATGCAAATAAAGTTGTAAAAACCATAGCCTGCGATTGAGCGATTCATGCGTGCATCCATAATGTCAATATCAGCCTTATCTAGCGATCCTGTTACTTCGCTGAGTAAAAATTTGGTTTCCGCGGCGAAAACAAAAATTTGCAATGCTTCATAAATCTCCGAATAACGAACAGATACAATGGGAGTATCAATTGCACTTGAATTCGATAATGATTCAATATGCCAAGCGATATGTTTTGGTTGGAAATGCAGAAAATAATCTTCATCTAAGGTGTTCCAAACTCCATCAACTAATTCTTGTGAAAATGGTCTTTGATTATTTGTGTTTGTTTCTTCTTGCAAAATTTTCAGTGCTTCTCGTTTTACCTCTTGGATATTGTCAGTATTATCTTGCGGAGCAACACCTTGGCGCAGCATTCGACTAGCAATGTGATAAAGGCTTTCGAGTAATTGTCCTTTCCACGCATTCCAAACCTTAGGGCTGGTGGCTCGTATGTCAGCAATAGTCAGTAAATACAAATTATCTAAATGTTCTTGATCACCGACTACATCTAAGAATTCACGAATGACCTCTGGGTCATTGATATCTCGTCGTTGCGCGAAATGCGACATGAATAGGTGATATTGCACTAGCCATGAAACAAGTTTGGCATCATATTCACTGAGTTGATGATTAATGCAAAAATCATAAGCATCAACCATTCCGAGTTCAGAATGATCACCACCACGACCTTTGGCAATATCATGAAAAATGCCAGCGATAAATAAGCGTTCTGGTTTGTACAGTTTACTTAGGATTTCACTCGCTAAAGGAAACTCTTCAGGATGTGTGTCAAAGCGGCGCAGGTTGCGAATCAACATTAAGGTGTGCGCATCGACTGTATAGACATGAAATAAATCATGCTGCATTTGCCCGACAATTTTCCCCCAAGCAGTAATGTAGGCGCCTAATACGCCATAATCATTCATACGGCGCAGATTGTGTGTTAAGCCGGTTCGGTGTCTGAAAATTTCAATAAATAATGCAATGCAGCGAATATCTTTGCGAAATTTGGAGTTGATCAGGTTCAAGTTATAACGAATTGCTCGAATGGTATCCGGATGAATATTGTCTATGTTGTTTTGTTGCATCACCAAAAATATTTCCATCAGCGCGAATGGTTGTTTTTTGAAAACATTTTTATGGCTCATTTCAATTGTGCCATTGCGTATTTGAAAACGATTATTGAGTTCCGTGACTTTAGCTTTTTTGTTTGTAGGATTTAAAACTTCTAGCCGATAACGCTCAATTAATAGTTCGTTCTGTAGGCTAATATCTTTGACAGTGCGATAATAGCGCTGCATTAATTGCTCGACCGCAAGGTTCTTCTCGTTATCTTCATAACCATGTGCAGCTGCAACAGCACGCTGTTGATCAAATAATAATCGATCTTCTCTGCGGTCATTGATAAAATGCAGACTGATTCGAAGTTTCCACAAGACATTGCGATTACGAATAAAATTAGTCAAGCCTTGTTCTTTTAAGAAACCCAAATCTAACATTTCTTCATAGGTTCGACAGCCAAAGCTGCGGTTATAAATCCACAGAATAGTTTGTAGATCGCGCAAGCCTCCAGGGCCTTCTTTTAAATTTGGCTCTAAGTTATAGGCTGTGTCATGAAATGTTGCGTGTCGTTCATGTTGTTCAGCAAGTTTGCCAACGTAGAATGCTTGGGCTGAAAAAGTGCGCAAATTTCTAACTTTTTCATCCATGATCGGCAGCAATGTTTCATCGCCCAATAGATGCCTTGCTTCCATCAAATTTGTGATGGTGCTGATGTCTTGTTTGGCTTCTTTGATGCAATCTTTGATAGAACGAACACTGTGACCAACATCTAAACCGATATCCCATAAAAAACGGAGAAACATTTCCGCAAATTTATTGAAATCTGACGACATGTTTTTGTCAGACAAGATCATCAGGTCAATATCTGAATACGGGTGGAGTTCACCACGTCCATAGCCACCAACGGCTATTAAAGCAATTTTTTGTTTTTGGTGTGCAGGTAAAAGTTCGGCATGTTCTTGCCAAGCTAACGTCAAAATTTGGTCAATAAAACGAGTGAGCGCAGAAACAGTATCTGTTGCACTCGCACCTTTAAAATGCTTGTCTCTTAATGCATCCTTGGCTTGTTTAATCGCTTGTTTGAAAACAGTAATTGAATTGCCGCTTTCAAGATCTTTACGGAACTGTTTTTTATTGAAAATGCTTGTTTTGGGCGAGCTCATGGACAAAATTTACGAAACTGAATTTTTCGAAGCTGTCAAAATCTCATAGCCGTCAGTTGTAACTAAAATAGTGTGTTCCCATTGAGCAGAAAGCGATCGATCTCGTGTGACAACAGTCCAGTTGTCAGCTAGCAAACGTGTTTCTTTTCGTCCAGCATTGATCATGGGTTCGATGGTGAAGGTCATGCCTTCTTGCAATCTGACGCCTGTTTTTGGTCTGCCATAATGCAGTACTTGAGGTTCTTCATGGAACACTTTACCTATGCCATGGCCGCAATACTCTCGAACTACTGAATAATTTTTGTTTTCGGCATGCTGTTGAATCGCATGGCCAATATCACCCAATTGTATGCCAGGTTTAACCATTTCGATGCCGATTAACATACATTCTTTTGCTGTATCACAGATACGTTTGGCCACTGGTGAAACATTGCCAACATAAAACATGCGGCTAGTGTCGCCATGATATTCATCTTTGATGACCGTAATGTCTATGTTGATGATATCGCCTTTTTTTAGGTGCTTATCGTTCGGAATACCGTGACATATAACATGATTAATAGACGTACATATTGACTTAGGAAAGCCGTGATAATTCAAGGGTGCTGGAATGGCTTGTTGTTCATTAACAATATAGTCATGGCATATTACGTTGAGTTCGTCAGTCGTGATGCCCGGTTTAACGTGTTCCTCGATCATATCCAAAACCTCGGAAGCTAATCGCCCTGCAACGCGCATCTTTTCAATTTCATCAGTAGTTTTGAAGGTTATCGCCATAATTTAAAAACTCAGTTTGTTATAAATTTGCAAACATGCATTTTACTGACTCACTGTGTTTGACTCTAGCGAATTTAGTGTTTTTGGTATTAAAAATAGCGTTTTATGATTGTTAGAGTGTAATATCAAATGCTTATTAGTATTTTGGGGCTTTTAATTTCCATAAAGTGTTTATCGGTTTTTATATGGAATTAATAAATGTTTATAAGTGAAAGGTATTAACTAACTATGACAAATAAAACAAACAATGAATATATTCCACCAAAAGTTTGGCAATGGGATGCTGAGAATGGCGGTAAATGGGCTGGAACTAACCGTCCAGTTGCGGGATCCACACATGAAAAAAGTTTGCCGCGAGGCGATCATGGTTTGCAGTTATATTCAATGGCTACGCCAAATGGGGTGAAAGTCACCGTGATGCTTGAAGAGCTGCTCGCTATTGGTAAAGATGCAGAATATGATGCGTTTTTAATTGATATTAGTGAAGGTGATCAATTTGGTAGTGATTTTGTTGATATTAATCCAAACTCTAAAATACCTGCGTTGATGGATTATGGTGCCTCCGAACCTATTCGTTTATTTGAGTCAGGTTCTATCTTGTTATATCTGGCCGAGAAATATGCAGCTTTTATTCCAGAAGAGCCTTCGCTTCGAGCAGAATGTTTGTCATGGTTGTTTTGGCAAATGGGCAGTGCACCTTATCTAGGAGGAGGGTTTGGACACTTTTATAATTATGCACCTGAAATGTATGAATACCCAATTAATCGTTTTGCAATGGAAGCGAAACGACAATTAGATGTGCTGGATAAACATTTAATTGATAAAAAATATATGTGTGGTGATGAATATACTATTGCAGATATAGCGATTTGGCCATGGTACGGTGTTTTGACTTTTGGCACGTTATATGACGCAAAAGAATTCCTTGATACAGCGTCATACAAACATCTCAATCGCTGGGCAAAAGAAATACAAGCAAGACCAGCAGTCCAGCGAGGCAGAATTGTCAATCGTACATGGGGTGAAGAAAATGAACAGCTTAAAGAGCGCCATAGTGCAGCAGACATTGATAAAGTTTTGAATTTATCAATTTCTTAGAATTTCATATTGAACAAAAAAGGCGGTGCTTTTCAGCGCCGCCTTTTTTATTTAATGATGTATTAAGAGCTTAGAAAGTGATGACTTCTTTGCCCATAATCAGTGTTGGTAGCCAAGTCGAAATCGCTGGGATATATGTGACTAACACCAAGAAGAATAGCAATACTAATACAAAAGGTAGTGCTGCTTTAATGACTCTGACCATGCTCATGCCAGTGATGCCTGACGTAACAAATAAGTTCAATCCAATTGGCGGCGTGATCATACCAATTTCCATATTCACAACCATCATGATGCCTAAATGAATAGGGTCTATGCCAAGTTCAATTGCAATTGGAAACACTACAGGTGCAACGATTAGCAATAATCCAGATGGTTCCATAAATTGACCACCAATCAATAATATAATATTGACTACAATCAAGAATGTGACCCAATTGAAACCTGCATCAAGCATTAAGCTGGTGATTAAATCAGGAATACGTTCAGACACTAAAACGTGTGAGAAAAC
>CAZWHW010000005.1:0-89080 GCA_964633815.1 uncultured Gammaproteobacteria bacterium
CTGATACTGCTCTTCTCCGCCGACTAGTGAGTTCGCTTCACGCCATAAACGCTTAGATCGCGAGCCAGAACGACAATAACAGTGAATTCGCTTACGGGTTTCAATCAGCTTAACAAATTCCTCGCGATCCTCGGGCGTTATTTGATACGAAGAAAACGCCAGTAACTTAAAGGGTAGGCCAATTCGTATGGCTTCAAGCTCAACATCACTATGCGGAGTTTGACCAACATCCTCTCCATCAGGTCGATTACAAACCAATAATTCTACGCCCTGATCTTTAAATTTCTGGACATCATCGACTCCAATTTGTCCAGAAACGGACACCTGGCTGGTTAATTCTTCATATTGCATTCGTGCCCCTTTTCTTAAGTAACTAAGACTACCTTAACCTAGGATTACCCGTTTCGACAAGCTTTTAGCCAGCAATAACGTTAATCAAAGCGGTCAGAGCTCTTTAGTAGAGAATTTTTTTTCGAATTTTTTAGAACAACTCGGAATAAGTTACTTCACCGATCCGATATGCATGAATTCAATACAACTAGAAATAAATTAACCATAAGTTTCTTGCCACCTTTTAGTGATTTCGAAAATTTGATCTAGGCCTTCAGTTAATGCAGCAGGACCTGGTTGAAGAATAACTGCAGATTTAATTTCATATACGTCTTTATTTAATACAGCAGGAACATTCGCCCATCCTTCCCTCTCTCCAACTTTATGAGGATGAAAGCGTTTTCCACACCACGAACCAATAACAATATCGGGAGCTCTTTCTACAACCTCCATCGGGTCAGCAATAATTCTTTCTTTACCTCCTTGATGCTTTGCGTTTTCCGCATAACAATCGACACCGCCAGCTATTTCAATAAGCTCGCTGACCCACCCAATTCCACTTATTGTAGGATCGTACCACTCTTCGAAAAAGACCTTCGGTTTAACCTTCCATGTAGACGTTATACGTTTAATCTTATTAATCCGCACTTCGTATGATGAAGCTAAAGAGTTTGCCGCTTCTGCTTCACCAACTAAACGACCTAGTGTTCGAATCATTCTTAGGATTCCATCGACTGTTCGATGGTTGAAAATATAGACTTCAATACCGTTTTTTATTAACTCAGCAGCTATATCAGCTTGCAAATCTGAAAACCCTAAAACCAAATCAGGTTTTAAATCTAAAATCTTGGGTATCTTAGCGCTCGTAAATGCAGACACTTTAGGCTTCTCTTTTCTAGCCTCTGGAGGCCTAACGGTAAAACCTGAAATTCCAACAATTCTATCCTGTTCACCAAGAAGATAAAGTGTTTCGACAGTTTCTTCTGTCATGCAGATTATTCGTTGAGGCCAGTTCATATTAACAGTCAGTTCTAAGTTTTATAGTTTATTTCTAATATGGATAATTAAAGGGGTCAGAGCCCTTTATCAATTGTTATTCTATAGATAACACTATTGAAATTTATGTTTGCAGTTCAATTTTTTTGAACGTTATTATCAATATTAATCATTATAAGTATTGCGGGTGATGGTTTATGTTGTGAGTTAATTACCAACAAGTTTAGGTCAACCGTTATGGAAATTAATTTACGATTAGCCAAAAAAACACTTTCTTATGGAATTATGCATTTCATCGTAGCTACTTTAGTAGCTTTCGCAATTACGGGCAGTTGGGTGCTTGCATTTTCTATTGGTTTAATCGAACCAATGGTTCAAACTGCAGTTTTTGCTATTCACGATTATGTTTGGGAAAGAAAAACTAGACTGGCTTTAAATTGATTTGAATTTAAGGGGTGATTTAAGGGACCAGAGCCTTCGAATGAATCAAAAGTTGAAGATGATATGAAATATTAAATGCACTCGACCTGTCTTCTATTATGTTCAATCATATATTGTAAGAGGTCTTCCATTGTTTATTAAACGTGCATTTATATCTTTTTCCATAGTTGCTTTGCATTCACTGCTTTGGGCTGAATACAGTTTTGCTCAGTCATCTGGTGTCTCTGCTGCAACGTCACTCGCTCGTGCTGCTTTGCCTAGAGGCAGTGTTCTTGATTTTGGCTCGGCTCCTGAAGTGCCTCAAGGTCCTTTTAGTGAAAAATTAAAAGCTGCTGTTGAGAAAATATTTATTGAGGGAATTTCTAGTGGTGGCTGGGGTATTGAGCAAAATCAAGCACTAGTTGAAATTAGAAAATCTAAAGATCCTCGTTTGGCATGGATATTGGCAGACTTGATGCGGTTTGCCCCTGACCGAGAGCTGAACAGAGAACTCGGCAGCACCATGATGCAACTGCTTAACATTGATAATTCAAACGAGATCAATATTTGGAACGATGCAACCAATCGTATGATGGCATGGGACATTCCTGCCCCACCTGAGTATCTCAAGTATAAAAGCAATATTTACACAAGAGTGCTGCCTGAGTGGAAGCCAATCTTTGTTAAAGGTGATATTGATTGGCGGTTTGTGTCATGGGGAGGTGTGCGAATCGATGACCGTGCCTTTGATACAACTGATGATCCCTGTAACTGTATTCCAGCTGCGGATAACCCACCGGTGACTGACGCAAAATCTGCCACGTGGTTAGATGACGATGATGTGGTTTTTGGTATTGTTCTCAACGGCGAAGCCAGAGCTTATCCTCGTCAGATTATGGAAGTTCGTGAAATGGTCAACGACACACTTGGCGGTCGTGATTTAGGAATTCCTTATTGCACGCTCTGCGGTGCTGCGCAGGCATGGTTCACTGATGAAGTTCCAGAAGGTGTTGCTCGTCCTGTGTTGCGCACCTCTGGTTTGTTGAGTCGCTCTAATAAAGTTATGTTTGACCTGAATACTTTTTCCGTTTTTGACACGTTTAGAGGCAATGCGGTAACTGGCCCTCTGTTAGAAAAAGGTGTGAAGTTGAATCAAGCAAGTGTTGTCACCACGACATGGGGAGAATGGAAAAAGTCTTATCCTAAAACAACAGTATTAGAAGAACGGTTAGCTCTTGGCCAAGATTTTGATTTTAGAAATGGCCGTGATGCAAATGGTCCGATTTTTCCTATCGGTGATGTTGATCCTAGGCTCCCTATTCAAGAAGATGTATTGGGTATCGTTACCGCATCGGGTAAACCCATTGCTTTTCATGTGGCGAGCTTAATTAAAGTGCTCGATGCCGGTGAGGAAGTTAAGGTCGAAAACATCCAAATTGTGTTGGATGGAGGTGGTGTGAAGGCCATTGATAAAGATGGAAAAGACCTTGGAACACATCAAGCATTTTGGTTTGCATGGTCACAGTTTCATCCTAAAACGTTGTTGTGGCCTGAAATTTAAACTGTTGTTGTGGCTTAAAATTTAAAATAACATAAAGGGGTCTTTTGACCCCTTTATGTTATTTAGAACGTATGTATAAAAAAGTATCTTGCAGCTTCAGCTTGTTTTTCACTTCCTGTGCAACGTTAGTTTTAACAATGGCAGTTTCTCTGGGATTTTCGGCCATTTCTTTTGCAAGTGATGCAAAGCAACAAACCTTGGCTTCTGAGCAAGCTGCCGTTCTAGAAAATATACAATTTAAGCGTGTTTTCCCTAACATTTCATTTAAGCAGACTATCTTCCTGCTGCAAGCACCAAGCTTACCTGATCGTTGGTATGTAATTGAACAGTCAGGTAAATTACATTGGTTTGATGCCACTGATAATGCAACTAAAGAATTAAATCTAGTTGTTGACCTGCCTAAGTCAGGAATCAAGTTAAGCACCTGCAACGAATGTGGTTTGTTGGGCATGGCTTTTGATCCAGATTTTGCGAACAATGGTTTTCTATATTTGTCTTATACCGTTCCTGAAAAGAATCGTGAAACTAGGGAAAGAATGCGATCAGTGGTTGCGCGATTTACCTTGTCTGATCAAGGACAAGTTTTTGATATACCAAGCAAGCAAGAAATCTTGAGTGTGCCGCAACCTTTTGGCAATCATAATGGTGGTCATATTGCTTTCGGTGAGGACGGTTTTTTATATGTCTCTCTTGGCGATGGTGGTGCGGGGGATGATCCTTTTAATCATGGTCAAAGAAAAACGACCTTGTTGGGAAGCATGGTTAGAATCACTAAAGAGGGTGCGCCTGCACCTGGAAACATACTCGCATCACAAGGTGGCGCCGAAGAAATTTATGCATGGGGCTTACGTAATCCTTGGCGTTGGAGTTTCGATAGACAAACTCAACAGCTTTGGGCTGCTGATGTTGGACAGTCTGCCGAAGAAGAAGTGAATATTGTTGTCAATGGAGGCAATTATGGTTGGCGCTGCGAAGAAGGTTTGAGTGAAACTCGAAATGATTGTTCAACTTCAGGCCCTTATATTGCACCAGTGACTTCCTATGGACGACGTGAAGGCACATCTATCACTGGTGGCTATGTATATCGAGGCAAGCAATATGGTGAATTACAAGGCGTGTATTTCTTTGGAGATTTTAATTCGGGTCGAATTTGGTCATTGCAAAAAAACAAAGATCAAGACAGCTATAAAAGAACGTTAGTTGAGAATACTGATCTGAATATTTCGTCTTTTGCTGAAGGACTTGACGGCGAAATTTATGCGTTAAACTATTTTGGTGGGATATATAAGCTAAGCAAATAAAGACTTTGATAAAAAGGGATTGCAAGAACCTTTGTCATAGCCCGTTTCTAACAGCATATTTTAAAAACCTAGAGGGTAAATACGAATTAAGATTTTACCTGCTGAATAAAGGGAAAAAAGAAGCTAGCTATTTCTCTCAGTTAAAAAACTTATTTTTAGTGTTTGAAGAACGGTATTCTTAAGGTCTATTAGAGAGACGAAAATTATTTTCTCAATCAACATGTCCAAGCCCCAAGGTTCATATCGTTCATTCAAAAGACCAGTGCAATTTTTCAGTGTACTGATATTGTTTTCTGCGCTTGTTTTAGTCTATCCAGTGTGGCGCTTAAGTGATTGGCTTGGATTGTCTGTTTCAATCACAGTGATTGCCTGTACCTTTGCGTTCAGCTCACAGTTGATTGCTCGGGTGTTGCTCAGGGGAAAAACCAGTGCAGCGGCACGTGTTGTGCGTATAGCAATGGACTTTTTGTTAGGTGTCGCGCAATTTTTGTTGAGTTTAGTGATAGTTGGAGAGTTATTGCTGCTTGTAACGACTATTGCGCCAAAAACAATCGCTTATTTCATTATTTTATTAGCGAGCTTGCTCAGTGTTTATGGTCTTTATAAAGCTTGGCAACCGAGAATCGTAAGGGTCGACTTAGAATCTACAAAAACCCAACGTTCTTATCGATTTGCACAAATCTCTGACGTTCACATTGGTTCGCGTAATCCAAAATTTTTGCAAAAAATTATTCGACAAATTAATGCTCAAAAACCAGAGTTCCTGTGCATTACAGGAGACTTTATTGATCAGCCTGGCATCAAGGCTGAGCAACTGCAAGCGTTGACGCAATTTTCAGGTGAGATTTATTTTTGCATTGGTAATCATGAAAAATATGAAGATCTTGACGAAATTATTTGTCGTTTAGAAAGCTTGGGAGTCATCGTGTTGCGAAATAAGGCTGTGATGGCAGCGGAATTGCAAATCATAGGCATTGATGATTCGCCGGATCCGCAACAAGTTGCCAAGGAACTACCCAAAATAACTGTCGATGATGAGAAGTACATCATTTTACTTTACCATCGCCCACATGGATTAGCTGATGCCAGTGAATTAGGTGTTGATTTGAAGCTTTCTGGCCACACGCATAATGGACAAATTAAGCCATTTAACTGGGCGGTAAACAGGATATTTCAATATCGAAAAGGGCGCTATGAACACTCTAGCTCAACGGGTCATAATACAGTGCTTTATGTTAATGAAGGCACGGGAACATGGGGTCCGACTATGCGGCTTGGCACGCAAAGCGAGATCACCTTATTTGATTTGAAACCTAATTGTTCTTAGGTTTTGATGGGTTCGTTAATCTTTTGCTTTGCTTCGTTTTTTTAGTGCATAATAATTTGGATCAGATTAAAAAATTTATATTCAATCCACATTAAAGAGAGTGATTATCTATGTCTATTTTAGCGAGTGCTGAACGTCGTTATGCGGCTAAAGCGTTTGATCCTAGTCGCAAGCTGTCAAGCGAACAGATTAACGCCTTGAAGTCAGTTTTGAAGTTGAGTCCTTCGAGTATTAATTTTCAGGGATGGCATTTTATTATTGCAACAAGTAGTGAAGCCAAAGCGAAAATTGCAGATGCTTGTCCGGGTGCGATGGCATATAACGCTAGAAAAATAAATGATGCGGCGATGGTGGTGGTTTGTTGTGCAAAAACTGAGGCAACGCAAGCGCAGGTGCAGCTGGTGATTGACCAAGAATTTGCCGATGGGCGCTATGTTGATGATAAGGCCAAAACCGATCGGAATACAATGCTTAGTGGTTACGTCGATAAGTTGAATGAAGATGTTGATAATGCATCTGCTTGGTTGGAGAAACAAACTTATATCGCTTTAGGTAATGTGCTTTTAGCCGCGTCTGATATGGGGATTGATTCGGTACCAATGGAAGGCTTTGATGCCAATGTTGTGAATGAAAATTTTGGTTTAATCGAAAAAGGTTTTCATGCCACGGTGTTGGCAGGTTTTGGCTATCATAGCGATGAAGATTTTAATGCTAGTTTGCCAAAATCACGCTTGCCTGACAGCATGTTGTTTACTGAATGTTGATGTTTGATTAATAGCAACATTCTATTGTTTGTTTAATTTAGCAAAAAGTGTTTTGCAAAAACCTTAAACCATATCATTGCCATCTCTATATAAAATAGTGAATCCTTTATATTTAGCTAGGTTTCAAATGAGTTCATTAACGATGACTTGCCATTCTTGTTCAAATGTTTCGCCTTGCCGGTTTTTGCCAATGCGGCGGTACCAATAATTTGAATTCCATTCTTCACCATCTATCCAGTGCACAAGTGCATGAACCCAATCGAAAGGTGCATTGCCTTCGTGAGATTGACAAATATCATGCGCTCGGTTTAATTCAGAACCTGCTGTAAATTCGCCTTTAGCAATCCACCATAATGCTTGATATAGTAGACTGGCATTACTCGAAGGTTCAGCACATAACAGCTTGTCTTTAGTTATTGTCATGCTAACTAGTTCAGTTTGTTAGAATTTTTCATAGATTATACCGACAGTTTAACAGGTATTTTTTGAAGCTGGTTTTACAAGAAACTTGAACCTAAAAATTCGAAGCAATGAATTGAGTAATGAAGTTGGAAAAGTGATATTTTTGTCCTATTTTCAAAATATGTACAAAGAATGAAAGGATTGTATTTTAAATATGTATACGCTAATCATAGGCAATAAAAATTATTCGTCATGGTCATTAAGGCCATGGATTTTAATGAAAGAACTGAGTCTACCTTTTACTGAAAAGCTGAAACCTTTTATTGACGGTGGTAGTTGGGGCGCTTTTCGGAGTTTTTCGCCGACAGGAGCTGTGCCAGTGTTGATTGATGAACAAAATAACATCAAGGTCTGGGATTCTCTGGCTATCGTAGAATTTCTGGCTGAGAAGCACCCCGAAGTTTGGCCTGAAAATGCTCAGATGAGAGCTTGGGCGCGGGCAACTACTGCGGAAATGCATGCGGGGTTTTCAGCTTTGAGAAATCAATGCAATATGACAGTTGGGCAACGGGTTAAGTTACATCAAATTAGCCCTGAATTACAAAAAGACATCAATCGGATTGACGAAATTTGGACCGAAGGTTTAGAACAATTCGGTGGTGATTTTTTAGCTGGAAAACAGTTCACTGCGGTCGATGCTTTTTACACACCAGTTGCTTATCGTGTGCGCACTTTTTCACTGCCAGTTTCGCCTCAAAGCAAGGCTTACGTTGATCGGTTGCTTCAGCTAGATTCAGCGCAAGAATGGGAACAATCGGCTTTGCAAGAAACTTGGCGCGAACCATTTCATGAAAAGGAGACGACTGATGCTGGAATAGTGTTGGAAGATTTCAGAGCTGTTTGAGAATTACCAGCCCCTTTGCCAATCGGCACTTTGAATTAGCCATGTACTTTTATTTTTGTTTGGAATTAAAGTCAGTGAAAAACGTTGTGTGTCCGCTTTCAGTCGGTTGGATTCTTGGCTTAAATCGACTTCACGAGAAGCCATTGCCGCCGATAAGTGCACTTCAGCTAAGCCTTTTTTGATTTCAATAGATTTAATCAATGAGAAGATATTAATTTTTTGATTACGTAAAAAGAGAATTTGTACTATTCGTTTCACTGCTTTTTTATCATTGCCATGTTGATCAAAATAGTCGTCGGCTATATGTCGCATAAAGTCTGACGTGGAACGGTTTTGAGCCGCAATTTCCATTGCGGATAAACTGTTTCGAATTTGTTGTTCAGGGCTTGTTGGGTCATCTGAACAGCTTACTAATAGTAAGCAACTTATTAGGACTGCCAATAGTCGTTGCATGATTTTCTCACTAGATTATTTTTTTCTAAACTTAGCATAGATAACAATAATTTTTTGAGTCACTTTTTAATAGTAAATTAATGCAGAAAATTACTTTTAGAAACGTTTTTTTATAAACTATTCAGCTTCTAAAAATAAATCAGGTATATTTACGTAAAGCATTTTCACAGCAGTGAACCACTGAATTGAATACCTTATAGACTTAATGAAGCCCTCATATATCTTCAATTAAAATATTGTGAATTCCATCTCAGTTGAAAAATTAATTAAAGAAATGGCGTTGCCGGATAGTTTTATTCAAACTGTTGAGACGGGTTATTATCCACTTGCTGAGAATATCTTTAATGCTTTCGAATTGCATAAAGCACATACATTTCAACCATTAATGCTTGGTGTTCAAGGTGTGCAAGGTTGTGGTAAAAGCACTTGTAGTGAATTTTTAAAACTAATTCTTGCACAGCGCTATGGTCTAAGTAGTGTAGTTATTTCGATTGATGATTTTTATCTTACGCGCGATGCTAGGCAAGAATTGGCGCGCTCGGTACATCCCCTTTTCGCAACCCGTGGTGTTCCCGGCACCCATGATTTGCCGCTTGCAGAAAAGACTTTGCTGGGCTTGTTACAGCAAACACCGATGCAAACTGTTGAGATACCTCGTTTTGATAAATCCAATGACGACCGTTGTTCTGAAGATGATTGGGATGTCAATAGACAACCAGTTGATGTGATAATCTTTGAAGGTTGGTGCGTTGGTTTGCCTCCCATAGCCATGAATGGTTTGGCGAAGCCAATTAACGAATTAGAAAAAGATCTGGACAGCAACGCTGAATGGCGCACCTATTTGGCTGAAATGCTTAATACCGAATATCAGCAGTTATTTAGTTTGTTAGACCACTTGTTGATTATTCAAGCGCCTTCGTTCGAATGTGTAAAAAACTGGCGTTTATTGCAAGAACAGAAGTTGCACGATCGTTTACGTGCGAACGGCGTTGAGCATCAAGCAAGCAACTTGATGTCTGAAGCTGAGATAATGCAGTTTATCCAGCACTATGAACGCCTGAGTCAACATGCACTGCAATCCTTGCCGAAAATTGCTGATTGGGTAATGCATTTAGATGAACAGCATCATGTTGTCAAAGTGAGTAACTTAGTATGAAAAAAATAGATACTTTATTTGCTGCTTATGGTGAGAGCCATCAAACAGCTTTGAACAAGAAAATACATTACTTTTGTGTGCCAGCAATTTTTTTTAGCTTATTGGGCTTATTGTATTTGATTCCAGTATATAAATTGTTCCTGCCTTTCATTGATATCAGTATTGCTAAGCATATTAATCTCGCGACTGCGGCAATTATTGTTTCTACAGTATATTATTTTTCCTTATCGGTTCGGCTCGGAGTGAGCATGTTCGTGCTGTTAGTTTTGGCATTGGCAATTATTCATATTTTAGAAATAAAACAATTTATGTCTCTATGGTTAATGATGACTGTGATATTTGTTATTGCCTGGATTGGTCAGTTTATTGGTCATCAACATGAAGGTAAGAAACCTTCTTTTTTTGAAGATGTACAGTTTTTATTGATAGGTCCTGCATGGACGCTGAAACATTTATTTGATCGCTTAGGTATGCGTTTATAAATTAAGTCAGTTTTGCTTTGTTGTTTTATTTTATTTTGTTTTTTCGCCAGTAAAAAATTAGTAATAGAAGAATAGCAATATCGCAGCAGTGCTCAAAAATCGACCAAATGTGTCCATAATAATTCGGATCCCAATAACTAATTGGGCTGGCATAACGGTAATTCCAATCAAAAGGGAAAAATAGTAATGGGCCATCAGTACTATGCAGCGGAATATCTATTACTGTATGCAAAAGCGCTGCGCAAAAAATCCAAAAAAGTACGCTATAACTTGAGCAAGCATTTTCACTTTGGATTTGAGTTTGTCTGCACCATGCAAAATAACAAATAGTGATTAACGCGATTAATATCAGTGGGCTATGAAATGTGTTTTGTAAGGTGATAACGGCAGGGTTATTAAAAAACCAATCATCAAATAAAGACACTGTCCATGACGAATCCAGCAAGAGTGAAGTTGGATTGTTTGAAGAATCAAATTGTTGCCAAGCGGGCGATTTGAAAACGCCAATAAACCAATCTCGGGCAATGCAGACAAGCGCAATGATTATCAAGGCAAGATCTGGGAGAATAGACCCGAATAATAGTGCTTTAATGTTGAGTTTGGGTAAAGTTTGGTATTTAGATGAAGTGGAATTTACAGCTGCTGCCAGTGGAATGCTGAGAGCAGCTGTGAGGAGTAAATGTGAATAAGTTTGCATGGAGTAGACCTTGGAAACTATTCAAATTTTTGCAGTCTATAAATTCGTATTAATTGGTAAATAAGTCAACTTTTGTGGCCCGTGCCCATTTGGCTGGATTAATTCGATCACATCTAATAATGGCTTGAATGATGAAAGCTGAGTAAATGATGTTCTTAGCTGGTTTTGTAATACACAATTTTCCAAACCTTGTTGAATCAGGCAACTAAATAAATTTTGTTTTGGGCTGACATAGCTTTGCACTGGATAGAGTTTTTCGGAATCAAGACCGCCAAGCTCTTTGGCGATATTAAATGCCGTTTTGATGTCGCCAATCTCGTCGACTAAACCTAATTGTTTTGCTCTGGTACCTGTATAAACTCGTCCACCAGCAAGTTTTTCGACTTCTGCATATGATAAGTCTCTGTTGTCGCTCACACGGGTCAAAAAGGTTTGATAGGTTTCTTGGATGCCTTCGTTAACTAGGGCTACATCTAATTCAGATGGTTTTGATTCAATGCTTAGTAAGCGCTTGCGATCACTATCACTGATAGTGTGAAAATAGACACCAATTTTTTCTTGTAAGTTTTCAATTTCAGGCAGAACGGCAGTCACCCCGATCGAGCCAGTAATGGTGGATGATTCAGCGACGATTTTCTCGCCTGCAGCGGCTAAATAGTAACCCCCAGAAGCAGCCGCAGAACCCATACTGACAACTAACGGTTTTTCTTGAGCAAGTTCATTTAAGTGATGCCAGATTAACTCACTCGCTTGGGCTGAACCGCCTGGGCTATTGACTCTGAATACGACGGTTTTAATATTTTCATCGTTTTTTGCCCATTCAATTTGTTCAATCAATGATTGAGCATAAATCTTTTCGTCACCCTTAGTGTTGTTGCTTTGGTGCGAAATAGCGCCGATTGCTTGAATTAAGCCAATCCGTGATTGGGTGTCGCTAGCAAGGTTTGGTTGATCAAGATCATTCGAAGAATGAAAATACGTGGTGGCATCTATCACATCATCTTGAATGTTGACGGTAGTTTTTAGGTCGTCTAATAACGTATCAACATAGGTTATATCTGTGACAATGCCTTGTTCTTTGGCTGATTTTACTGTGAATAATGATTGAGTAAACCATGCTTCAACAACACTTTTTGATAATTGCCGTCCACTAGCAATGCGTTCGATAACATCATTGCTAATGTCTTGGCTGATTTGCTGATATTCGACCAGAACTTCTGGCGATGGTTCAGAGCGCACATAGGGCTCAAAAACAGCTTTATGTGGACCTGTTTTAAAGACGGTGAAACCAATGCCTAATTTTTTGGCGGCTTCACCAAAATAAGTGAGTTGCAGAATGGGTCCAGTGATTAAAACGTTGGCAACTGGTGGAATAGCAATGCGATCTGCAGAACTGCTCAATAGTAATGAGCCGCGGTCAATATTATTTGCATAAGAATAAATAGGCAGGTTGGGGCGCTTAGCTTTAAGTGCTTTTAAGGCGTCATGGAGTCTGGTTTGATGCGATAGGGTGCTTTGCGCTGCTGACCAGTTCAGTATTATCCCTTTTACGCGCTGATCAGCGCTGATTCGATCTATGGTTTTGATTAATCGCTCTATATGAATTTTTTTCGGCTCATTGCTTAAAAAGCTTAAAGCCAAACCTTTGGCATTCGGTAAGTTATCAACTATATCGCCATTAACAGCCATGCTCACGATAAAGCCTTGTTCGGGAAGTTCAGCGCTTAAATCTTTGCCTTTGGCAAGTGAGAAAATAAAGAATAGGTATAGGGCGGTGACAATTAAGCCTACTAAAAAAAGACTCTTTTTTATGGCTGACCAGAAAAGCTTTAGCGGTGAAGTGAAAATACGTTTAGTTAGCTGCATATATGATTTTTTTGAAAATGGATGCCATTATTACTGTAAATATGGTGGAATAAATTGCAATTTCAACTTTTGAGTTACTCAATTATCGACTTTGCTGCTTTTATCCCATGGATTGAATTTATCATTAAAGTGTTTAGATTTTGAATTGGATTTTAATTTGTTGGAGCCGACAGTGCGTTTTCGCGGTGGAATGTCGAATTCATCTCTACTTGGTCTTGGTAGTTTTTTATAATCATAGAGATAAAATCGTTCGATTTTTTCACGAGCCCATTCAGTTTTGCGTAAAAATTTCAAACTAGACTTAATACTTACATTGGATTTAAAACAATTAAAGTTCATTTCTTTGGCAAGAATGTCCCAACCATATTCATCAACTAACTCATTGAGTAATGCTTCAAGCTTAACACCGTGCAATGGATTATTTTTTTGTTCTTGAGACATTGATTTCTGAGTTTGGTGTTAAAAATATTATGAATGTATGTAACCCTAGCATTAAAATTAGTTACTTTTAAATCGTTATAGTGATTAAAGCATAGTCTAGGTTTATTAAAAAATCGTCAAGCAACATCAATGCGAGTTTTGTTATCTGATTGTTAGCAAATTTGCTTTAGAAATATTCCTGATGGTGCCTTTAATAAGATAAAGCACAGTGCAGTTTTAACGGTTTAATTTTTGATTGGTTTGCATTTCTATGATTCTCATTGGCATTGCATCAATTTGAGTGAATATTTTTTGCAGTCTTAAGTGCTTGCTTTGTGACTTAATCTCACCATCTTTACCAATCAATATAACTCGATGGTTTGAATTGTTGGTGAGAAAGCTTAGTTGTTGTTTTAATGTGGTATGCAATTGTCCACGAAAATTGCTTTCTACTTTGTTTTTATTGGATGATTGGATAAACCAGATAATATCGCGATCTTTAATTTCAGAAATTTGTTCATCGAAAATTTTGTGCGGGTCTAAAACGGAACTCTCGGCGTTATTTAAAATGATGATTCTATTCTCCCATACTAGTTGATTTAAATTTTTGAGCATAGCTGTTGGCTTGGCTGCACTTGAATTAAAGCTAGCCAAGGGATATGCCAAAACTGAAGCCAATAAAAAAAGAGTCTTCATTAATTCATTTAGTTTAAATTAGCTTATACAATAAACGTTAAGTGATTAATGTAGTGTGAAATATGGATAATCTCATAGATGAGGAGCGGTATCGTTAATACTGATTTTTTGCTCTGAAAGAAATAAGAACAAAAAAATAGGAGTCTTAAGCATGGCAAGCACCCGAATTCCAGAATTTGATTTGATGCGTGGGGTCGCATTATTTGGGATCTTTGTGATGAATATTTTTGCTATGGCCTATCCAATTGAAGCCTATTTAAATCCCTTAGCTTTTGATGCAAGCAATTGGGGCTTAAGTATTGAGGAGCGGACAAATTTAAACTGGCGTCTGGATGATACAGTTTTTTCAATTTTATATATTTTTGTTTATCAAAAAATGTTTGCCTTGTTCGCTTGTTTATTTGGTGTGTCTGCGCTGATGATTTTAAAGTCCCAACAAACAAAAAGATTCAGATATTATTTTGCTCGAAATATTTGGTTAGTTGTATTTGGTTGCTTGCATTTGTTTTTCTTGTTTTATGGCGATATTTTATTTGTTTATGGAATCTGCGCGATGGTCTTGTGGATATTTGTATGGTTGCCAGCGCGAATATTATTAACGTTAAGTGCGCTGTTATATCTTGGCAGTGTTTATTTGTTGCTTGATTACCAACAAATCATCAATGATTTTTCAGTGCAACAATTGTTGGAACTGCAACAATTATGGATTCAATCCGCGGAGTGGGTTGTTGCTGCTGTGGAAATGGTGAAAGAACCAATTGATGAGTTTCCACTAGCTTACTCTGTTTGTCTTGAGTGTTTGGAGGAGGAATCTGCTATTGCCAGTCAATACTATTCGATATTTACTTTTATGACCTTTATGCAGGTTTTTTCGATGATGTTATTAGGTATGGGCTTATACAAATCTGGTTTTTTACCAAATTTCACTGAAGGCGGTATATATAAGCTGCAACATGGCCACAATAAATTGTATCGCTTTATTGTCTTTTGGGGTATTTCTATTGGAGTGCTTCTAACAGTTATGGGACTGTTTTTGAACTATTCAGAACGTTGGTCGCTGGAGTTTTCTGTTGTTTTAGGTTCTATTGCTGTTCATATTGCTGCACCGATTATGTTGATGGCATATTTATCTTGCATATTGTTATGGATGCAAAGTGATTCATGGTGCAGGATTAAGCAAGTCATTCAAGCTGTGGGTCGTATGGCGCTGAGTAATTATATTTTGCAATCAGTTATTGGTTTATTGTTATTCTCAGGCTTTGGTTTTGGCTATTTTGGTGAGTTCAGCCGATTACAATTGTTGTTACTTGCGTTAGGTGTCTGTGGTGCTCTTTCTGGGTTTTCAGTTTTTTGGATGAGATATTTTCACTACGGTCCTTTAGAATGGTTGTGGCGAAGTTTATCAAAGTATCAATGGACTAAAATGCGCAAATCAATTCTTTGAATGAGTGGAAATGCTGTTCTTCAATTCAGAAGTATTATTTAATAATGAAGCTAAATGTATTGGCAAAATAGCAATGCCTAAGCAAGCACACGATTCCCGCCAAGTAATTTGGCTTGATATTGCTTTTCATCTGCACGTTTAATCCATTCTTGCCAATTTTCATTTTCTTTTATCGTGGCAAATCCAAAACTTGCTGTGACGCTAATATTGTCTATTGGTATATTTGCTATTAGCGCGCGAAATTTGTCAGTGACAAATAGCCCATTCTTGATGTCAGTATTGTAAAAAAATATGAGGAATTCATCTCCA
Organism: uncultured Gammaproteobacteria bacterium; assembly: GCA_964633815.1. Taxonomy (GTDB): domain Bacteria; phylum Pseudomonadota; class Gammaproteobacteria; order Arenicellales; family Arenicellaceae; genus CALKZN01. Next base: position 15,529 of record CAZWHW010000005.1, read on the forward strand.
CCAAGCCTAAAAATCTTGTCGACTTTGCGGCAGCGTTTTTTTAGGGATTTTGCAATGATTTTTAGTGCGCGATCACCTTGGTTATGTCCATATTGATCGTTAATTTTTTTAAAGTTATCCAGATCAAATACGGCAATTGACATTGGAATCCTAGACCGATAGTTTTGATCTATGGCTTGTTCCAAAGTGATTTGCAAGGTGGTTCGGTTTAAAAGTGATGTTAGCGGATCATTGATTGCTATGGTTTTTAAATTTCGGTGTTGTATATTGATCGTATTGATGAAAATTCCAGAAAAAATATAGATTAGTAATAATGTGGCAATGAATCTTATCGCAACATATTGTTCTATATTGATCCATGCTACCGGAATCACAATGATTAATAATAAAGCATTGCTAAAATAGGCTTTTTTCTCAGGAAGTATACAATAGATGCCGAGTATGGTGGGGTAGCTCCATAGAATGCCAGCAACACCTTGAACGTGAATGGTAACAGCAATTAAAAAAATACTCGTAGGGATTAATGTCCAAAAAGTTTTTGTTGGAGTATAGGTCTTATATTTAGTAATTGACCAGACATTATAAGTGAACAGACCAATGACAATGGTTGATACTAATCCTAAAACATAATTTTTAGTCCAGAAATTATAGATTGCAAAAGGAACAATAAAAATAATAGCAACCACGCCCACTCTAGATACCATATCAAGTGTTGTTTTGTCGGGTTGTAAATATTCTTTAGGTTCTGTAACTTTCATTTTGAAGGTTAGCTTCCTACATAGGTTTTATTGAATCTATTGTAGCGTATTTAAAAAACCTTATCTAAAATTAAGATTGCTAGTAAAGGTTGTAGTTTTCAGATAGCGTATAACAAAATAAAAATTTCACAATTTAAAGAGTTTATGATGTCTCAGCTAAAGTTGTTTATTGCTGCAATGTTGATCTTTAGTGTAGTTGCTTGCGGCGGTGGAGGTAGCTCATCGGATGACTCAGTTGCTGAATCTAATGGTCAAGAGGAAGAAGCGGCGAATGAAAACCCGGCTCCGAATGGTCTTGACGGTTCATATAATGGTACACAAAATCTTTTGTTAAGTTCAGGCGATGTTTCTGATGTGGCCGAAATTGTTGCTGATGTATCTGTGAATGGTAGTTCTATTTTGATTGATCCTCTAACAGCTAATGGTTCAATAGCAAATAATAGGTTTGTTGCAACGACGAATAGAACTAGCACCCAAGGGGATTTGACTTGTCAGTTTCTTTTAACTTACGAAGGTGATATTTCGTTTGAGTCACTTGATGGAATAATTAGTGGTACAGCTATTTGTGATCAAGGTTCAGGAAATGAGACCTTGGATGTTTCAGGAACTATATCTGCTACTAGGTAATCTGTATTGAGAAACTAATTTTTTAATGAAAACATTTTTATATAACTGCATAAGGGTTTATTATGATAAAAAAAATACAACTATTTTCATGTTTTTTGTTGTTCATTTTGACAACTAATTCGGTTCACGCTATGACAAATATTAAAAGCTCTCATGATGTAACAACCACCGCTGATCGCTTGGAAAAGGTTTTAAAAGAAAAGGGTATGACTATCTTTGCTCGTGTAGATCATGCTGCGGGCGCTAAGAAGGTTGATAAGGAGTTGCGACCGACAGAGCTAGTTATTTTTGGTAATCCAAAAATTGGGACGTTATTGATGCAATGCGAGCAATCAGTTGGGCTTGATTTACCAATGAAAGCGTTAATTTGGCAGGACAGTTCTGGCCAAGTATGGTTTTCTTATGATGAACCGGAAGTGATGAAACAAAAACATGCAGTGGAAGGTTGTGATCCAGTGTTTGAAAAAATTAAAGGCGCACTTGCTAATTTTGCAAAAGCAGCAACTAGTGCAAGTTAATTTTTAGTGTTAAGTAGAATGTATGGCATTTGGTCTTTTTCAGCAATTTGCTAACTGGCAAGACAAACGTCGTTTGCAGCGAAAGCTGAATTTGTTGCAGCAACAAAAACAAAACGTCCTGGAAAAGCTAAGTCACACCCGTCAACGGGAAGCAGCAAACTCTCGTCAGTCAGATAGGAGATTTCGAGAAAACCGTGCTCGTGCAGTTTGTGCGCGCACTAAAAAAGCTGATAAAGCGCAAATTCGAACGCTTGATTCCATCATCGCTTTGACACAAAAAAAACTGAATCAATTGAGTAAATAAATTCTTGTGGCGAATGATTTTTTTATCGGCCACCCCAAATTTTTGCAATTCCTCGATCGTCGGCAAGAAGACCAACAATTAATCCATATAGACCAACTAAAAGAAAAATCACACAGGGTAATAGATAAGCATAGTCATTTGATGTGGATTTAATAAAAGTTATCAATACCGCACTAGCTAGACCGATAAATAACACGCTTACGGTTAACAAAATCTTTCTAGCTAATGGATTGATTTGAAATTCTTCGTCGCCACTTTCTAGTGGGTTTAAGATGAATCCAAATAATGCTCTGAATTTGTTTTTCATAAAGGTTTCTTAGCGTCAAATTGTTAGATCAATAATTTATAACTATCTTAGTTTAACAGCAACATTCTAGAATATATTACAGAAAAATTTGGTGATAAGTGGACATAAAAAAGGCCTAGATAAAATTATCTAAGCCTTGATTTGAATTGTCTTTATTAGGAACTTTTATAAGTTTGAAATAAATGCATCGGCAATAAGTTGTTGGCCTTGGTTGTCAGGATGAATTCCATCAAAAATCAAACTAGTATTTCCACCAAATGCACCCTCGACTTCAGCAATTGGAACGCCAAGGCTGCGATAGCCTGCAGAAATTTGTTGGGCAATACCAATCCTTCCTTCAAAAGGCAATGGTGGTAATGTTCCAACAATAATAGTGACACCAGCAGCTTGAGTATTAGCAACGATTTGTTGCATAGCACTTATAGCGCCGCCTATGTTGCCCGCAATTGCGTCATTAGTTCCCAGCATGATAATGACATGGGATGGATTTACAGCTGCAATTTGTGAGCTAACTAAGCCAACACTTTGCACTGCCTCACGACCGTTCTGGCTGTCATTTGCAACTGGAATACCAGTGCCTGCAGCGACAAGGCTAGGCCAAGGTGTTGTTCCGCCAAAACCTGCACCAATACTATCTCCTATGGCTAAGATGCTAGTAACATTAGAAGAAGTTGATGTGGATGAACTTGAACTTCCACCGCCACATGCAACAAGAATTAGAGAGAAAATTATAGTGGCTATTAGTAAATTAAATTTTTTCATCAGGCTGTTTTTGTTGGCAAATAAATAAAAAACGAGATTCTAACATTTATTTTAAGTTTTTAGCGTAATTAATCTCGCATAAATTGTTAACTTTTTTCTTTAGAACAAATATCATTGTTTCTACTAAACTTTGATTGATAAAACTCTAATTTTATGCCTAAAAAATCTTCTCTAGATGTTGTGAAAAAAATTCGTTCAACTGATGATTTTAATTTGTTTGAAAAACTGTCAAGCCTGCCTGAAGTGCAACGAACGAATCAATGGATTCAAAAAGAAGCAAAAAAGAATCCAATGAGTATTCGTCGGCATTTGCTATCAACTTCTGTGCGATTGACTGAGAAAATGTCTCCAAGTATTCATTTGATGGCGCAAGAATGTATAGATCGTTTAGGAGTTCAATTGCCGTTGGAGTTGTACGTATATTCTAGTCCACAGTTTAATGCGGCCTGTTTCAAGCCTGAACAAGAACGCTTGTATGTAATGTTTTCATCTAGTTTGTTAGAAAATTTTTCAGCTCAAGAATTAAAATATGTCATGGGGCATGAATTAGGTCATCACATCTATCAGCATCACGATATTCCTATTGGTTATTTGCTCAAAGGAGAGCAAAAACCAAATCCAAGAACAACTATAGAGTTATTTGCTTGGTCGCGTTATGCAGAGATTTCAGCAGATCGAGCGGGTGCTTTTTGTGCTCAAGATTTTTCTGCAGTTGCTTCGGCTTTGTTTAAACTTTCTTCGGGTTTGATAGGTGATTTAATTCAGTTCGACTTAAATGATTTTTTGCAACAAGTAGATGAAATGCAGATTGTTGATGCTGAGCCCGCAGAAAGCGCTCCTAAAGGTGATTGGTTTTCAACTCACCCATTTAGTCCATTGCGTGTCAAAGCGTTGGATTTTTTTCATAAATCAGAGTTAATGGGTAAGTCTGAATTCTCTAAAGATGAGCTTGAAATACAGATTCAGAGTTTGATGGGGATTATGGAGCCAAGTTATTTAGAAGGCAAGACTGAAGCGGCTGAAGCGATGAGGCGTCTACTTTTTGCTGGATTAATCGCGGTTGCGTCGGCGAGCAACGGTATCGTTGATAAAGAGATAGCTGTTTTTGAAGAGTTTTTTGGCAAATACTCTTATAAAGAGAGTTTGAATGTTGATAAATTAATTGATTCACTTCAAAGTCGTGCCGAAACAGTGAAGAAATTAGCAAGTTTTGCGCAACGAAACCAATTAATTCGTGATTTAGTGATTATGGCTAAGGCTGATAATAAAGTTACAGCTAAAGAACGAGAAGTCATTGCTAATATAGCCAAGGAAATTGGCTTAGATTCAAATCATGTTGAAGCAGCTTATGAGAAAGAGTACGAACTTGATTAGTAATCTAATCTTCTTTTTAGCTCTTTAGTGTGGAGTCTCCAGAAAGAGGGTGTTAGGTGAACTTGGTTGCTTCAAACCGTCTGAAACTGCCAACGACAACTCCCCAAATAATTAACTGTGATTCTTTTTGAATAATAATTTCTGGATAGTCAGGATTTTCGGGCAGAAGTTTAACAATATCTCCACGGCGAAATAACCTTTTTACTGTTAGTTCGCCATCCAATGCGGCAATAACAATCTTATTATGTGTCGCTCGTTCGGAACGATCAACAATAAGAATATCTTCAGGTAAGATACCAGCATCGCGCATAGACATGCCTTGAACTTTCAACATGAAGGTCGAATTAGGCTTTTGTACAAGGTAGTCGTTGAGGTCTATTGAATCATCTAAGTCATCATCTGCATAAGACGGGAGACCTGCAGCTACTTTACTACTAAAAAGTGGGAAGGATTGTTTGTCTTCGGTAAAATTTTGGTTTGCAGTAGCTAGAACGCTGACATTGCTAGTGGTATGTAGATTGGTAATATTTGACGATGCTTTTTGTGGTGTTGGTTTTGTTGTTGGGTGATAATCGTTTTCTAGGAAAGATTTAATATGGTTAATGCTGCCTTCGGGAACACGAATCGCTTTTGTTGGTTCACCATATTTTCCTGTTCCTTTGGGGCGACCTGAGCCGCAACGTTTGCCACCATGTGCGCTTTTATTGTCATTGACGCCAGTTTTAGTTTCATTATCACGAAAGTCAGACATGTTGAATTCACCGCAAAAAGAGATATTTGATTTTTGTACAAAAATATTTAATCTTGATAGAGTTGTGATGTCAAGTGTTTTTTTCTTTAATATTACTTTATGTAATAGAAATTAAAGATTGATTTTGCAAAGGATTAAACTAGAGGTTACACTGTATAACATTAAAGTTAGTTAAACTAATGAGATAAACAAATTAATCACTGATTCCAGAGGTTGACATATGAGCACATCAACTAAAATAGAGGCAAAAAAGGGATTTAAGAAGTATACGGGCTTAGGATTATCACTAGGGGTATTGGTGGCGATAATTATTGGCTTGCTTCTTTTTAACTTTTATAATTCAGGCACTCTGCAAAAAACCGCGGTTGTTACAATTAAAGCAACACAACAAAATGGTTTGGTGCAACAGATTAATAATGAGTTATTCCAAATTAACTCTAACTTCCAAAAAGTGTTGCCGTACGACGAAATTAAAGAACGTTTGAAGTCGGTTACAGAATTGTTTGATGCAAATTTAGATGCCTTTACCAATGGCGGAGATTTGGTGCAATTCAATCCGAATGGAACTATTTCAAATCGTGTTCCAATTGAGCCACTTCAAGGTGTGCAGATTGAACGGAGTCTAAAAGAAGCAAAAGTTGTTTGGGATAAATATAAAGAAATATTACAGCCTTTATTTGATAAAGAACTGAATACTCAGGGTGAGTTGATTGCGGCGAGTGATGTTGCTAACGATAATTCTGAGCAATTGCAGGCTTTAATGGATAGGCTTTTGACTGAAATTCAAGATCGTAACAGTAAACTATTGTTTGATTTAGAGTCCTTCCAGATTTTAGGTATCATGATTACAATTTTTATGTTCTTGTGGACGGTTTTTGTAACGGTTCGTAAATTGCTTGAAAACGATAAAGAGGTTGATCGAGCTCAACAAGAAACACAGGGTATTCTCAATACGGTTAAAGAGGGTTTGTTTCTTCTGGATAGTGATTTGAAAATCAGTACACAGCATTCAAATGAGATGTTACAAATTTTTGAAACAGACCAAATCGCAGATCGAGAGTTTTCGGATTTAATTAATGATGTGGTTAGTGACGCTGAAATGAGCACGGTTGAAGAATTTATTAAATTGTTATTTGATGAGCACGTCATTGAAGATTTGATTGGTAGTTTGAACCCACTCGATAAGATTGAACTGGATTTTGAAAAGGCTGATGGTACTAGCCAAAAGAAATTTTTGAATTTTGCTTTCTCCCGAGTATTACGTGATGGCGACATTGATGAGGTGCTTGTATCCGTGCGAGATATTACTGCTCGAGTCTTACTAGAGCAAGAGTTAGAAAGTACTCGAGAGCAGGGTGAACAACAAGTTGAAATGTTAGTTTCTTTCTTACATGCTGATCCGAAAATGCTGCGTAACTTTCTAATGGATTCAAGAGAATCTTTAGGTGAAGTAAATGCTATTTTAAAAGATCCGGTAACGGATAAAGCCGATTTAAAGATTAAAATTGATAAGATGTTTGTTGCTGTTCACCGCATGAAGGGTGAAGCATCATCAATGAATTTCGACGCATTTGCTGAACGTGCACACGAGTTTGAGTCTGATTTAAGTGCTCTTAAAAAGGTAACTAATATTAAAGGTATAGACTTTTTACCATTGACGATTCGTTTAGATAAGTTGATTTCTTACACTGATACATTAAACCAATTATCTACGCGCTTGGAATCAGGCCAAGGTTTAGATGACTCGCAAGGTGAAACGTCTTTTATGACGGAATCGATAATGAACGACGAGCAGCGTAGTCAATGGAATTATCTGCAAGACTTAGTTAATAGTGTAGCTAATGATGCTGGAAAGAAAGTACATTTTGTTCCGTCAGGTCTTGTTGAAAGCCAACTAACTGATGTGCAAGAAAAAATGCTTAAAGATGTGAGCATTCAGTTAATTCGAAACTCAATCGTGCATGGAATTGAAGAGCCAGAGGTAAGGAAAGAGCGTAAGAAGTCAGATCATGGCCGAATCGATTTACGCTTAGCGTCTTTACCTGATGGCTCGGTGGAATTAGTTTTCCGTGATGATGGTAATGGTTTAGACATTAACTCCATAAAACAGCGTATTATTGATAATGGCATGGCTAATGCCGATGAAGTCAATTCATGGTCTGATCAAAAATTAGTTAGCATGGCGTTCTCATCAGGTTTTTCTACTTCTAAAGAGACCAATATGCATGCAGGACGTGGTGTAGGTCTCGATATTATTCGAGATAGTGTTAAAAAGATTGGAGGGAATTTACGTCTACGGCATTCTGCAGGTAAGTATTGTCAATTTGAAATTACAGTACCTGGTCAAAAAGCTGCATAGAGAATTATAGTTGTTTGAATTTTGGAGAAAAATAAAATGCCTAGATTATTAATCGTTGACGACTCAAACGTTATCCGTTCTAGAATTGAGCGAATTTACGAAAGTGATGTGAGTGTGGTCATTGCAGGCAAAGCTTCCAATGGTCATGAAGCAGTGGAATTTGTTAACGAAGAAAGACCTGATATTGTCACTATGGATTTAACAATGCCAGAGATGGATGGAATTTCTTGTATTACTCAAATTATGGCTATTGATAATACAATTAATATTCTGGTTGTATCTGCCTTATCAGATAAGGCAACTGGTATTGAGGCATTAAGTAAGGGTGCACGAGGCTTCTTATGCAAACCGTTTACAGATGTTGAATTGAAAAAATCACTTGAAAAACTAATGTTACATTAGGAATTATTAGCAAATACTGATTATATAAAAAAATTTGAGAACAAAAAAATGAATGAAGAGTTTGTAAATGTATTTGTAGAAGGGATGATGCGCTATCTAGGTCATTTGCCTGAAGTATCAGCTGTTGTTGGGACACCTTATTTGATGGATTCTGATGATCCTGTACATTACGATATCACAGGTATTATTGGTATTTCTGGTGAGCAAAAAGGCTGTGTTTATTTCACTGCACCACGAGTTTTTTTGTCGCATTTACTCGCAACTCAAGGCGAAACTGATTTGTCTGATGATAATTTGCTAGATTTATCAGGTGAAATTGCAAATACTATTGCAGGTAATGCGCGTTCAGATTTTGGTAAAAACTTTCAAATTTCAGTTCCCTTGGTAGTTGAAGGTCAACCAAAAGGAGTGCATTTACCTTCTGGGGTTCGTTCTTTTGCAATTCCTATTGCTTGGCGAAACTATACTCCATTATTGGTTGCCGCTTTGGAGCAAAAATAATAAGTTAATTGGATGCTAGGTTTTGATTGATAAAAAAGGCTTCTTAAGAAGCCTTTTTTAGTTCATTGATATATAGATGCTCTACCACCAAAACTTATTCCATAATTCTGGGTTTGCCCAATTTTTTGGGTTAAACCAATCTGGAGTTCGTTTATATGAATCAATATTGTAATAATAAATATTGACGTTATGATCAATAAAATTTTGTTGAATATATTTACTGAAACCGTAGCCATACAACTCATTTTCTTCCCAAAAAGAATTTTTAAGCTTAGCTAGGATAATAATTTTAGGGGCACATAAATCGCGTAACCTGCCCAGTATTAGTTCAGCATGTTGCTTGTTTTCTAATTCAATAATTTCACTAGTAATAGCCAGGTCAAAACGTTGGGTAAATGCTGGGTCAGTTAACGGTGTTTGTGAATCAATATGAGTAATATTGCAAGTTTTATTAATTAGATTGCATTGCTCTTGATACGAGTCTGCGATTTGTTGAATAGCACTACCAACGAGCAATATTTCTTCTGGACATATTGTTTCTAAAAGCGTTGCTGTGTCACTTAAAATCTCTGTAGGATAGGATGCGGACATTTGGGTTCAAATTTAATTTAAAGTGATTAATAAAACAGGTTGATAGATTTTTAAGCTTAAAGTAATCTCATTCTCTTATCATCTGATTGTAAAGTAATTCATGCGTATCCATTTTAAATATGCACTGAAAATCACTAAATATTTTGATTTAATCTCTAGGTTCTATTTTAATGACCAACCCTGTTGAACAATTATCTTTAGGTGAGTTTGCTGAACGCGCTTACTTAAATTATTCTATGTATGTCATTTTAGATAGAGCATTGCCTTTTATAGGTGATGGTCTAAAACCTGTTCAGCGTCGTATCGTTTATGCCATGTCTGAGCTGGGATTAAAGTCCACAGCAAAATATAAAAAATCTGCTCGAACAGTCGGTGATGTACTAGGTAAATTTCATCCTCATGGCGATAGTGCATGTTATGAAGCCATGGTGCTTATGGCGCAACCATTTAGCTATCGATACCCTTTGGTTGATGGGCAAGGTAATTGGGGTTCAACAGATGATCCTAAGTCTTTCGCTGCCATGCGATATACAGAATCGAAATTAGCTCCTTTTGCGCAAACCTTACTAAATGAATTAAAACTCGGCACGGTTGATTGGGTGCCTAATTTTGATGGAACGCTGGAAGAACCAAAATTTTTGCCCGCTCAAGTTCCTAATATTTTATTAAATGGTGTTACCGGAATTGCCGTTGGAATGGCAACCGACATTCCTCCTCATAATCTAAGTGAAGTTATAGATGCCACCATTCATATCATTGACAATCCAAAGGCGGATGTTGAAGAATTGATGCAATTTATTCAAGCGCCTGATTATCCAAATTCTGCTGAAATCATTACACCTCGAAATCAGCTTTTGGAAATATACTGCAGTGGTAATGGTTCTGTTCGTCAACGCGCTGTCTTTAGCACGGAAGACGGTAATATAATAATTGAGGCACTGCCATATCAATCATCTGGTGCGAAAATTCAAGAACAGGTTGCTGCTCAGATGCTAGCGAAAAAACTGCCAATGGTGACAGATATTCGCGATGAGTCAGACCAAGATAATCCAGTTAGATTAGTTGTCGAGCCTCGTTCTAATCGAGTCGATATTTATCAGCTAATGAGTCACTTATTTGCTACGACTGACCTGGAGAAAAGCTTCCGAGTTAATCTGAATATGATCGGTCTTGATGGACGCCCAAAAGTTCTAGCGTTAAATAAAATTTTATCCGAATGGGTTAAATATCGTATTACAACGGTTACTCGCAGACTTGAGCATCGTTATAACAAGGTTAAAGAACGACTACACATTCTTGATGGTTTGCTCATCGCTTATTTAAATATTGATGAACTGATCATTATTTTGCGCACAGAAGATGAGCCAAAATCAGTGATGATGGCGCGCTTTAATTTGTCTGATGAGCAAGCTGAGGCAATTCTTGAATTAAAATTACGACGTCTAGCAAAGTTGGAAGAGTTTAAAATTCAGTCTGAACAAGAAGAGCTGCAAAAAGAAGCGCAAGAACTGGAGTTATTACTTGGATCTAATCAACGCTTACGGACTCTTGTGAAAAAAGAGTTACGTGCGATGAAGGAAGAGTTTGGCGATGCGCGACGTTCTCCATTAGTTGATCGTGATGCGGCGCAGGTGATTAGTGAGACTGATCTGATGCCTTCAGAAGCAATAACTGCAGTCGTATCATCGCAAGGTTGGGTTCGAGCAGCCAAAGGCCATGAGATTGATGCACGTGAGCTCAATTATAAGTCCGGTGACAGTTATTTGTATGCTGTTAAAGGACGAAGCAATCAAACCTTAGTTCCTCTTGATTCTACTGGAAGAACTTATGCACTGCCTGCACATACTTTGCCATCTGCGCGAGGGCAGGGCGAGCCTTTGTCTAGTCAGTTGAATCCGCCACCAGGGGCTAATTTTGTTGGTTTAATGCTCGATGATTTAAATTCTTATTACGTCTTAGCAAGCGACTCAGGTTATGGTTTGCTTGTGAAGTTAGAAGATATGCTAACTAAGAATAAAAAAGGTAAAGCGACCTTGAATGTGCCTAAAGATGGACAAGCATTGCTACCTAAACGAGTTGAAAACCATCAAACAGATTCGATTGCAGTGGTTACAACTTCAGGTTATTTACTTGTCTATGCTACGGATGAATTGCCATTATTGGCAAAAGGAAAGGGAGTTAAGCTGATCAATATCCCTGCAAAGCTTTTAAAAAATCGTGAAGAAATTGTCGTCAGTGTGGTGGCTATAAGCTCTGAACAATCATTGATTATTCATTCAGGTAAACGTCATCTTCGATTAAAAGGAGCTGATCTTGAACATTACCGCGGCGAGCGCGGATTGCGAGGAAAAAAACTGCCAAGAGGCTTCCAACAAGTGAACGATTTGGTTGCGGAATAGTAGCTAATAATTCATCTGTCAAGTAGAAATATCATTTATTATGAATAAGTTAGAGCAATTAAAAGCAATGACAACTGTGGTTGCAGACACGGGTGATTTAACGGCAATTAAAGAATTTCAACCTCAGGATGCAACAACAAACCCATCATTGCTATTAAAAGTAGCTAAAGATGATGAATATAAGCACTTTCTTGAGCAAGCTGCCACTTCTGCTGAAGGTGACCTAGAAGGTGCTGTTGATAAATATAGTGTAGAAATTGGCGCCGAAATTCTTAATATTGTTCCAGGTAGAGTGTCGACAGAGGTTGATGCTAGATTATCTTTTGATACAGACGCTACGATTGAAAAAGCACGTAAGTTAATTTCGATGTATGAGGCTAAAGGTTTCGAAAAGTCTCGAGTTTTAATTAAGGTCGCTTCAACTTGGGAAGGTATAAAAGCAGCTGAAAAACTAGAATCAGAAGGTATTCAATGTAATCTGACCTTGTTATTTGGTTTTGCGCAAGCGGTTGCCTGTGCTGAAGCTGGTGTGTTTTTGATTTCGCCTTTTGTTGGGCGAATTTTAGATTGGCATAATGCTAGCAATGCAGCTAAGGGCATAGAAATGCATTACACACCATTGGAAGATCCTGGTGTAGCTTCTGTCACCAACATCTATAATTATTACAAACAGTTTTCTTATGATACGATTGTGATGGGGGCAAGTTTTCGTAATGTGGGAGAAATTGAAGCACTCGCGGGTTGTGATTATTTAACGATTGGGCCTAATTTTCTGGCAGAGTTACAATCTGAAGATGACCATTTGGTTCAGCAACTTGACTCTGAAATTGAAGACAATTTTGAGAAAAAACTCAGTTTTAGTGAAGCTGAATTTAGGTGGCAATTGAATCAAGATGCCATGGCAACTGAAAAGTTAGCGCAAGGTATTCGTGCGTTTGCATTAGATCAAGTTAAGTTAGAAAACTTAATGAAAAAATATATCTAATAATAAAGCGAGAATGCATCTTTAATAGGCTTGTTTGGTGTTCCGTTCTATATGTTCTATTGTTAAGATGCCATATATTTTGTTTTGTGTTTTGCCATGTGCGCCGCATACATAAACGACCTTCATGCCTTGGTTTTGCATGACTTCATAGGCTTCTTGAAGCGTATCTATCGTTGTTATTCTTGACGCAGTTTGCCGCATTGCTGGAAAATTAAGTAGTTCAATAGTTGTTTCTTCGAGAGTTTCGACAGCATTGCTATCAATTTCATTCTTAGCTAATTTTTTATAATTATTTTTCAGTTCTTGGATGTGGTTTACTAAGTCATTACCTGGAATTAAAGAGGCTTGTCCATTTTCAGTTAATACCGCAATCCATTTAGGTTGATGTTTAAGGATTTTTTCTGCCTTACCTAAGGTAACAGTTTCGCCTTGTTGGATGATATTTTTTTCCATTAAGCTGGCGACACCAGTACGCCTTAAGGCTTGTGCGATAGGGTTGTTACGATAATCAAGCCCTCTTGCCATCATCAATAAGCGATAAATCGAAGGTTTTTTGAAAATAATCCTTTCCGCTAACACTGCAGAAATGATTGCTACCATGCCAGGTAAGATGATTGCTTGATTTGCTGTTAATTCTAGCAATGCGATCAAAGCTGCTAAAGGTGCTTGCAAGGTTGCCCCCATCATGGCTCCCATGCCTAATGTGGAGTAAAAGCCTTCATAGGCAATACCTGGGAAGAAGTTTTGTGCAATTAGAGCAACGGCGCCGCCAGCACAGGCGCCAATAACTAGATTCGGTGCAATCAATCCTCCAGGAATGCTAAGGCCGCAGGCAACGGCTGAGGCGATGCATTTGGCTGCGATAATAAAGATTAAAGTTACTAAGCCAATTTGCCCAATTAAGGCAGAGTTAACTGTGTCATAGCCGATTCCCATCACTTGAGGAATCACAGCACTTATAGCGCCAACAATTACTCCCGCCATCGTCATTCGGAAAAGAATTGATTTGTCTTTCCAAACGTCAGTCATAAATAAAGTCATTTGCGTGAAGACTGCGGAAATGCACCCAATGATGATTCCCATTAATGCAACTAATGGCAATTCAGATAAAGACACTAGATCAAATGGCTGTACAGTAAAAATTGGAGCAGCGCCAAAAACAATTCGAGACAATGTGGTAGCGGTTACTGCAGCAATAATAACGGGGGTAAAACCAATAATGGTATATTCCATCACTACGACTTCCATAGCAAATATAACGCCAGCTAAAGGTGTATTAAAGCCAGCAGCAATAGCAGCAGCGACACCGCAGCAAACCAAGGTGCGAGTACTGTTATTTGGTACCTTTAAATAACGGCCCAAGGCACTGCCACTGGTAGCGCCAAGATGTACTCCAGGTCCTTCGCGGCCAATAGATTGGCCTGTGATGAGAACAATGGTCGCTCCAATAAATTGAGCGATGGCATTTTTGATTGGTAAGTATCCTTGGTGATAGGTTAAACGCTCCAGCACATGAGCAACACCAACTTGCCTATTTTTTTTAGCAAATAAAGAAAACACAATGCCAGCTAAGACACTGCCACCTAGTACAAGAAAAAATCGCGCTAGACTAGATAATCCTTCAAAATTTTCACCTGATTCGTCGCCAGTAAAGAAAAAAGCCCCTTTTTCAATTAATAAGCGAAATAATATGATGACTCCGCCTGAGGTGAGACCACAGACTATACCTAAGAAGCATAATTGAGGTAAGCCGTCAAAAGTGCCGGCCATTTGTAAGCGTTGAGTTTCTAGAAAGTGAAAATATTGTTCTCGAACAAAAGCAATAGGTCGCCACTTTTTCCATATTCGTAGTGACTGTAAAAATTTGTTCTTGTTGGACATATGTTACAGCTCTATATTTGCAATGCTTGATGCCGGTTTAAAGTTTGTGATTTTTTCATGTTAAAAGGGTGGTTGAATATTAGGTCTGGTTGAAAAAATTAATTCACGGAATTGATTTTGGATGGATTCCAAGTTGGCTTGGGTTTCACCTTCAAAACGTAGAACTAAAACGGGCGTAGTATTTGATGGCCGAATTAAACCGAATCCATTTTTAAAATCAACACGTAAACCATCAAATGTGCTCACTTGTTGATCTGGGAAATTCGCATTTTGTACTAATTCTTCCATAAATTTATAGTGTTCTCCAAAGTTATCCATTTGGATTTGTAATTCTGGCGTGTTAATTGTGTTTGGCAAGGCATCGAAAATAGCTTGCGGTGTTTCATTCATTTTTGCAAGCAGTTCAAGTAAACGTGCTCCAGCATAAACACCATCATCAAATCCAAACCAGCGTTCTTTAAAGAAAATATGACCACTCATTTCGCCAGCAATTGCGGCGCCAGTTTCTTTGAGTTTAGCCTTAATAAATGAGTGACCTGTGCGCCACATAGTCGCTTTGCCGCCTGCAGCTTCTATCTCAGAGGCAAGTGATCGACTGCATTTCACATCATAAATGATTTCAGTGCCAGGATTTCGAGATAAAATATCTCGTGCGAATAGGATCATTTGACGATCAGGCCAAATCACTTCTCCTTTAGGTGTTACAACGCCAAGACGATCAGCGTCACCATCAAAGGCAAGGCCGAGTTCAGCATCATGTGTTTGTACGGCTTCAATTAAGTCGGTTAAATTTTCCAGCTTTGCGGGGTCAGGGTGATGATTAGGAAATGTGCCATCTACTTCGGAATATAGATCAATAACATCGCAACCTAATGCACGAAAAAGTTGAGGTGCAGTGGCGCCGCCAACACCGTTGCCACAATCAATGACAATTTTCATTGGTCTGGCAAGTTCAATATCACTAACTACACGATTGATGTAATCATCGATCACTGCCACTTCGGAGTATGAACCAGCCCCCGCGCTAAAGTCATTGTTGAGTATACGTTGATATAAACCTTGAATACGTTCAGATGAGAGGGTAGTGCCATCGATCACAATTTTAAAGCCATTATAATTGGGAGGATTATGACTGCCAGTGATGGCGACACAAGAAGATATGTCCAGTTGATATGCTGAAAAATACACCACAGGTGATGGTGAGACGCCAATATCTGTAACAGACACCCCTGCAGCGCGTAAACCATCTGCAAGCGCTTTCGCAAGCCGAGGTCCGGATAAACGTCCATCTCTGCCAATCACGATAGTTTGCTGTCCTGCAGCAATGATTTCACTGCCTATGGCTTGGCCAATTTTGAAAGTGATGTCGTCAGTAATTGTTTTATCAACAATTCCACGAATATCGTAAGCTTTAAAAATTTCAGCAGGAATGTTCATTGACTTGATAAGTTATCGATTATTTTAGTAAATTATACCTAGTGATAGTGAGATTGACAGATGTCTGAAATGAGAAAATAAGACTTATTCACTATTTATATCTTTTTCAATTTCTTCTAGGTAGCGTTTGAAGTATTGTTTACTCAAAATAATTGAACTCCACAGCCACGATGCATATAAACATAAAATTAAAATCGTAAAGGCGCTGTATTTTGGGAGTAACAAGATGAAAAGAGCAGCAATTAAAATGCAAACTCCTGAATAAATTAACGCAGACTTCATCATGCCTTTATATTTCGTTCTGACTTCTTCTTCAGTTTTTACATCAGAATCCCAAAGCACTTGCTTTATTTTTTGGAATTCATTTTCATTCATTTTCTTTTTTAATCGCATATTTAATTTATCGTAAATTTTGGCTTCTTTTAATGATTGCTATATCTAATTAGAAGTGATTTTAATTGTGTAATTAATTGTTTTTAACAAGATATTGATAAAGTTAAGGAGCGTAAAATAAGGATGTTTGTAACTCAGCACGAGTTAGCTTGGTATAAAAAAATGATAAAAATTTTTGGTTATGATCGCTGTTGATAATATTATTTTCTGGCACTGTTTTAGTTGATGGTTTTAGCTTATAGATTCATGATTTTGATAGGGTTAAAAAAGCCGCATTCAAATGGATGCGGCTTTTTTAATTTAGCGAAGTCGTTTAGTTCGCTTTATGAATTGCGCGTTTGTCCACAGCAAGAGCGGCTTCATGGAACGCTTCATTCAATGTTGGATGGCCATGAATGGTTCTGGCAATATCTTCGGAGCTAGCTTTGAACTCCATAGCGACAACCGCTTCGGCGATCAATTCTGAAGCGCTGACACCAAAAATATGTACGCCAAGAATCTCATCAGTTTCTTTATGAGCGATCATTTTGATACGGCCATTTTTTTCATTCATGGCGAGTGCTCTGCCGTTGGCAGCAAATGGGAAAAAGCCCGCTTTGTAAGGAATGCCTTCAGCTTTACATTGTTCTTCAGTTTTGCCAACCCAGGCGATTTCAGGGTGTGTATAGATAACCCAAGGAATGACATCGTGATTGAGCGTGCTTTGTTGCCCTGCGATGACTTCAGCAACCATTACGCCTTCTTCTGAACCTTTGTGCGCTAACATTGGTCCTTTGACGGCATCGCCAATAGCGTAGACACCAGGAATATTGGTTTTGCATTGATCGTCCACATCAATTTGGCCACGATCATCTAATTTCAAGCCAACAGCATCATCAACAATGCCTTCAGTGTTCGCACGACGACCAACAGCAACAATTAGCTTATCAAACTTTGCAGTTTGCTCGCCGTCTTTGTCGCTATAGGTGACAGTCACTGCAGATTTGGTGGTTTTTGTTGCAGAAACCATTGCACCAAGCTTGATATTTAAACCTTGATCCTTAGTGAGCACTTTGAACATTTCACGTGACAATTGCTTATCGACAGGTGGCAAGAAATCTGGTGAAGCTTCGAAAATTATCACTTCAGAACCTAAACGGCTCCAAACACTGCCAAGCTCAAGACCAATCACACCAGCGCCAATGACTCCTAGCTTTTTTGGTACAGCATTAATGTCTAGAGCGCCAGCGTTGTCAATAATGAGTTTATTGTCAACTGGAGCTGGAGGGATTTCGATCGGTTTAGAACCTGTAGCAAGAATAATGTTATCAGCACTGTATTGACTGACTTTGTCATTTTTGTCAGTGACTTCAATGACTTTATTAGCAAGTAATTTACCGCGGCCATGAATTGACGTCACTTTGTTGGCTTTGAATAGTCCTGCTACTCCGCCAGTTAATTGTTTAACAATGTCATCTTTGCGCTTTACCATTTTTTTGACATCAACTGATAATTTGCCAGTTGAAATGCCATGGGTAGCAAATTCATGTGATGCTTGTGCGTATTTCTCCGAGGAGTCAAGCAATGCTTTTGAAGGGATACAACCAACGTTTAAGCAAGTTCCACCTAGAGCTGGCGTGCCTTCTGCATCGACCCAGTCATCAATACATGCAGTATTAAATCCAAGTTGAGCTGCACGAATAGCGGCAACATAGCCAGCAGGGCCAGCACCAACAACGATAATATCGAATTTTTCAGACATTGAGAGTCTCCTTAAACTTCAAGTAGTAGACGCGCAGGATCTTCCAAGCAGTCTTTAATTGTTACTAGGAATCGAACCGCTTCAGCCCCATCAATGATGCGATGATCATAAGTTAAGGCTAGATACATCATTGGACGAATAACTACCTCACCATCGACGGCAACCGGACGTTGTTCAATACGGTGCATGCCTAAAATTGCACTTTGTGGTGGGTTAACGATCGGCGTAGATAGCATAGAGCCAAATACACCACCATTTGTGATAGTAAACGTTCCACCTTCCATTTCAGCAAGGCCGAGCTTGCCTTCTTTAGCACGTTGGCCGTAATCCGCAATTGTTTGCTCAACTTGAGCAAAACTCATTTGGTCAACGCTACGAAGGACAGGCACAACTAAACCACGTGGGGAAGAGGCAGCAATACCAATGTCATGATAATCATGATAGACAATGTCGTTACCATCTATTGATGCGTTTACTGCAGGGAAGCGTTTTAGAGCTTCGACAGAAGCTTTAGCAAAAAATGACATGAAGCCTAAACGAGCATCATGTTTCTTTTCAAAGCTCTCTTTGTATTGTTTGCGCAAACTCATCACTGCAGTTAAGTCAACATCGTTGAATGTAGTCAACATTGCTTGAGTGTTTTGTGCGTCTTTCAAACGACGTGCAATTGTTGAACGAATACGAGACATAGGCTCACGGCGTTCAGTACGTTCACCTGTTGGTGGTGCAGTTGGAGTTGATGAAGCAGCTGATTTGCTTGCAGCTGGCGCTGGGTTTGCAGCAGCGTTAGCAATATCTACTTTTGTTAAGCGACCGTCTTTGCCTGTGCCAACAATATTCGATGTATCTACACCTGTTTCAGCAATCATCTTGCGAACCGCTGGGCCTGACTTATCCGCCGCACCAGCAACAACATTGCCGCTAGTAGCTTGTGATGCTGTATCTGCTGTTGGAGCAGCATCAGGAGCTGCTGAACCTTCGGTGATAATTGCAATTAATTGTTGCGCTTCGACATTTTCACCAACTTCGACTTTGATTTCAGTGAGAACACCATTGACTGGGCTTGGGACTTCTAGAACAACTTTTTCAGTTTCAATGTCTACCAAATTCTCATCAACAGCTATCTGATCACCAACTGTTTTATGCCAGCTAATCAAAGTGCCTTCAGCAACAGATTCAGGTAAGACAGGAACATTGACCTCAACAGTTGCACCATTTGCAGTTGCAGGGGCCGGATCAGGTGCTTGTGCTGGGCTTGCAGCAGGTGTAGAAGCTACAGCGCCTTCATTAATAAGAATGATTACTTGTTGCGCTTCAACAGTGTCACCTACTTCGACACGGATTTCACTAATGGTGCCTTCTACACTGGTTGGAACTTCTAACACGACTTTCTCAGTTTCAATGTCAACTAAATTGTCATCAACTGAGACACTGTCACCAACACTAACATGAAGAGCTGCAACGATACCATCGGCAACCGATTCAGGTAAGACGGGAACATTTATCTCTACGGTTGCACCATTTGCAGTCTCTAGTGCTGACTCCGCTGCTTGTGCTGGGCTTGCTGCTGGTGCAGAAGCTACGGCACCTTCATTAATAAGAATAATTACTTGTTGCGCTTCAACAGTGTCACCTACTTCGACATGGATTTCACTAATGGTGCCTTCTACACTGGTTGGAACTTCTAATACGACTTTCTCAGTTTCAATGTCAACTAAATTGTCATCAACTGAGACACTGTCACCAACACTAACATGAAGAGCTGCAACGATGCCATCGGCAACTGATTCAGGGAGAACGGGGACTTTAATTTCTGTAGCCATGATGTATTCCTAGCTTATTTTTATCTGTTGTTAAATTAATACTATCTAAAGTATTTGATATGGGGTGTCTTCTTTTAATGGGGCAAAAGACGCAGCAACGAGTCCTTCTTGTTGAGCTACATGGACCTTCAAGTATCCTGCAGCTGGTGAAGCTGATGCTTTACGACCGGTGTAAGCAAGTGTTTGCTTGTCACTGATGGTTTGTTTTAACTGATGCTGAATTTGATACCAAGGACCTTGGTTTAATGGTTCTTCTTGACACCAAATAATTTCTTTAAGATTTTTGTATTTTTTTAGCTCTTTGCTTAAATCAGTACGAGAGAACGGGTAAAGCTGTTCAATCCGCACGATGGCAGTATCGTTTAATTTATTTTCACGACGATATTCTAGTAAATCGAAGTAGATTTTGCCTGAGCAAACCACAACACGTTTCACTTTAGTATTAGTGAGCTTATCAATCTCGCCGATCACAGGTTGGAACTTGCCATCAGTGAGGTCTTCAAGGCTTGATACTGATAATTTATGACGCAATAAGCTTTTTGGTGTCATGACGATCAATGGCTTACGGAATGGACGAATCATTTGACGACGAAGCATGTGAAACATTTGAGCTGGTGTAGTTGGAGCGCAAACTTGAATATTATAATTCGCACATAATTGCAGATAGCGTTCCAAGCGTGCAGAAGAGTGTTCTGGGCCTTGGCCTTCATAGCCATGTGGTAACAACATAGTTAGGCCGCATAAACGGCCCCATTTTGCTTCACCGCTTGAAATAAATTGGTCAATTACAACTTGTGCACCATTGGCGAAATCACCAAATTGTGCTTCCCAAATAACCAAACGTTCAGGATCAGCAGTTGCATAGCCATATTCATAGGCAAGCACAGCTTCTTCTGAAAGTACTGAGTTGATCACGCGGAATTTCGGTTGATCTTTTTTCAAGTTTTGTAAAGGAATATAACCTTCACGTTTTTTGGTATTGTACAAGACAGCGTGGCGGTGGAAGAAAGTGCCTCGCTCAGAGTCTTGGCCAGAAATACGAATGCTGTGGCCTTGATCTAAAAGACTTGCATATGCCAATGACTCAGCCATGCCCCAATCTAATGCTTGATCACCAGTTAGCATCTTTTCGCGACTTTTAAGTACGGCTTTAATGCGAGCATGTGGCTCGAAACCATCAGGTAGTTCAACCAGTTTTTTGCCTAGTGTGCTAAGTGTGCGTTTTCCAATAGATGTATTTGTATTGTCATCCCATTTTGTGCCGATATAACGATTCCAATCAACCATGTGATCGCCTTGATGATCTTCAATGAAATCTTCTGCTACCACATCGCCTGCTTCTAATGAGGAGCGATAATTAGCAATATAAGATTTTTCATTTGCTTCTGTGATTGTTCCTTCATCAATTAAACTTTGCGCATAAATACGCCGCGTAGTGTCTTGCGCTCGAATATTTCTATACATCACTGGTTGCGTTACTGCTGGCTCATCAGCTTCATTGTGGCCGTGACGGCGGTAACAAACTAAATCAATGACAACATCTTTTTTGAATTTGTTGCGGTAATCAAGAGCGATTTGAGTCGCGAAAACTACTGCTTCAGGATCATCGCCATTGACGTGAAAGATTGGCGCATTAATCATTTTCGCAACATCAGTACAATAAGCTGTTGAACGAGACTCTAAAGCTACTGACGTGGTAAAGCCAATTTGATTGTTGACTACAATATGAACTGTGCCGCCAACTTTGTAGCCCTTGCAAGCCGCCATGTTGAATGTTTCCATAACAACACCTTGACCCGCAAATGCTGCATCACCGTGAATGGAGATAGGTAAAACAGTGTCACCATCATCATCCTTGCGGCGCATTTGACGCGCTTTTACAGAACCGTTGACTACTGGACTAACAATTTCAAGGTGGGATGGATTAAATGCAAGAGATAAATGCGTAGGGCCACCTGATGTGTTGATGTCTGATGAGAAGCCCATATGATATTTCACATCTCCATCTGAAAATTGGCTTGTATCAAAGTTTCCTTCAAATTCTGAAAATAATGCGCTTGGTTTTTTGCCTAAGATATTGATCAGAACATTCAAACGACCGCGGTGAGCCATGCCAATAACAATTTCTTTAACTCCTTCGCTACCAGAGCGTTGCACTAATTCGTGGATCATTGGAATTAATGATTCGCCACCTTCAAGTGAAAAGCGTTTTTGACCAACATATTTAGTATGTAGATACTTTTCAATGCCTTCAGCAGCAGTGACTTTTTTTAATAAATCAATCTTCTTTTCTTTATCGAATTGAGCTCCTTTTTTGTAAGACTCAATGCGTGGCACAAACCATTCAATTTCTTCAGTATTAGTAATATGGCGAAATTCAACACCAATTGAACCACAATAAACTAATTTTAGTGTTTTGATAATGTCACGAAGTGTTTGATGCTCGCCACCTATTAATGTGCCTGCATTAAATGTGTTATCAAGATCAGCTTCTCCAAGCCCAAAATAGTTTAATTCTAGCTCTGGTGCAGCCTCACGTTCCATTTGGTTAATAGGATCAAACTGGGCAATTTTGTGGCCATAAGAGCGATAAGAATTAATCAAGCGTGAAACTGCTGCTTGCTTGCCATCTTCGTTTGCTTCGACGCCTGTTGAAATGGTTGCATATTTATTAGAATAAAGTTCTAAGTATTGAAAATGACTTTTTAAATCAGAATCAATTGATTCAGGGTCTTGTTTGTATTGAGTGTACAGTTCATCGAGATAGTCTGCATTGCTGCCACTTAGGAAGGAGTCAAAATTTGTTGGTTTGTTCATAGCGTTTTTCTTTGTGTGTGACTGTTGCTATTTGGGTGTTAAAAGTCGACCACCCTGATAGCCAGTTATTATAATAATAATGCATATGAAAAAAATTGCATAATAAATTAAGAATTTTCAACTGCTAGTATTATAGACATCCTAACAGTGGTGTAAAACATTTTATCTTGGAAAGCATGAAAAAAGGGTTTATCTTGCGATAAACCCTTTTAAAGTTTGCTAAATTGTTAATTATTTAACATTTAACTTATCTTTTGCTAATGGCTGTCACATCACGGACATCGTAGCCTGTATAAACTTGGCGAGGTCTTGCAATGCGGAATTCGTCATCTTCCATTAGCTCCATCCATTGGCTTAACCAACCTACTGTTCTTGGAATAGCAAATAAAACAGTGAATTTATCTATTGGGAAACCCATCGCTTCATATATAAGCCCAGAGTAAAAATCTACATTTGGATACAAGTTACGTTTAACAAAGTAGTCATCTTCCAAAGCGATACGCTCAAGTTCTAAAGCAACATCAATTAATGGATTTTTACCAGTGACTTCAAACACGTCATAAGCAACTTGCTTGACAATAGCAGCTCTTGGGTCATAGCTCTTATAGACACGATGACCAAAACCCATTAGGCGTCTTTCACCATTTTTACAGCTATCAACATATTCCTTAACCTTATCTTTTGTGCCAATCTCACGGAGCATTGTCAAGACTGCTTCGTTGGCGCCACCGTGAGAAGGTCCGTAAAGTGCAGCTGCAGCTCCAGCAATAGCTACATAAGGATCAGCTTTTGAGCTAGTAATGTTGCGCATGGCGCTAGTTGAACAGTTTTGCTCGTGGTCAGCATGCAGTATGAACAGAATGTCCAATGCACGTTCTAGAACTGGATCAGTTTGGTAGCGCGGTTCAACCATGCGATACATCATGTTCAAAAAATTAGCCGTATAGCTCAAATCATTGTCAGGGTAGATATATGGAAGGCCACGACTATTTCTGTATGCGTAAGAAGCAATAGTAGGAACTTTACCAATGATTCGTTTGCATTGGAGGACGCGGTTGTCGTAATCATCCACGTTTTTTGAGTCTGGATAAAACGTAGACAATGCCGCCATCATGGAAATAAACACGCCCATTGGATGTGCATCATAATTAAAACCTGTCATCATCCTTTTGGTTTTTTCATGCAGCATGGTATGGCGAGTGATTTCTGCTTCCCATTCAGTATTCTGCTCTTTGTTTGGTAGTTCTCCAAACATCAGCAAATAAGCAACTTCAACGAAAGTGCATTTGTCCGCCAATTGCTCGATAGGGTAGCCACGGTACCGAAGTATTCCTTTTGATCCATGCAGATCAGTAACGGTACTGCTGCAAGATGCTGTATTAGTGAAGCCAGGATCGTAAGACATCATGCCAAAATCATCATCATCGACTTTGATTTGGCGTAAATCAATTGCTTTGATATTGTCGCCGACAATATCAATCTCGTAATCTTTTCCAGTGCGGTTGTCTTTGATGGAAAGCGTATCAGCCATATTCTAACCTCTTAATTTGTTTTTTGAATGATTGGCCTTTTCAGGTTCAATACTTCGTTATATTTAGATCTGTTGGGAAATGGAGCGTTTTTTTTAGAGAAACTGAATTACATAATGAACTTTAGTTTGCTCTAGTAAAACACCCATTTCACAATAGCACCTATATAAATGCCAAAATCGAGCTGGAACATTCTACTAAAATTATCACCAAATTTTAAGCTTTATTTGTTTGTGTCTGTTTTGGTGTCGATAAAATGATGTTTGTAATGAAAATTTTACTGTACACCAGAGTGTCCGAAACCGCCTTCACCACGGGTACTTTCGGCAAATTCAGACACAATTTCAAAATGACACTGAATCACAGGGACAATAACCATTTGCGCGATTCTATCACCAATATTGACAATAAATTCGGTGTCACCACGGTTCCAAAGTGAAACCATTAGAGGGCCTTGGTAATCCGCATCAATCAAACCGACTAGATTGCCCAAGACAATGCCATGCTTGTGGCCTAAACCAGAGCGTGGCAATAACATTGCTGCAAGCTTTGGGTCTTCAAGGTAGACGGAAATTCCAGTTGGGATTAATACAGTCTCACCGGGTTTAATTACTTGATTGGTCTCTAGACATGCTCTTAAGTCTAGGCCAGCAGAACCCTCAGTTGCATACTCTGGCAGTGCTATTTCATTGCCAATTCGTGGATCGAGTAGTTTGACTTGGACTGATTGCTTGTTTTGTTGTGCCATGTTTTGAATAGTTTTTTTATTATTGGAAGAAATTATATGCTGCTTGAGTCACTAGTGTTTAAGCAATATTGATACTAATGTGTTCGATTAATTTTCGAGCAATTTGTGTTTTACTGGCTTGTTCGAGCTCTACTATTGATTCTTTACTGATCAGGGTGATAGCATTTTCATTGGAGCCAAAACCTGTTTCATCTCCACCGACATGATTGGCAGCGATCATGTCGAGTTTTTTACGCTCTAACTTGCTGCGGGCATAATCAATGACATTATTTGTTTCGGCAGCAAAACCAACAGTGAATGGTTTGTTTTTTAGAGCCGCAACACCAGCGAGAATGTCAGGGTTCTTGATGAGATGAATAGTCATTTCATCATCGTTTTTTGTTTTTTTGATTTTGCAATCGGAAACGTCAACAGGACGATAATCTGCAACAGCAGCAACACCAATAAAAATATCTTGATCGGCGATATTATCCATCACCGCAGTTTGCATATCTAAGGCAGAAATCACATCGATGCAATTAACATGGTCAGGCACTGCTATATGAGTGGGTCCTGAAATAAGCGTGACTTTAGCACCTGCTTCAATGGCAGCTTCAGCTATAGCATAGCCCATTTTACCTGAACTGTGATTGGTGATTCCTCTCACTGGGTCTAGTGCTTCCCACGTAGGGCCTGCGGTTAACATTAGTTTTTTGCCCGCTAAGGAACCTGTTTCAAATAGACGCGCAGTCAATTGCGCAATTTCAGTAGGTTCAAGCATGCGTCCAAGGCCCACTTCACCACATGCTTGATCTCCTGATCCTGGCCCAAAGATTGGTAGTCCTGAGTTTTTCAAAACGTTTATATTGGTCTGTGTTGCTTCATTGGCCCACATTTGTTGGTTCATGGCAGGTGCAATGGCAATTTTTGCTTCAGTGGCAACACATATTGTAGTGAGTAATTCATCAGCCTCACCATTTCTAAGTCGAGCAATGAAGTTTGCAGTGGCTGGTGCTATTAGTACTGCGTCAGCCCATCTAGCTAAATCGATATGCCCCATACCCGATTCAGATTCAGCATCCATTTTGTAGTTATGAACAGAATGACCGCTGACAGCTTGCAAGGCAATTTCAGAAACAAAATCTCCTGCATTTTTGCTTAAAACGACTTGTACATTCGCGCCAAGATCACGCAATCGTCTGACAAGGTCTGGAGTTTTGTAGGCTGCGATGCCGCCAGTGACACCAAGAAGTATATTTTTATTGACTAGACTTAACATAGAGATGGAGTGTACAGTGACTGTCAAGCACAGCCAATATGGATTTGGTTATTCGTTTAAATTAATTTTGTTGTTATTTTAAAGCAGTTTTTTTGCAGGTAAATGTTTCAAGGAGTGAAATAATGTCTAAACAAGTCGAGTTCAAAGTAAAAAGTTCAAGTGTAAAAAACTGGCCTCAATCTGAGAGACCGCGTGAACGTCTTATTCATTGCGGTGCGGATGTATTATCAGATGCGGAGCTGTTAGCGATTTTATTGCGCACGGGAGTGCAAGGGTGTTCAGTTGTGAATCTGGCAAGGCGAGTATTGTCTGAGACTGGAGGGATTCGGCAGTTATTGTTGCTTTCTGTGAACGAGTTTAAGCAATTGCATGGGATGGGAGAGGCTAAGTATGCGCAATTGCAAGCAGCCTCTGAAATTGGTAAGCGCGTTTTGCAACAATCTTTACAAAAAGAAGTGCAGTTCGCGGGTTCAGAGCAAACTAAGGATTATTTGCGAATGCAGTTGCGAGATAAGCCTTATGAGGTTTTTGCAGTATTGTTTTTAGATTCAAGACATAGTTTATTGGGTTATAAAGAATTGTTTCGCGGGACTATTAATGGTGCTAGCGTTGCTATCAGAGAGGTTGTTAAAGAGGCGTTAGATATTAATGCAGCGAGCTTGATTGTGGCGCATAATCATCCATCAGGTGTGGCTGAGCCATCAAATGCTGATAAGCAGCTTACTTTAAGGCTAGTCGAAGCCTTGAATTTGGTAGATATTAAGCTACTTGATCATATCGTTGTGGGTGATCAAGAATGTGTTTCATTTGCTGAATGCGCTTTGCTGTAAGACTTTGGGTTAAATTTTGCTATTTTTTTAAAAAAAACAACAAAAAACTAGGATTTTTCAATTCAATTTGATATAAATGCGCACCCGTCGCTATTTGAGTGAATTTGCGGCACATTTTGAAAAAATTTTTAAAAGCACACTGTTATTAAATTAAATATACGCGTGCTAAAACGCTTAGATATCTAAGAAGGTTATTATAATGGCAAGAGAATGTCAGGTTACTGGTAAACGTACTACTTTTGGTAACAATGTTTCGCATGCGAAAAATCGCACGCGTAGAACGTTTGTGCCTAATTTGCATTATCGTAAATTTTGGGTAGAAAGTGAAAGCCGTTGGGTTAAATTGCGTGTGTCGACAAAAGGTGTACGTATCATTGATAAAAAAGGCATTGATACTGTATTGGCTGATCTACGTTCGCGTGGTGAAAAAGTTTAGTCAATGACTATTTGGATGATTTGAGGATTGCATTATGAGAGATAAAATTAAGCTTGTTTCAACAGCGGGTACAGGTCACTACTACACGACAACAAAGAATAAACGTACAATGACTGAAAAAATGGTCATTAAAAAATATGATCCAAAAGTGCGTAAGCATGTTGAATATAAAGAGTCTAAAATCAAATAATTGATTTTATTTCTCCAATAAAAACCAGCTGCTAATTTTTTAGGGCTGGTTTTTTTGTGTCTATTGAATTTATCGCTATTATAAAGGTACTTGTTCTGTCATATTTTTTCCTGTAGCTTTAACATAACTTGGCAATGGTTGTGTTTATGAAGTATTCAATTGGAATAAGTGAGCAAAGGGATATTGATATTTTGAGATCGGAACAAACTCCGATGGATTTGAACCATCAGATTTTGCGAGTAGATCCTTCAGGAATGCCGTTAGATTGGGTGAACTACCAAGAAGCCGTTAAGCTCTATTTTCTTGATAAAGTGCTTTACAGCTGCGGGAAGCCTTTATACAAGCTCCGTGGTGGGATTAACTCTTTATCTGGTCGACGCAGTATTTTAGAAATCCATTCCATTATTGCCACTACTTCTGATTCTGAAAACTCTAGTAGCCATAAACGTCTTCATTCATACACACCGCCTTTAAGTAATCAAACCTTATTCGCACGAGATGCGAGAATGTGTCTTTATTGTGGTAATACATTTTTGAGAAAAGATTTGTCTCGTGATCACATTACCCCGACAAGCCAAGGTGGTGAAGATGTTTGGACGAATGTGGTCACGGCTTGTAAGCGTTGTAACAACCAAAAAGCGGGTAGAACACCTGAACAAGCCAATATGCCTTTACTAGCTTTGCCATTTAGGCCCTCTCATGCAGAATATGTTTATCTGAAAGGTAGAAGAGTTTTGACTGATCAGATGGAATTTTTGCAAGCCCACTTTCCAAGGACAAGTCCATTGCTTGAAAGGAAATAAAGTAATCAGATGTGGGACTTTTTAAAAATCCATGAATATTAAAAAAAGAAGGCTGTAAGCCTTCTTTTTTGTTGAATTGAAATGATTTTTTAATCTTGTCGATCAGTCACTTCAACCAAGTGAAAACCAAACTGAGTTTGTACAGGGCCATGTACAACGCCGACAGCATCGTTAAAGCATACTTTGTCGAATTCTGGCACCATCATACCAGGTCCAAAGCTGCCAAGATCGCCACCGGATTGACCAGAAGGGCATGATGAATGTTGTTTTGCTGCTTCTTCAAAGCTGACTTTGCCGCCTTCAATGTCGTTTTTTAAATCAATGCAAGCTTGTTCAGAGCTTACGAGAATATGTCTTGCTGTAGCTTGTGCCATAATAAATCCTACGTATAAAATTAATGTTGGGCATGATACTGAAAAAAAAGCATGCTGACGAGTAAAATAATTTTTGAATAGTTTTTTCGTTAGCAATTTGACAGGTCTAACTTGTTTAGTGTTTAATAAAACTGTCTTTAAATGGATTAGAGACAAATTCAAATCTTAAACTTTTAAAACAAGGAGTGTTTTATGAAAATCATTATTTCTATTGTTCTAGCTGTATTGCTTACAACTGTAAGCTTTTCTTCGTTTGCTGTTCCAGTCAACATCAATAATGCTGACTCTGAGTTAATTGCTGATTCATTAGCAGGAATTGGGGTTAAAACAGCTGAAAAAATTGTTGTTTATCGCAAAAAAAATGGTGCGTTCAAAAAAGTTGACGATTTATTGTTGATTAAAGGCATTGGTGATAAAAAACTGAATAAAATTCGAGCTGACGTGAAATTGAAAGATTAAGCACAGTTAGGATGTTGTAAGAGAGTAAAGGCGCAATTAGCGCCTTTATTTTTGTTTTTAAATAGATAAATTGACGCTAAATTTTGAATAAATTCATTACCTTGATATATAAATCGTATTAAAATTAACCGCCTAATCTCATCCTTTTAATATAAAACGTTTCTTTTTATGAATGATCTGCTTTTGCTAAAAATAAATAAGTCTCTGACTTGTTATTATGAGGAATTGTTACGTTCAGTTGAGAGTGATAGAGGTATTATTGGAGAGTACTTTGCTGAGTTAAGCGATCATTCGCCAAGGCTATTATGTCAAACTAGAACTATTTTCTTTCTAGTGAAATATCATGAAATTTTTAATGAAAATAAGTCATTAGAGCTAGCTCAAAAAATATATAAAAATACTAGAAAGCTATATAAAGCCGAAGAAAGTTGGTATATGCAAGCTGGGAAGGATGAGCCTTTAGACTTATATGGTTTTGCGTCACTGGCATACTCCGAAGTTTTGTTATTTCAAGCAACGGGTTCGAAAGAGATTGCTAAATATTCTGAAGAAACCCTTAGTTATTTGACAAATATTATTTTGGATGATGATTTTGATATTCAGTCTTCACTGTATCAAAATAGAATTTCTCAAAATCCATTAATGCACTTATTTGAAAGTTTTGTATTTGCATATGAAGTTTTGCATAACGAAATTTACAAAGATGCTGCGACTAAAATTCTTGATATTGTTTATCAGAATTTTTACAACGCAGAGGTTGGTGCGATTATGGAAATGTCTTTTGAAGAAGATTTGGCATATTGGTATGAACCTGGACATTCATTTGAATGGGGTTCATTGCTAAAAATTGCTGAATCGCAGCAAGTTTCGCATGAAATAATCAATGCTGTTAATTTGGTGGGTGTCGCTGAAAAGGTGACTGAAAATTTTGGGCAAATTGTTCCTGCGAAAGTAAAGATCCCTGGAAATGAAATTGAAAGCACATTTAGGATATGGGCTAGTTTGGAAAGAGTGAGAGTCCATTTCATGTTAGAGAATTTTGAACTTGCAAATAGTGGCTTGGAAGAGGCTTTGAATAAATTTTTTGATAACAATAATCTGCCAAAAGAATTTCTAGATATGGCTGCTACGAAAGTTAAGTCT
Organism: uncultured Gammaproteobacteria bacterium; assembly: GCA_964633815.1. Classification (GTDB taxonomy): domain Bacteria; phylum Pseudomonadota; class Gammaproteobacteria; order Arenicellales; family Arenicellaceae; genus CALKZN01. The sequence goes on from CAZWHW010000005.1 coordinate 46,029, forward strand.
ACTTCGGGATACCATATAATTAATTGTTTACAAGAGGCGATTAAGTGGTGTGAAACAACCTCATGACGAATGATTTTATAGAGTATTTAAAAATAAAGGCGCCTATATGGCGCCTTTATTTTGAGCTTATTTTTTAAGTTTACGTTATTTTATTATATCCAGACTCTCCATGTTGAATGATATCTAAGCCTTGTTCTTCAGTATCTTCATCTGCTCGAAGTGGAATGAATATGCTGACTAACTTGAGTAAAATTAACGATACGATCGCCGTATAACCAGCAGTGGCTATAACGCCAATAACTTGAATGCCTATTGAGGCGTCACCACCATTTCCTCCCCATGCAGATGAGATGAATATGGCTGCTAGTATAGTGCCTAATGCTCCTCCCACACCATGGACAGGGAAAACATCGAGCGAGTCATCAATTTTTAAAGAGTTTTTAATCAGCTGGGTAGCAAAGTAACAAACGGTACCACCACATAGGCCAATCAGTACCCCTCCAACAGGGCCAACAAAGCCTGAGGCAGGCGTGATAGTGCCAAGCCCAGCGACCATGCCTGTCACGATGCCTAAAACACTGGGTTTTTTATGTTTAATCCATTCTATTGTCATCCATGCTAATGAGCCTGCAGCAGCACTTAAGTGCGTTACTAACATTGCCATACCAGCGCCACCGTCAGCAGATAATTGTGAACCGCCATTGAAGCCAAACCAGCCAAACCAAAGCATTCCAGCGCCTGCAACCGTAATTGTTAAATTATGAGGCAGCATTGGCTTTTCTGGGAAGCCTTTGCGGTTGCCAATGACAATAGCAATCATTAGGGCTGTCACACCTGCAGTAATATGAACGACAGTGCCCCCAGCAAAATCTAATAAACCTTTCTCTGCTAGCCAGCCACCGCCCCATACCCAGTGACAAATGGGCACATAGACTAAGAGTGACCATAAAATAGAAAAAACTAACATCGCGCCAAAATTCATTCGTTCTGCAAAGCCGCCAACAAATAATGCAGGCGTAATCATGATGAATGTCATTTGGAAGACAACGAAAACAGATTCAGGAATTGTGCCTTGGACGCTATCAAAACTCATTCCTTGTAGAAATGCTTTATCTAAATTGCCGATGAAAGCTCCGTCGCCACTGAAAGCGAGGCTATAACCAGCAACAAACCATAACAATGACATAGCACAAGCAATAGTAAAGCATTGCATCAAAACTGAAAGGACATTCTTTGAGCGAACCAAGCCTGCATAAAATAAAGATAAGCCAGGTAATAACATGAATAAGACTAGTGCGGATGCAGTTAGCATCCAAGCGGTATCGCCTGAATTGATTTCACTTGACGCGAAAGCAACGTTTGAAATGGTGGATAGGTATAAAAGTAAAGTGCATAGAGGTGCACCGTGCCGCAAATACAAAGCGGTTTTTCTCATAATTTTCTCCTCAGCAAATTTTATGAATTATTATTAGTACGCAGAGAATACCTATTTTTGTTTATTTTTTGAAGTGAGTCATTGAAAACTAGAGGATTGTGTCGACTTACAATTTCTAAGTCAGGTAAAATATGAACTCAAAATTATTACAATCAATATTTTTCTATGAAAATTGCAGTTATAGGCACGGGTTATGTTGGTCTGGTCTCGGGGACGTGTTTTGCCGAAGTGGGTAATGATGTTCTTTGTGTTGATTTGGATCAAAAGAAAATTGACGCATTGCAGCAAGGAGAGATTCCTATTTATGAGCCAGGTTTAGACAGCTTAGTTAAAAGTAATATTGATGCTGGTAGATTATCGTTTACCACAGATATCAGAGATGCGATCGGTGCTGATGAGCGTGTGGAAAGTGACGTATTATTTATTGCAGTTGGGACACCTCCTGATGAGGATGGCTCTGCTGATTTACGCTATGTGATAGATGTGGCCCGTCAAATCGGCCAGAGTTTAAATGGTTATTTGTTGGTTGTTACTAAGTCCACAGTACCTGTGGGTACAGCTGAAAAAGTACGCAATGCGATTCAAGAAGAGCTGGATAATCGCGGTGTTAATGTGCAGTTTGGTGTAGCATCTAATCCCGAATTCTTAAAAGAAGGCGCAGCGATTAATGATTTTATGAAGCCTGATCGTGTTGTCGTCGGTGTTGATGATAAGGATGATCGTGCTGTGGAATTAATGCGCAACTTATATACGCCATTTAATCGTAATCATGAACGTTTAATTGTGATGGATATTCCTTCTGCTGAGCTAACAAAGTATGCGGCCAATGCCATGTTAGCGACTAAAATTTCATTTATGAATGAGTTGTCGAATCTTGCTGAAAAATTGAATGCCGATATTGAGTTGGTTAGACAAGGGATTGGTTCTGATCCACGTATTGGATATCATTTTATTTACCCAGGTTGTGGTTATGGTGGTTCATGTTTTCCAAAAGATGTGCAGGCCTTGCATCGTACTGCGCAAGAGCAAGATTATGATGCTCGAGTTTTGGCTGCTGTTGAGGCGGTTAATTTTGATCAAAAGAAAGTGCTACTATCAAAAATTGATGCACATTATGGTGATATAAAAGGCAAGAAGTTTGCAATTTGGGGGCTGGCGTTTAAACCGAATACTGATGATATGCGTGAAGCGCCAAGCCGTGTGATGATTGAGGGTTTATGGGAACGTGGTGCAAGTGTAGTGGCCTATGATCCTGTTGCAGCGCAAGAGGCTCACCGTATTTATGCTGGCAGAGATGATTTCATCACGTTGGATGACTATTATGAGACCTTAGCTGGGGTTGATGGGTTATTGATTGCGACTGAATGGAAGAATTTCCGCAGCCCCGATTTACAGCGCATGAAAGAATTAATGGGCCAACATGTAATTTTTGATGGGCGTAATATTTTTGACCCAATGCAAATTCGTGCAGCGGGTTTTGATTATTATGGCATTGGCCGTTAACTGGAACTTTAGTCAAATGAAACTTCAAGCAAATCAATTTCAAGATTTATGTGTTCTCATTGTTGGCGATGTTATGTTGGATCGCTATTGGTTTGGTTCCGTAGATCGTATCTCGCCAGAAGCACCAGTGCCGGTTTTAGCAGTTTCTAAAAAAGAGTCTCGCGCGGGTGGTGCAGCTAATGTAGCAAATAATATTGCCGCTCTTGGCGCAAAAGCACAATTGTTATCTGTAGTGGGCGATGATGATACGGCTCATGAGTTAGAAACGTTAGTGAAAAATTTTGGTGCAGAAGTATTTTTTAATAAAGATCGGAGCATTCAAACAACAGAAAAACTGAGAATGATTGCCCAAAATCAGCAATTGTTAAGGGCTGATTTTGAAAAAAAACCTACTGATGAAGTGTTAGTGCAGTGTCTTGATAATTATCGTAATAAGCTTTCTGAAGCGGATGTTGTGATTTTGTCTGACTATGGTAAAGGCGGTTTAGAGCATGTTAGTGAGATGATTTCATTGGCAAAGGCCGCTAACACTCCTGTAGTAGTTGATCCAAAAGGGTCAGACTTTTCTCGCTATCGAGGTGCCAGTTTAATTACGCCAAATTCTAAAGAGTTTACAGCGGTTGTTGGTGAGGTTCAGCAAGAGTCAGAGTTTGAGGAAAAAGCAATTGCCTTGCGAGATCAATTAGGTTTAGATTCAATATTAGTAACTCGTAGTGAGCAAGGTATGAGTTTGTTTGTTGAGGGTAAGCATATTCATTCAACCGCAAAAACTCGAGAAGTGTTTGATGTCAGTGGGGCAGGCGATACAGTGATTGCAACTATAGCCCTGGGTTTGGTTTCAGATATGAATTATGCCGAACGTTTGGCATTTGCCAATGCTGCAGCTGGTGTGGTTGTTGGTAAAGTGGGAACAGCAACGGCAACAGTGGAAGAAATTTCTACACGTTTGGCGGATATGCCAGCATAAACAAATTATGATAATAGAACGAATTTTGGAGCGTAAATAATGATTATCGTCACAGGTGGAGCGGGTTTTATTGGTTCAAATTTAGTTCGAAGTTTGAATCAACGTGACGTGACTGAAATTTTGGTGGTGGATGATCTAAGTGATGGCAATAAATGTCGCAATATTCAAGATTGTTCATTTCTTGATTATATAGATAAAGATGACTTTTTGGCGCTTGTTAAAACAAAGGATTGTCGTTTAGCGGGCGCGCAAGCCATTTTCCATCAAGGAGCATGTTCAGATACTATGGAGGCTGATGGAAAATACATCATGGAAAACAACTACGAATATTCGAAAGCTGTTTTTCATTATTGCCAGCAACAATATGTGCAATTTATCTATGCATCATCGGCATCAACCTATGGCGGAAATTCCGTTTTTGTTGAAGATCCTAAGAATGAGCAAGCATTGAACGCCTATGCATATTCAAAGTTGCTATTTGATCGATATTTACGTCGTCATTGGTCTACACTAGTGGCACAAGTCGTTGGCCTGCGTTATTTTAATGTATATGGACGTGGTGAATCGCATAAAGGTCGCATGGCTTCAGTTGCTTTTCATTTTTATAATCAGTTCAACGAAAACGGTTATGTGAAGCTTTTTGCTGGCAGTGGTGGATATGCCGATGGCGAGCAATTACGCGATTTTGTTTGGGTTGATGATATTGTGAAGGTTAATTTTCACTTTTTGGATAATCCCGAGTGCAGCGGAATTTTTAATGCAGGTACCGGTGCTGCAGGCAGTTTTAATGAAGTGGCTGCGGCAACCCTAAATGCAATTAATTCCGAAAATAAAACTGTCGCTGACTGGGTTGGTGAAGGTTTAATTAAATATATTGATTTTCCGGAAGCATTGGTGGGTAAATATCAAAGCTATACGCAAGCGGACCTTTCGAAGTTGCAATCTGAAGGAGGTTTTACGCAAGAGTTTGCAAATGTAAATGTTGGTGTCGCAGCTTATATAGCTCAGTTGCAAGATGCTAGTATACTTGCCTAAAACATAAACCCATAAGACATAAAATAAAGGTTTTCTGATAGTTATATGTTACATCCAGTTATTATTGCAGGCGGTTCAGGAACGCGATTATGGCCATTATCCCGAGGCGCTTATCCTAAGCAATTTTTGAACTTAACAGGCGGACAAGGCACGATGCTGCAAGAAACTCTTACTCGTTTAGAGGGAGTAAAGCATGCAGCGCCAATTGTAGTCTGTAACAATGAACATCGGTTCATAGCCGGAGAACAACTGAGACAGATTGGGGTTGATCATAATGGAATTATCCTTGAACCTTGTGGTCGAAATACTGCGCCTGCTATTTGTTTAGCAGCACTTCAGGCGTTAGAAGATGACCCTGAAGCTATGTTGATAGTGTTGGCAGCGGACCATTTGATTCAAGATTCACAAGGTTTTAGAACCGTCGTGCAGCAATCATATGAGCAACTTGATGCAGGGCAATTGCTGACTTTTGGTATTGTTCCAACGGCTCCAGCGACTGGTTACGGTTATATTCAGGCGGATTCACCGCAAGCGGACAAGTTGAATAAGGTGCAAGCTTTTGTTGAAAAGCCTGATACGAAAACTGCAGAAAAATACGTCTCATCCGGAAGTTATCTATGGAATAGTGGGATGTTTATGTTTTCCGCTAAAGATTATTTGCAAGAACTTGAGCAACATAGACTAGATATTTTGACTGCTTGTCAGAAAGCATGGCGGGGCAAGAAATTGGATTTGGAGTTTATTCGTATTGATGAGAAAGCTTTTCATGATTGCCCAGGTGAATCAGTTGATTATGCCGTGATGGAAGTAACAGAACATGCCTATGTTGTTCCTATTGATGTCGGTTGGAGTGATTTGGGTAGTTGGTCAAGTTTGGCTGAAGTGTTAGAGCCAGATGCTCAAGGCAATGTCTTTAATGGAGATGTCTTGGCAAAGAACAGTCATAATAATTATGTTTATACGGAAGATAAATTAGTTGCTGTTTTAGGTGTTGATGATGTGGTCGTAGTTAATACCAAAGACGCAGTATTGGTTACGAATAAGCAAGAAGCTCAAAATGTAAAACAAATCGTTCAAGAGATTGTCCAGAGCGGCAGGGTTGAACATCAATTCCATCGAATTGTTTATCGTCCTTGGGGTCATTATGATTCAATGGACGCGGGAGAGCGATTCCAAGTGAAGCGCATCACCGTTAAGCCCGGTGCGAAATTGTCTGTGCAAAAACATCACCATCGTGCTGAGCATTGGGTTGTTGTTAGTGGTTCTGCAAAGGTTCGTATTGATGATGAAGAAAAGCTTTTGTCAGAGAATGAATCGGTGTTTATTCCTCTAGGTGCAATTCATTCACTAGAAAATCCAGGAAAAATCCCATTGGAATTGATTGAGGTGCAATCAGGTTCATATTTGGGTGAGGATGATATTGTCCGTTTTGAGGATTTATACGGACGAAACTAAATCTTTATTGTTCGTAAATAGATTAAAAAGTCGCTTTAGTCTTGGGCTTCGATATTATTCGTTTCGGTCTTTTTTTGATTGATTAAGTTGATTGTATTTTTTTCAGTTTCTTGTTTGACTTTTATTTGATGCTGCTCTCTTCTTTTTAGCCATCTCAGCAAAGGAATAGTGTGGCACTTTTCAAAAATATTGTTTTCTAGTAGTTCAATGTTTCGAGTTTGCCACTTTGTATATCGTGATTCTGATTTTGTTCCGCAGAGTAGGATTTCATCATTTAGCATCAGTTCAATATCTTCATCAGGCATGATTTCAATATGACCACTGCGACGAATCATTAAGCAGCATGAACGACCCGCATGCCCGCTTAATGGATTGCTTAATAGTTGTTTTAGCGTAATTGTATGACCTTTTTCCAATGTTTCGGTGATTGCGGGCGCTTCTTTGGAATTAATTGAAATTCGCCATGTCACTGGACGTTCTCCTGCGGTAAGCAAAGCAATACGGCTATATAGTTTTCTTGTGCGCTTGGCTGAAAGTTTAGGCAGCTCGCGCAAAAAACGGGTAACTAGTGGTCGAGTAATGCGCGTTAAAATAGCATCTGACATTAATTGACGATTCCTTAATGTCATATTGGGCTTGGCACTGCTATAAAGTAATAAGTTATTTAATTCATTCAGTCGGCCTACAGTAAACAAACGGTCATTCATGTTTTTAGCCGTTAGTAAAATCGATAGATTATTAGCATCATCTTTGGTGCCAGCGATTAAGCCAACAGCTTCATAAATGCCAGCTTTTTCTAAGGTGTCCGCTTCAGTACCTTTGCCATCTATAAAATCTTTGGGCAAGTCCGCAGCACTACCCGATTCTTCTACAATGATGGTTTCTACTTGTTGTGCATCAAGATAATTTTTTAGTGTCCTGCCGAATCTGCCATAACCACAGATTATCCATCTGCCTGAACGCGGTACTGCATGAGTTGAAGAGTCGATATTGTTTGCGTTTTTTTGAATGTTAGTTTCAACATCGTCGTCTTGAACTTCTGGAATATCTACTTTTTCCAGATCAACCTGCTGTTGATTGATTAGCCATCGGGCAATAGCCTCACCCGTAGGATTATCCATGGCCGCAACTAGTCGCTCAGCGAATAATTCATTTGAATTAATGATTACATCGGTATCAAAAGATTTTAGGTTGGCGATTTCTTTCTCATCTTCGGCGCGCGTGACGGTCAGCAAATCTTGGTTTAGTGATTTTGTAGCTACCGCGACTTTTAAATTTGTATGATCATCAGGAGAAAGCGCGACGATCCCTTGGCAATATTTTCGTTTTTTGATACCTGCGCGAATTAGTACTTCAGGCACGGAAAAGTCAGCATTCAGACTGTATACCGGTGCTTTAAAATCACTTAAAGGGATTGCTTTGATGTCATTTTCATTTTTATCGAGAACAACCACAATAAAGCCTAAATCAGTTAATCCTTTGGTGAGCATTCGGCCAGTATCACCATAACCACAGATGATGAAGAAAGGCGATTTTAATCTGCGAATGGAGCGAGAAAACTGCTGCATTGTTACTGATTGGCGAAAAGTGGCTTCTTGGATTAGTGTTAACATGCTACCAATGGCATATAACCAAGCTACCACTGAAGTATAGATGCACACTAGAACCCAGTAACGTTGTTCGTCAGTGAATGGATATGGAATTTCACCAAACCCAATCGTAGAGCCCATAAAGCTGACAAAATAGAACGCCTGAAAAATACTCATTTTCCATGGATTGCCATCAGGGTCAATTCCAGGGATTAGAGTTAAAACAAAGGTTGAGATTGCGTAGACCACGATCAAAGCGATCAATGGTCGGCGCATCCGCCTTAGAACTAAAAATATAACGTTGTTGGACATGGTAACTACTTATTGAATGAGTAATTGATCCATATTCAGATAGTAAGGTGAGTGCTCACTTAGCGTTTAGTTAGTGATGTTTCAGTGATGAGTAAGATGACAGAAATAACGTTGGCTGCTAATGCACCACCACTAAAAGAAACAATGCTTGCCATGGTTGCGTTGTCAATTGAAAAACCATCTTTAGTTGCAAGCATCCAAATAATCGCAGCAATGATTAATTGAATGACAGATACTAGGCTAGAAGCTAATACCACCGCACCAAGTTGAGATCTATCGCCTAGCTTTAAAATAGTAGCAATAATGCCTACAACAATTGCAGCATAAAGTTCATAAATATCATGATGGGCGACATTGTCAAAGTCACCAATAAAAAAACCGAAGTTTAGAGTGAATGCAAGGATTACAAAAAATGCAAATATAACTTTTTCAGTATTCATAAATTTTGGACCAGAATTTAGCGGTTTCTGCTCAATTGTTTTATTAAGTGGTCATGATAAACATAAAAATTCTCACGTCCACCCTTATTGTGATAGTTTTATTTATGTTGTTTTTCCGAAGTTTTTTAATTAGAAAAGCTGGGTCTATGTTAACTCATTGTAATTATTGATCTTTTTATAATTTCAGGGTTTATTTTTTTTATCTATTATCGGTTTTTCCCATAAAGCTGTTTTTTTTGTACCCTTTTTTTTCATTATTATTCGAAAAAAACAATGGAATAAACATTGAGACTGGGCTTGTAGACGTTTTGCAAACTTGTATAATTTGAGCCCAATTGTTGAAACAACCAAAGACTTTTTTTTGTTTGACTTTTATTCTCGCGATCAGTGAGAAGTTAGACTGAAAACAGCTCAATTGTAGAGGTACAGTAAGTTGGTATTTAACCTATCCAAGGGCCTTGATTTGCCCATTTTAGGCACGCCAGATCAACGGATTGATGAGGGTCGTGTAGTCACAAAAGTGGCTGTCTTAGGTAATGACTATATTGGCTTGAAGCCGACAATGCTTGTTAAAGTCGGCGACACAGTAAAATTAGGTCAGCCTTTATTCGAAGATAAAAAAACTCCTGGTGTTTTTGTCACAGCGCCTGCCGCTGGTAAGGTGGTTGAGGTAAATCGCGGCGAAAAAAGAGCATTATTATCTGTTGTTATTGAAAAGTCGGGCAAAGATCAAGTCGAATTTCAATCATATGAAGCCTCTGACTTGTCGTCATTAAGTGATGATAAGTTGCGTGAAAACTTAATTCAATCAGGCATGTGGACAGCCTTTAGAACACGCCCATTCAATAAAATCCCTGCAGTAGATGCTAAAGCTGATGCAATTTTTGTTACAGCAATTGACACGAATCCGTTGTCTGCTAATCCGCAGATTGTGATTGCTGAAGAAAAAGAAGCATTTAAGCAAGGTTTAGATGTATTGACGAGCTTTGACGTACCTGTGCATTTATGCAAAGCCGCAGGCGTTGAAATTCCAACATCAAAAGGAATTCAAGTGTCTGAATTTTCCGGTCCTCACCCAGCTGGTAATGCGAGCACTCACATTCATTTTGTTATGCCAGTAAACGCTAATCGAACTGTGTGGACGGTTGGCTACCAAGATGTGATTGCTATTGGTAAATTATTTGTTTTGGGCAGATTAGATACTAACCGAGTTATTGCGCTTGGTGGCCCAAAAGTGGATTCACCACGATTGCTTCGAACTCAATTAGGCGCTGATATAATTGAGTTGGTTTCTGAATCAATCCATGATGGTGAAAATAGATTGATTAGTGGTTCAGTGTTAAATGGCTCTGTTGCAGAAGATACAGTTGCTTATTTAGGTCGTTATGATCAGCAAATAACAGTTATTGATGAAGATCGTGAACGCCGCTTTATGGGTTGGATTGCACCAGGTGCTAATCGTTTCTCTAAAACCAATGCATTCTTATCCAGTATTTTTGGACGAGGTAAGTTGTTTAACTTAACTTCAAGTCAAAATGGTAGCCCGCGCCCAATTGTTCCAATTGGTGTTTATGAGCAGGTTATGCCTTTAGATATTTTGCCAACTCCGCTGTTAAAAGCTATTGTTGTTAAAGATACTGATACATTGCAGCAACTAGGTGGTCTTGAACTAGTTGAAGAAGATCTTGCGTTATTTACATATGTTGATCCGGGCAAACATGATTTTGGCCCTGTTTTTCGTGAAAACCTTACTCAAATCGAGTTGGAGGGTTAAATGTCATTTTTAAAACGAACACTCGATAATATCCGCCCACATGTGATGCCGGGCGGAAAGCATGAGAAGTGGTATGCTTTTTTTGAAGCAATCGATACACTTTTCTATTCACCTGAAGATGTCAATAAAGGCAGAACGCACGTACGCGATAGTATTGATCTAAAGCGTGTGATGATTTTTGTATGGATTGCGGCGATGCCATGTGTATTGTTTGGTTCTTATAACGTTGGCTTGCAAGCTAATGAAGCGCTTCAAGCATTGTCTCTTACTGAGATTCAGGGTTGGCGCGGTGAATTATTGCGCTTCTTTGGCTTGGGTGTGAATCCAGACAGTCTATTGGATAACTTCTTTCATGGCTTTTGGTATTGGTTGCCGATTTATGCAGTGACTTTCGCAGTCGGTATTTTCTGGGAAATTTTATTCTGTACGATTCGTCGTCATGAAGTCAGTGAAGGTTTCTTTGTAACGTCTATCTTATTTAGCTTGATCGTTCCGCCAACAATTCCATTATGGCAAGTTGCTGTAGGTATTAGTTTTGGTGTGATCTTGGGTAAAGAAGTCTTCGGCGGAACAGGAATGAATTTCCTTAACCCAGCGTTAACCGCTCGTGCATTCTTATATTTTGCATATCCGGCGCAAATCACTGGTGATGCTGTTTGGGTTGCTGTAGACGGTTTTACAATGCCAACAGCACTAAGTGTTGCTGCTTCTCAAGGTTTTGAAGGACTGCAAGAAGCGTTTATTTGGCAAGATACGTTATTTGGTAATATTTCAGGCTCCATCGGTGAGTCATCTTTAATAGCCATTGGTATTGGAGCAATCTTCCTTCTATACACTAAAGTTGCTTCCTGGCGAATTATGTTAGGTGTTTTAGTTGGCATGGTCGCGACAAGTTTATTGCTTAACTTGGTTGGCAGTGAAACAAACAAGATGTTTGCAGTTCCATGGTATTGGCACTTAACTATCGGTGGTTTCGCATTTGGCATGGTGTATATGGCAACTGACCCGGTGAGTGCATCCATGACGGATATGGGTCGATTTATCTTTGGTATCGTTATTGGTCTTATGACGGTATTAATTCGAGTTGTTAACCCAGCTTTCCCTGAAGGTATTATGTTGGCAATTCTATTCGCTAATTTATTCGCACCACTCATTGATTGGGCGGTGATTCAATCTAATATGCGTCGTCGGGAGAAGCGTTATGTCTAACTCTAACGAAAATGATGTTGTAAATGAGCAAGAGCAACTCACAGAACCAAAGAAAAAAGGTTTAGCCGCAATGTCGAATGACAGTATAGGCAAAACATTTATTGTTGCGTTTTTATTATGTTTGGTTTGTTCAGTACTTGTTTCTGTCGCGGCGACGGTGTTGAAGCCTCGCCAGCAGTTAAATCGTTTAGTTGATTTACAAAAAAATATTTTATCGGTTGCAGGTTTAACCGATGAGTCACAAACAATTGAGCAGCGCTTTGAGGGAGTTGAAGCACGTTTGGTTGATTTAAATACAGGCGAATACACGACAGAACTTGATGTTGATAAGTACAATCAGCGCAAAGCTTCGAAAGACCCTGAATTAAGTATTGATTTAAATACTGGACAAGATATTGCGTCTATTGGCCGTCGTGCAAATGTCGGTAAAATATATTTAGTTAAAAATAACGACATTGTTACTAAAGTGATTATTCCTATTAAGGGATATGGTCTTTGGTCAACAATGTATGGTTTTGTCGCGCTAAAAACTGATGGCAGAACTATCGAAGATGTGACGTTCTATGAACATAATGAAACGCCGGGTTTAGGTGGTGAAATTCAAAACCGTTCATGGCAAGAAAGTTGGCAAGGTAAACTGATCTATGATGATCAAGGCAAGCCAGCGTTTACTGTCACAAAAGGTATTGCCGCCGAAGGTGCTAAATATGAAGTTGATGGTTTAGCAGGTGCGACGATCACTAGTGATGGTGTAACTAATTTAGTACGTTTTTGGGTCGGAGAAAATGGATTCGGTCCTTTCTTGAAAAAGCTTGCAAAAGATGCGGAGGCTAACAATGGCTAATCCTTCTACTAAAAGTGTTTTATTTGATCCAATTTTTGCTAATAATCCTATTGGCTTACAAATTTTAGGTATTTGTTCTGCTTTGGCGGTCACGTCAAAGCTGTCAGTATCACTTGTTATGTGTTTGGCAGTTATCAGTGTTGTTGCTTGCTCAAACTTCTCGATAAGTTTAATTCGAAATCACATACCATCAAGTATCCGAATCATTGTGCAAATGGTGATTATCGCCTCATTGGTTATCGTGGTTGACCAGTTCTTGAAAGCATATGCATTTGAAATCAGCAAAACATTGTCTGTTTTCGTTGGACTGATTATTACAAATTGTATTGTGATGGGTCGTGCTGAAGCCTTTGCGATGAAAAATGGTCCAGGCTTATCGTTCCTTGATGGTATTGGTAATGGCCTTGGTTATAGTTTTATTTTGATTGTTGTAGGTACAGTTAGAGAATTGCTAGGATCAGGAACATTGCTTGGTTATACAATCTTGAAGCCTGTAACTGAAGGTGGTTGGTATCAAACTAATGGCTTGATGTTGCTACCACCGAGTGCGTTTTTTGTTATTGGCTTAACGATTTGGGCAATTCGCTCTTGGAAGAAAGATCAAGTTGAAGAACCTGATTATGAACTGCAAAATGCACATAATGCGGAGGCTCACTAATGGAACTCGTTAGTTTAGCAGTAAAGTCGGTTTTTATTGAGAATCTGGCTTTATCCTTTTTCTTGGGAATGTGTACATTCCTAGCCGTTTCGAAAAAAATCTCGACTGCTATTGGTTTAGGTGTGGCTGTGATTTTTGTACAAGGTATTACAATTCCAGCAAATAACCTTATTTATCAATATCTATTGAAAGACGGTGCGCTTGCTTGGGCAGGCTTGCCAGAAGTTGATTTAAGCTTTTTAGGCTTGCTTAGTTATATCGGTGTGATAGCGGCAATGGTACAGATTTTGGAGATGGTTTTAGATCGTTTCGCACCTGTTCTTCACAGTGCATTAGGAATTTTCTTGCCATTGATTACTGTAAATTGTGCGATTTTGGGTGGCACATTATTCATGGTGGAACGAGACTATAACTTCAGCGAAAGTGTTGTTTATGGTGCAAGTTCAGGGTTTGGTTGGGCGCTAGCGATTGCGGCACTTGCAGGTATTCGTGAAAAGCTCAAATATAGTGATGTGCCTGATGGTTTGCAGGGTTTAGGTATTACCTTTATTACTGTTGGTTTGATGTCTCTAGGCTTTATGGCCTTCTCAGGCATCAAGTTATAACGCAGTACAAGCACGAAGAATTAAAGAGGTTCAAACATGTTAACAGTCGGTTTAGGTGTAGTGTTCTTCACGATCATCGTGATTGCATTAGTCTCGATTATTATTTTTGCTAAAAGCCGTTTGGTTGCTAGTGGCAATGTCAATATTGAAATTAACGGTGAAAAAACAATTGAAGTTCCCGTTGGTAGTAAATTATTAGGCGCACTTGCAGATAGCAAATTATTTGTTCCATCGGCTTGTGGCGGTGGTGGTACGTGTGCGCAATGTAAAGTGAAAGTGCATGAAGGTGGCGGTTCTATTTTGCCAACGGAAACATCACATATTACTAAGCGTGAAGCTGCTGAAGGTGACAGGCTGTCATGCCAAGTTGCAGTGAAGCAAGATATGAAAATCGAAGTGCCTGAAGAGGTCTTTGGTGTTAAAAAGTGGATGTGTAAAGTTCGCTCGAATGACAATGTTGCGACGTTTATTAAAGAGTTAGTTTTAGAATTACCTGAAGGCGAAGATGTACCTTTCCGTGCTGGTGGTTATATTCAAATTGCTTGCCCACCGCATAAACTGCAATACACAGAGTTCGCAGTACAAGACGAATATAAAGGTGATTGGGATCACTTTAACTTGTGGCAGTATGAATCAACAGTGACAGAAAAAGTTGAACGTGCATATTCAATGGCTAATTATCCTGAAGAAGAAGGGATAATTATGCTGAATGTGCGTATTGCTTCACCACCGCCAGGCACTCAAGGTATTTCCCCAGGTATTATGTCTTCATATATCTTTAATTTGAAAGAAGGTGATGAAGTCGAAATTTCGGGTCCTTTTGGTGAATTCTTTGCGAAAGAAACGGAAGCTGAAATGGTGTTTGTTGGTGGTGGTGCTGGAATGGCACCAATGCGTTCACACATTTTCGACCAGCTGCGTCGTATTAAAACGCAGCGTAAAATGACGTTTTGGTATGGTGCTCGTAGTAAGAAAGAAATGTTCTATGTGAATGATTTCGATACGCTAGCATCGGAAAATGATAATTTTGATTGGTATGTTGCTTTATCTGATCCTCAGCCAGAGGATAATTGGGAAGGTGATACTGGTTTTATCCATAATGTATTGCTGGAAAATTATCTAAAAGATCATGAAGCTCCAGAAGATTGCGAGTTCTATATGTGTGGACCACCGATGATGAATGCAGCGGTTATAGATATGTTGCATAATCTAGGCGTTGAAGATGAAAATATTATGTTGGATGATTTTGGTGGATAAACCTATATACAAATCCACAAAGAAAATAATAAATAGCTGGCCTCGCCAGCTATTTATTTCTGGGCTATCAATAGGTTTGCTTGTTTTGGCTGCTGCCTGTGACCGTGGGCCTAAATTAGTAAAATTTTCTGGCCCAATCATGGGTACTGATTATACAGTGTCATTGATTTGTGATGATGATAAAGGTGCTGAAGCTTGGCAAGCCGAATTATTGCCGATAATGGAATCGGTAAATCAGTCGATGTCGACGTATATCCAAGACTCAGAACTAATGAAGTTTAATCGTTCAACTAGCACTGAATTTCAAAACGTAAGTGATGGCTTACTGTATGTTTTTTCGGTAGCGCAGCGTGTCTCAAATGAAACTAACGGAGCATTGGATGTCACCGTGCAGCCATTAGTAGAGCAATGGGGTTTTGGTACAAATAAATTAAAATCACTTACTGAGTCTCCAGCAATTCCTTCGACAGAAGTGTTAGCTCAAATTTCTGAATACGTTGGTTTTAACAAACTTAAGTTTGATAGTTCTTTTACTCAATTACGTAAAACGCATCCGCAAGTTGAAGTCGACTTTTCGGCTATTGCTAAAGGTTATGCGGTTGATTTAGTGTCGAACTATTTAATTGTTTCTGGTTGTAAGAATCATTTAGTCGATATTGGCGGTGAACTTAAAGCCGAAGGTTTGAACTCTAAAGGTAAAGCGTGGCGACTAGCTGTGGAAAAGCCTGAGTCAAACAATAGTTTGCAAGCATTAATTGATGTATCAGGCGTTGCGGTTGCAAGTTCAGGTGATTATAGGAACTTTCATTTGATTGATGGTAAACGTTATTCACATACTATTGATCCGCGAATATCAAAACCAATTGAACATAATTTGGCTGCGGTTACAGTAATTGATCCAGTTGCAGCTAGGGCGGATGCATTAGCCACAGCATTTATGGTTATGGGTGAAGAAGCCTTAGATTTTGCTGAAAAGAAAAAAATCCCAGCATTATTTATTTTTAGAACACCCTTAATTGATGGAAATGATGAGCAAGAGTATCAGGTCTTATACTCTGAATCGTTTGAACAGTATTTAGTTAATTAGCAGCAGTTGCTGTGTTGTAATTTTAATATAAGAAAGGTTTTTACATGATGATTGTGATCGTTACATTTGCTGTATTTCTTTTTATTATGACAATTATGGCGGTTGGTTACATAATTGCTGGCAAGTCAATCAAGGGTAGTTGTGGTGGTTTAAATGCTATTGAAGGTCTTGATGGTGCTTGTGATATTTGCGAAATAAAAACTCAGTGTAGTAAGCGTAAACGAATGCTAGAAGAAAGAGCAAAGCAAGGCCATTCGTAACTAACGTATTTAGATATTTTTGCTAATGAAATTACGCCAGTTAGAATATGTTATTGAAATCATAGATTCTGGAATGAGTGTCACAGCTGCTTCAGAAAAAATGTTTACTTCCCAGCCTGGCATAAGTAGTCAAGTCAAACTTTTAGAAGAAGAATTAGGAATCCAAATCTTTGAGCGCAATGGCAAGCTTATCGATGGTTTAAGTCCAGCTGGCAAAAGCATTGTTGATGATTTTCGAAAAATTCTGTCATTAGTGGATAATGTGCAAAAACAAGCAGCTGATTTTGCCGACCCAGACAAAGGGACACTATCAATTGCTACTACACACACACAGGCCCGTTATGTTTTGCCTAAAGTGATTAGCCAATTTCGTGAAAAATACCCAAAAGTTGCATTACAGATACATCAGGGTACTCCGGAGCAAATTGCAGCGATGACCGCTTCTGGAGAAGCAGATATTGGTATTGCTACTGAGGCGTTAGAGCTCTTTAGTGATTTGTTGTTATTACCATGTTATCGATGGAATCGTTGTGTCATGGTGCCCAAAGGACATCCTTTAGCTCAAGAGGATATGTTGACAGTTGAAGCCATTGCGGAATACCCAGTGATTACTTATGTGTTTGGTGTTGCGGATCGCTCAGTAATTAATAAAGCATTTAAAAATAAAAATTTAGATTTAGATGTGGTTTTAACAGCAGCGGATGCAGAAGTTATTAAGACATATGTTCGAAATGGATTAGGTATTGGTTTGTGTGCAAGAATGGCATATGACCGTAAACAAGATGGTGATTTGCAGGTGTTAGATGCGCGCCATTTGTTTGATTCGAGTGTAACTAGTTTGGCAATTAGATCACAAAGTCAACTAAGAAATTATGTTTATGATTTTATTCAGATGTTTTCACCGCATTTAACAAAGGGAGTTGTTAAAACGGTGTTAGAAACTAAAGATAAGAAAATCCAGGCCCAGCTTTACAAAGAGCATGTTGAGGCAGCAGAGGTACGCTAAATACGTACATGTTTTGATTAAAAAAAAGTCAAAATATTAACTAAGCTTAACCCCTAAATTGTAGTTAAGTACTAAAATGTCCCTATATGAAGAATTCTTATAGTTAATATTTTAGAGGCAGTAAATGAAAGTTAATTCAAATCTTTTTCCAAAGGTTAATATTAAAAAAATTGTATTCTGTAGTACGATAGCAACACTTTTTTTAGTTAATACAGTCAGCTTTAGTCAATCATCACAAAAAATCCTAGAAGCGAAAACTACTATCCAAGACTTTGCTCCCAAAGTAGGTTTCGCTGATTTAATTGAAAGAATTAGCCCTGCAGTTGTACACGTGGCTATACGCGGTGTGCCAAAATCAACTGTCCCGCCTGGTTTTAATTTCCCTCCAGGTTCCCCTTTTGAAGAGTTTTTTAAACGCAGACCTCAAGAACAAGCACCACAACAACAACGTAAGCGTCGTTTAGGGATCGGTTCTGGTTTTATTATTTCTGCTGATGGGTATGTGGTGACAAATAATCATGTCATTGAAAATGGCGAAGAAATTACAGTCACGTTAGCGAATAAGCAAGAATATGATGCTAAATTGGTTGGCACAGATAAAGAAACTGATTTAGCAGTTCTTAAGATAGAAGTTGAACAACCATTGCCTTTTGTGCCTTGGGGAAATGATGATAATTCGAGAGTGGGTGACTGGGTTATCGCTATAGGTCATCCGTTTGGCTTAGAGGGTGGAGCCAGCGCCTCTACTGGCATTGTCTCAGCTCTTGGCAGAAATATTCAATCAGGGCGTTATGATAATTATATACAAAGTGATGCCGCTATTAACCGTGGTAACTCAGGCGGCCCATTATTTAACTTGGATGGCGAAGTCATTGGCGTGAATACAGCCATATTGTCGCCTAGTGGCGGTAGCGTAGGTGTTGGTTTTTCAATTTCTTCGAATTTGGCGCAATCTGTTGTTAATCAGCTAGTAGAAAGTGGTCAGGTTGAACGTGGTTTGATTGGTGTGCAAATAGCGCCTGTAGATGATGCAATTGCAGAAAGTATTGGTCGTAATAATAAATTAGGCGCTTTAGTAGAACGTGTGGTGCCTGGAAAACCAGCAGATAAGGCGGGTATTCGTGCAGGTGATTTAATCTTAGAGTTCAATAAACAAGACATTATTGAAATGCGTAATTTGCCAAGAATTGTAGCTGAAACCAAAGTTGGAAAAAGCGTACCGGTAAAAATTTGGCGAGAAGGCAAGCTGATAACTAAGAAAATTAAAGTCGAAAAGTTACAGAAAGATTCTTTTGCTGCTAGACAGGAGGATGGTGTCGAGGAAAAACCTATAGAACCTAAGACGGACGAAGAATTAGGAGCGGAACTTGTTTCTATTACGCCTGCAGTTCGCGAAAAATATGCCCTCGACGATGTGGAAGGAGTTTTGTTGCTTAATGTGCGTCGCAATAGTTTGGCTGCATTAAACGGCTTGCGTACTGGTGATGTAATCACTCGGGTTGGCAAAGCATTTGTTGCTACATCAGAAGAATTGAAGTCAGAATTTGACGAAGTGAAAAAGAAAGAACGTAAATCCGTTGCTATTTACTATTCTCGAAAAAGTGAAAATAGGTTTTTAGCATTTCGTTTTGAATAAAGGTTGATAATTATGAATCAATTAGAAAAAAATTATCCCAATAATATAGAAGCAATAACTTGGCAAACAAATAAAAAGGATACAATTATGCAAAATAAACAATCAATGATTAATGTTCTTGTTGTAGAAGATGATCAGGATACTGCTTCTTTTATCACCAAGGGTTTAAATGAATGTGGTCATATCGTTGACTATGCTGAAGATGGTCGAGAAGGTTTATTAATGGCAGATTCATCAGAATACCATGTCATTATAGTTGATCGAATGTTGCCGAAAGTGGATGGAGTTACTCTGACGAGGACCTTGCGAGGCAACTCGGATAGGACACCTATCTTGATGCTTAGCGCTTTAGGTGAAGTTGAAGATCGGGTGACAGGCCTTAAAGCTGGCGCAGATGACTATTTAACGAAACCTTTTGCATTTTCTGAGTTACAAGCAAGGCTTGAAGCATTAGTTCGAAGAGCTGAGCCTGATTCACCTGATACAATCTTAACGGTTGGAGATTTAGAAATGGATTTATTAAAACGTGAAGTGACTCGTGCTGGTAACAAAATTGAATTACAGCCACGCGAATTCCGTTTATTAGAGTATTTGATGCGCCATAGTGGTCAAGTGGTCACTAGAACTATGTTGCTTGAAAAAGTTTGGGATTATCATTTTGACCCGCAAACAAATGTGATTGATGTGCACATTAGCCGTTTGCGAGGTAAGATTGATAAAGAATTTGAATTCCCTCTCTTACATACTGTTCGTGGAGCTGGTTATATGCTGAGTGATGCGGGCTAAAACTAATCTATAAACTTTGAAATTGTTTGAAGTCAGGGCTTGTTACGACGCCCTGACTTTTTTATTGAATGTCACATGAAACTAAAAAATATCAATCTGTCATGGCGTAGTTCAACTTTTCGCATTAGTTTTGTCTATGCGGTTGTATTTTCTTTGTCGGTTTTGATTTTGTTTGGTTTCTTTTATTGGTTGACGATTGGCTACCTTCAACAACAAGCGCGTGAAACTATTATAGCCGAAGTCGGAATTTTGCAAGAACGTTACCGTCAAGATGGTTTTATCGGTCTACGTTTACAATTAAATGAAAATATTTCTAATCAGACGCCCGGCGATCCCTCCATCTATTTGCTGACTGATGATAGCTATCGTACGTTAATTGGTAATTTGAATCGGTGGCCTAATATTGCTTTAGACAATGATGGATGGATGGACTTTCAATTGGATGATCGACAAGATGATAGCGTCGATTTATTTAATGCAATGGCAAGAGCTGTGAATATCGATGATCGGTTTTGGTTGATGGTTGGCCAAAGTATGAAAGATCTAAGGCGTGTTCATGATCAATTAATCCGAGCTTTAGTTTCTGGTTTATTATTGTTGGGTGGCTTGGCTTTGTTGGGCGGTTTCATTATGCGAGATATGATCACTCGTCGTATTGATGGGATTAATCGTACTAGCCGAAAAATTATGCAAGGAAATATTCAAGAACGTATTGAATCGCATGGCACAACTGATGAGTTTGATCAATTGGCTATCAATTTGAATGATATGTTGGACGAAATTGAGTTGGGGATGAATAATGTTAGGCGTGTGTCGGATAACATTGCGCATGACTTGAAAACTCCACTGGCACGTATTAAGAATCGTCTTGAGGAATTAAGGCTTCAGGTTTCGGGCAATGAAAATTCTGAAACAATGGTCAATCAAATTGCGATGCAAGCTGATCAATTGCTGCAAACCTTTAATGCTTTGCTAAGAATCGGTCGGATAGAGGCCAACCAGCAAAAAGAAGGATTTAAAGAACATAATTTGGTTGAAATTCTTTATGATGTGCAAGAATTGTATGAGCCAGTTTTTGAGTCAAATGAATTGAATTTTCATTTTAAAACAGTGAATAATATTTCATATTTTGCGGATCGAGATTTACTGTTTCAAGCCATTATTAATTTACTTGATAATGCAGTGAAATTCACTCCCAAGGGAGGCAAGATCAGCCTTATAGCGAGTAAAAATGGACGTAAAGGTCATAAGTTAGTAATTTCAGATACGGGGCCGGGTATTCCACAGCATGAGCATCATAATATTACTAAGCGTTTTTATCGTCTTGACTCAAGTCGTACTACACCAGGAAGTGGTTTAGGCTTAGCGCTTGTTTCAGCGATTATTCAATTGCATGAAATGAGTATGGAATATCGTGATAATTCTCCGGGTTTCATTGTGGAAATATTAATTCCAAAATATCCAAACTAGCATTTGGCAACAGTTTGTCTAGAGCCTGTTATGAGCGGCGAATAATTCTATATTTACTGGCATTGTTGCCGGCTTTTTTATGTGATTGTTTTGCTTTGATATAACGCAAATGTACCGCTTGGCCATGCCATTGATCCCAAGCATAAATTCCATTTTCGTCTTGGTGAGAATAGATGGCGGCATGATAGCCTGATTTATTAGGATATTTCCCGCGGCGAAAAGTCGCGATTGCCGTGCCGGGTGGAATGTCATTGCCAAAGACTTTTTTACCAGGCTTCCAATAACGAGTCATTGGCGCATTTGAACAGAGTTTTACCAGATCAACACATTCTCCATTACCTAGCGATTTACCAATATGTACATGTGCATCATCACAAATAAAGCCGTCGAAATTGCTTGGAATAGTATACGTCTTAGTGGGTAGTTGTACTGTGGGAGTTTGAGAAGTATGTTCAATAGCAGCTGTATCGTTGTTTTTATTATAATCAGGGTTGTCGTTTGCACTATGGGCTTTATCGTTGCTCCAAGTAGGTTCATGATTCCAAACAGGTACGACTAACGCTTCTCGAACCGGTGCAGGATGACTGCTGGCACATGCTGACAATAGGCCAGCCATAACTATTGAGAACCAACAGCTATTTTTACTATAAAAACTTTTATCTGATATTTGCTTAGAGAAACTCATTTGTTCACATATACATCACTATTTATCAGTTAATTTTATTATCTATTAAAAATAAATTAATAAATTATTTTTCTTAAAATAGTAAATATACTAGGTAAGTATGACAAAGTCTAAAGGCACAATTTTAATCGTTGAAGACAATAAAGATATTGCTGAAATGATGTATGCTTTCTTTGAAAGCAGAGATTATGTTATGGATTACGCCTTGGATGGGCGGACAGCAATAAATTTGGTAGAACAAAATAACTATGATGTAATTGTTCTTGATTTAATGTTGCCAGACATTGATGGAGTGAATATTTGTAAGCGTTTCAGAGATGAAATGAATGTTTCAACTCCTATTCTTATGTTGACTGCTAGAGATACGTTGCAAGACAAAGTAACAGGTTTGGACGCTGGAGCGGATGATTATTTAGTTAAGCCATTTGAACTTTTAGAAGTTGAGGCACGCATTAACGCCTTAATGCGGCGTAAAACAATTATTGCTCAAGATGAAATCCTTGAGGTCGAAGATTTGAAAGTTAATTTGGGTACTTTACAGGTTATACGAGGAGGAAAGGAGTTGCTTCTATCACCTATAGGTTACAAAATTTTAGTTTTATTAATGCGTTCGGCGCCCAAAGTGGTGAGTCGCCGAGAAATTGAAAGTGAAGTTTGGGGCGATATTTTGCCGGATAGTGATACTCTACGTAGCCATTTATATAATTTAAGGAAAGTATTAGATAAACCGTTCGATAGAAAAATTTTGCATACTATACAAAGTCGCGGTTATCGAATTGGTGATCTATAAGAATCTCTGAGTTGCTTTGCAACAGGTGCTTCCAGTAAGCTGCGCACATGGCTCAAGAAATCCGACGTAAGTTTAAGCGAATTTTTATTGTTCGCGCTGTTTTGCTGGCATTTCTAGCTGTGTTATCCGTGGTTTTTTCTACGCTTACGCTAGAACAGTTTATGATTAAGAGCGCACTTCAATCTGAATCAGATTATTTTTGGGAAAATTATTCGCAAGATTCTACGATACGTGCACCTAATACGTGGAACTTGAAAGGATTCTTTTTAGCGGATCAAGTCTTACCCAAGCAAGAAATAAACACCTTAAAAAGTTTTTTAATGCTGGAGTCGGCAGAAATATTCAGCCCCGGTCATGACCATCAATCATTGCATGATGCGCGATCTGTTTTTGCGGCAATTCAAACAGGATTTACTCATTTAAAGCACCAACCAGGTTACACATTATTGCATAAAACCACTCAAGACGGGCAGTCGTTAATTTTGGTATTTGATGGCGAAAATGTTCGTAGTTTAGCGATATTTTTAGGTTTAATTCCACTCCTGTTATTTCTATTAATCAGTTATCTCTTGGTGTGCTTGATTTATACCAAAGCTAAAGAAGTTTTGTCGCCAATTACATGGCTGGCAGATAAGTTTGGCGACTTTAATCCTGTTAGTGCCAATATGCCGACTATTGATTTGAATGAGATGCCAAGTGATGCCGATTATGAAGCCACAGTGCTGGCGGAATCATTATCAAAATATGTTCAAAGAATTGAACAGTTTGTCAGCCGAGAACGTGCTTTTACCCGTGATGTCAGCCATGAACTACGTACTCCGCTTACAGTGATCAAGATGGCCACTGAAGTGATGGAAGCTAATCAGTCTTTAAGTGATATCGATCAAAAAACGTTAGGAAGGATTAAAGGGGCAGGTAAAGATATGCTCGAATTAGTTGAGGTGTTTTTAATTCTTGCTCGTGAATCGGATAACCAGTTGGAAGAGACAATTGTTGATATTGATGAAGTAATTGAGCATGAGTTATTGCAATCTAAGTCATTGCTTCAAGATAAAGATGTGCAAGTGCTTGTCAAAAACAATGGAGAATTAGAATTAAAATCATCGGTAAAAATAGTAGAAGTGTTAATTGGAAACCTTATCCGTAATGCGTTCAAATACACTGAAATAGGCTCTGTAACTATCGAGATTGACACCAATAGCATCGCTATTATTGATACGGGAATTGGTATGACAGAAAGTCAGGTTAATCAAATATTTAAACCTTATTTTCAAGCTGGAGCCAGACCTGAAGGTGGGCATGGAGTAGGTTTGGCGATTGTCAAACGTATCTCAGATCGTTTTAATTGGCCTGTTAAGTTTCACAGCCAACCGAATAAGGGCACGACAGTTATTGTGGAGTTTCCAGTTGGAAGTGTTTAGGTTTTTTTAGGTGGCCAAGGAAAAAAAGTGCTAGTAGTTTTTTGGTAGTGCCTATAATCGTCGCCACGACTTTTCAAGGCTTGTTGTTCAGTAAATGGAATGCCTGTGATATACCAAAGAAATAAGAACATACAAACGGGAGCTAGCCACAACCAATAACCATGATGCATTCCTATGGCGAGTATGGGATAAGCGAACCAGTGTACCCATTCAAAAAAGTAGTTTGGATGACGAGAATATTTCCATAAACCCTGACGACAGGTTTTGCCTTTGTTATCAGGATCACTGCGAAATAAATGTAATTGATGGTCTGCTTGATATTCACCAATAAATGCAATTACCATAATAATGGTAGCAATGATCATTGCGAATGTAGATGGGTTTTGATGATGGGCGACTAACCACATGGGAAAACTAAATAGCACGATTAAGCCAGCTTGAAAGGTGAAAAATGGCGCATGAAACCAGTTGGTTTTATTACCATAAAGGTTTCTGACATGTGCATAACGACCATCTTCAGGTTCAGATAACATTCGCAAGAAAATATGTAAGCCAAGCCTAAAAAACCAAGCACCTGATAATAAGGCAATGAGCATTCGAATTTCGCCTACCCCATTCGCACTTGCGGCAAAATAGAGACTGGCAGTCATGATACCAAAGGCCCAAATAGCGTCCACGATTCCTGCATTTTTTTTCTTAGTTTGGTATAGAAATCCTAAGAACATGGCGACTAGTGCCACAATCGCAACGTGTAAAAGTAAATCAGTATTCATTGTCAATTATTGCGTAGTTTCAATGTTTGAGAAGAAGCGTTCAAAGTGTGTAAATAAAGGCATGACAATTGCCCATGAGAGGCTTAAAAGAACATTGATCATAAATAATCCTTGCGGATAGCTTAATGCGCCTAATTTACTGCCAGCATAATACGAAAGCGGGGCGCCAAGTGCGCCAAATAAAATAGCGAAGCAAATGCTTTTTTTCAGCCATGCCAAACTATGATTAATACATAAAGCGAGTGTTATCCATAGCAATATAATCCAAATTGGTGCGACTAATGGTATCGACAGTTTAAATTCAATTAAACCAGTAGCTTGCCATAAACTATCTAACAATAAACCTGTCAGGATAGCGAAAACTATCAGAGCAAGATCATTCTTGTGACGCCGTTTTGGAGATAGTTGCCACCAGCAAAATGCTGCGACCATCAAAATGGTAGGTAGTAATATTTCATTAGTGGCACCAATCACTGCAATTAACCAAATCACTTGAAAAGCAATAAAGTTAATGACCTTGTTTACATTCATCAATGCTATTTTATTGTTTGTAAACCTAGGCTTTGCGGAAATGAATTTGCACATCACTGATGCTGCGTTCGGAAAAACCGCCTTCGCAATAACATAAGTAAAATTCCCACATACGAATAAAGCGATCATCAAAGTTTTGGGATTTAACTTGTTCGATGTTAGCAAAAAAGCGTTGGCGCCAATCTTTCAAAGTCGTTGCATAGCTGAGTCCAATATCGAGCAAATTCTCCATAATTAGTGCTTGTTTACCCGCTGCCGCACAGATCACGCTAACGCAAGGAATGAAACTTCCTGGGAAAATAAAACGTTTGATGAAATCGACTTCTTTGAGTGATTGTTCATAACGATGGTCTTGTAACGTAATTGCCTGAATCAATGCTTCACCTTTGGGTTTTAAGGCCTTGGCAATCGTATGAAAGTAAGTGTCTAAATATTGATTGCCAACAGCCTCAATCATTTCAATAGAAACCACTTTGTCGTAGCTTTCGTTGATGTCTCGGTAATCACGCAATTCAACGTTCACCAGACCTTGTAAGCCTTCTTTTTGAATTAAAGCTTGGGCTTCATTGAATTGTTCTTTTGAGATAGTGATCGTGGTGACTTTACACCCAGTTGATTTGGCTGCATAAC
This sequence comes from uncultured Gammaproteobacteria bacterium, assembly GCA_964633815.1. Taxonomy (GTDB): domain Bacteria; phylum Pseudomonadota; class Gammaproteobacteria; order Arenicellales; family Arenicellaceae; genus CALKZN01. The sequence continues at coordinate 72,187 of CAZWHW010000005.1, forward strand.
ACGCAAAGCCGCCCCAACCAGAACCAATTTCTAGCACATGGTCGTTGCTGTTGATATTTAACTGTTTGCAAATAGTCGCTAATTTCCGAGTGGATGCAGCGTGTAAATTGTCGCCTGATTCATAGATATAAGATGAATACATCATGCGTTCGTCCAAGAATAAACGAAAAAATTCATTGCCTAAATCATAGTGTGCAGCAATATTTTTACGACTTCCTTCCAGCGAATTTTCATTCTTTTTATGCCATTTACGTAAAACCCAAGTGGCTGCAGTTGCAATACCGCTATCAAACTCATCTATTAAGTTAGTATTTCGCGCCATTATGCGAATGACTTGGGTTAGATCGTCCGTTTGCCATCTGCCATCAATATAAGCTTCTGCAGCGGCATTTGTGCCGCCTAAAGCTATGTCTTGATAGCATTGTAGATCATTGAAATGAATATGTGCACATAAGTCTGCAGCTGAACTGATTTGGCCAATTTGAATTTGACCATCTGAGTCGGTGATTGTTAATTGTGAGGCTTGTATTTTCTCTAGCCGTTTTAAGACTTGTGATTTATAGAAACCAAAACTTTTGTTTGTGGTTTTGATATCTCCTATGGTGGTGGAATCAGCGATGTTATCAATTTTGCTATTCATACTTTTCACCTTATCAAACCTATTCACTTGGATGGTCATAGAATGGCACTTTTTTCAGCCATAACTTCAGAGCATTCCAATAAATTCCCCACAAAACTTTTCCGCATAAGAATGGAAACTTGAATGGCAGCATGTTGGCATTTTTTTGATTTAGTGATTCTTTTTTAAGTGCCATATTGGCATAAAACTTGAGCGGGGCTAAATGCTGTTCTGTTGCTTTATCAAAGAGTTCCATGTGAATTAGAATCGAGTGTTCTTTTACTTGATAATGCCATTGATAGAACATATTCATTGGCATAAACGGAGACACATGAAAAACTTTATCAAAATGGAAGCTATGTTTGTTCTTTTTCTTTATTTCATCTCCGATCATATCATCCTCGTGTGAAAGTTCGGTTTGTTTTGCTTGTTGGCTACTTAGTACATCATGAACATAACAATGGCGTTCATTCCATGGGGTGTTGTTAATATCAGCAAGAATAAAGCGTAATTGTTGTTGTTCGTCAAAGCAAAAATAAAAGCTGACAGGGTTGTAGCAATAGCCCCAAGAGCGCAAATTCGTTAATAAAAATACTTTGCCTGTGAAAGTTTGCCCAGTGTCGCTGGTAATTTCATTAATCACCGTTTGTTTCAGGTCTTTTTCGCCGGGCAGATAATCTTTGCGATAAAAAGCAATTGCATTGAATTTTTCGATTGACCACCACCGAGAATGTTTAGCTAAAGAAGGAATATCATCTAGGTCAATCCATGCCTGTGCTATGGAATAATCCAATTTATGCGGTTTAGGTAAAAAACGTTCATGCGTAACTTTGCCTACAAACAAGCTATGTGGGCTAATAGTTTGTTCATGTGGTCTAGGTGATTTTTGTTCAACGTGTTTAATTTGAATATCGCTCCATTAAAATATCTGCGGCTTCATAGCCAGTACGGGCACCGTCTTCGTGAAAAGCCCAACCCCAATAAGCACCAGCAAAAGCTGTTCGATTTTCTCCATTTATCTCGGGCAAACGTTTTCTGGCCGCCACACTTTGTGTGGTGTAACTGGGGTGTTGGTAATGACGTTTTTTTAAAATTTTATCAGGATTAATGTCGCGCGTTTCATTTAAGCTGACAAAAAAATTGTTTGAATTATTCAAACCTTGTAATTCGTTCATCCAATAGGTTGCTGAGCATCGGTCTTGGTTGTTAGATGAAACACAAGTGTTCCAGCTGGCCCATGCTAGAGGATTTTTTGGCATGACTTTTTCATCAGTGTGGATAGTGACATCATTAGTTTCAAAGTCGATAGCAGTTAAAATTTCACGTTCAGTAGTGGATGGTTTTTGCAATGAGATATACGCTTGGTCTGCATGGCAGGCCAAGACTACTGCGTCAAAATATTCAGGTTTTGCGCTGGCTGAATGAATCAACACGCGATTTTCTTCACGGATGATAGTGGTTACTCCACAGTTTAGTCGCCAGGTGCAGTGTTTCAGTTGTTTTTTTAGTTTGTGTTGATATTCAAATGAACCGTTTTGCAGCACTTGCCAGATGGGTCTATCCGTCAGTTTCAACATGCCATGTGCTTGCATGTATTCAACTAGATAACGAATGGGATAAAACTTAACTAAGGCAATAGGTGTAGACCATAAGGCGCTAATCATTGGATAAATATGATCTTCTCTAAACGTTTTTGAATAGTGGTTGCTTGAAAAGTAATCGTTTGCGGTGATGGAATCGTCAGTGTTCTGCAAAATTTTCTTGCCTGATTGATAGAAGCGAACGATATCCACGAGCATTTGATAAAACTTGGGTGACAGCAGGTTATGACGCTGACAGAAGAGTTTGTTCAAATTGGTTGCGTTATAAATAAGTCCAGTGGCTGTATTGCTGGCACTGAAACTCATTTTAGTGGGTTTAGAATCAATACCAAGTTCATCTAGCATGTGGCTAAAATGAGGATAAAACTCTCGAGCAAAGACAATAAAGCCACTATCAATATTGATGCTTTCTCCATTAATTTTAAATTGATGCGTATCAGTGTGACCACCAAAATAATTAGCTTTTTCAAAGATGGTTGTTTGATGACCTGCTTTATCAAGATGGAATGCAGCGCTTACACCTGCGATGCCACTGCCAACGATTGCAATTTTCATAAACGTAGGTTACTTAGCGGATGCAATGGCGCTGTGTATTTGTTCCTTGCTTGGTCCTTTATTTATATCCCAAATAATGCCTAGTTTTTCTAAGACCAGTAACCCGTAATAACTGAGATCAATTTCCCACCAATGTAAACCCTGACGAGCTGATCCAGGAAATTTATGATGGTTATTATGCCAACCTTCACCGAAGGTAATTAACGCTAAGATAAAGCTGTTTTTACTTTCATCTCGTGTTTTAAAACGAGGTTTACCAATGACATGTGCGAGTGAATTGATGACAAATGTGCCATGAAAAACGAAAATGGTAGAAATAACATAGGCCCATACAAACATTTGCCAGCCGCTCGTTCCTAAACTTGGAAAGAATACATTTAAAAAAAATCCTATTGAAAATGTCAGTAAAGCAAACAGAAAAGGGACGACTACATCAAACCTGTCTAGCCAAGTTAATTCGGGAAATTTGGCAAAATCCTGAATTCTTTCAAAATTGGTCTTGAAATTCTTTTTGCTTAAAAACCAGCCCATATGACTCCACAAAAAACCTGTTTGTTTAGGGGAGTGTATATCAGAAGGTTTGTCGGAATGAACATGATGATGACGATGATTCGAAGCCCACCACAGAGGACCTCGTTGCGTCGCAGCAGCACCTATGATCGCGAAAATAAATTGAGCTGCACGGCTAGTTTTAAATGTTTTATGTGAAAAGTAGCGATGATAAAAGGCCGTAATACCAAACATCCTTAAAGCGTAGAAAAAAATAGCGAACCCGAGTGCAATAGGACTCCATCCTACCCAGAAGACTGCAAAGATACTTAGGTGTAATACAATAAATGGAATGATTCTACTCCAATCAATCGTATCATCATTAGATTCTTCGACCGCATTTGAATCGATCCACTTTATAAAGGATAAAAAAGGGTTCATGTATTTTAAATATTAAATTTTTTTTGATTAAAAACTGCTGCAAATGATGAAAATGTGAAAATTGCAAACACATGCTTATTGACTCATACTTCACATTACAAAAACTATATTCTAGATATGAAAAAGACATACAAGATTATTAGTTTATTGGTTTTAGCAACAGGAGTTTTATTGCTTATAGGTTATATGACTACAGTGAAAGATCCAACCTATGTTGATAATTATAAGCAAGCATTGCAAGCTGAATCAATTGATCTTGAAGCTGCTGGCATTTCTTCTGAATGGGTTGGTCAGCATTTTTCCTCGGTGATGAATCATTTTAAATCAGCGGATGTGAAAGAACGTGCTGCAACAGCATTTGCAGAACAGATTTATTTTAATGATACCTGGCATACCCATCGAAATCCCGAAGAGCTCGGAGATTATTTGCAGCGAACTGGTGAAAAAGTTAGCTTTATTGAGGTGCTGGTTGATGATGTGGTTATCAGTAAAAGGAATGCTTATGTCCGTTGGAGTATGTCTATTATTGTCGACAAGAAAAATAAGCCTATCAATTCCGTTGGAATGACGCATTTGCGTTTTGATGAGGACAAAAAAATTGTAACATACCAAGATTACTGGGATGGCATTGAGGGGTTTTATCGCACTTTACCGATTATTGGTGGCATTCTAGAAATGATTAGAAAAAAACTCGGTTAAAACGTCTGTTCTAGGCGCTCAAACAATTTACGTATATTTGCAATATTGGCTCCAAAGTCGGCTCTACCAGTACGTGAGCTCGATTTGGCATTAACGATAAAACCGTTTTCGGCATTAATGTTGATGCCAATATATAAATCATCGATGAAATTAAATGTTTTGCTTGCGGTAGTGAAATGTAATAAATGTTCGTATTCACTGGTTTGTTCAAGTTTTTTACTAGTTTCTTGAAATTGATAATCCAGAGATTCAGCTGTTTTAATTAGTTGATGGGTGAATTGACTCAGTTCAGCAGTGTTCCAATTAAAGTATTTTGGTAATAGTTCAGGGAATAGGGAGTTTTCATCTGTTTCAGCTGAATTTTTACTTAAAAATAGTTTTAATCTAGTTACTGTTCCAGGAGATTGAGTGAGTGAGGTGCCATTTTTAAAAATCGTTCCAATACCGATAAGTAAATAGCTAATTACTAGAATTAAAAAGATGGCAATGATGGTTCCTAGAATTTTCATATTGTGCAGTCTAAGTCATTTCAAAAGGGCAAGATAGCTAAAGTCATTTTTCTAAGTACAAAAATTTAATCTTTTGGTAGCATTTTCATCGGATTATTAGTTGAGTTTTCAGTAGACTTAAATTATCAGCTTAAGTAATTTTTTTCTGCTAAATAATTACTTGGTTTAAAAATTTTACTTTTAATTGTGCATTCATTACTTAAGAAATTGAAAAAAAACCATTCTCCAAGGAATATTCATAAAGCTCAATTTTTGCTCAGCTTGTGTATGGGAATATGCTTTTTGTACGCCCCCTCTAGCTACGCCAAAGTTGTGGCGGTTGCTCCTGAGATCACCAACTATCAATTGCAATGTGATGAAGTTTTTGCGTGTCCTGCTGTTATTGATCGACGAGTTGATTTTTGGATTACTGTTTTTCATAAATGGAAAAAACAAAATCGAGTATTACATGACTCTCGGCGGCCTGAACGTGTCTATATGGTTTTGGATACTGAAGACATGTGCCGTCGTAAAAACCCAAAGGGTGAGGTCAAGTCAGGCTTAAAAGTAGTCAAGAAACGCCTAGATGAATTGGCAAATCTTATTTCTAGCGGGGCTGGACAAGCACGGTTGAAAAAACATCCGTACTATAAGTTGTTCCCCAACGCAGATGTTAAGTACATAAAAGCAGGTAAGGATTCGATTCGCTGTCAAAGCGGTAATCGAGAGTTGTTTTCAGAAGCATTAAATAACTTCCAGATATATAAACCATATGTTCTTGATGCGTTAACTCAGCAAAATTTACCAAAAGATATTCAATATTTACCTTTCGTTGAGTCTTCTTATAATCCAAAAGCATTTTCTTTCGCGGGTGCGGCGGGCATGTGGCAAATTATGCCAAGCACAGCTAGATCGTTAGGTTTGCAATTAGGCACATCTGTGGACGAGCGACTCGAACCGGAGTTTGCAACCTTAGCAGCTGCCAAATATTTTCGTGAAAGTATTGATCGGCTCAGTAAAACTGCTGAAGAAGGTAATCATTCCATTTTGCCAAAAGATATCAATCCATTCGTGATCACATCATATAACTATGGTGTTCGCGGTATGCAACGTGCTATCGATCAGGTAGGAACGGATTATGAGCGTTTATTAAAAGAATATAAGTCGCGTTCTTTTCAAATTGCGGTGCGAAACTTTTATGCCAGCTTTTTAGCTGCTCGCCATGTTGCACAAAATCAAACAGTATTTTTTCCTGAACTACAGATTAATCCGGTAGTTCCTAAAGTTGATCGAATTGTTTTACCAAAACCTCTGACGGCTAAACAGATTTTATCCAGCCTAAATATTCCAAAAAAACAATTACAAGAACTGAATCCTGGTATTACTTATAGGGTATGGAAAAATCAACGTGCTGTGCCAACGGGTTACCAATTAAAAGTGCCTTTTCGAGATGAGGGTTGGCAATCTGAAGCTGCTCAATTGCAGCGCCTTAAAGGAGTAACTCAGGGTTCAGGCAGTGGTGATAGTGGTCGACGTCATAAAGTACGTAAAGGTCAGACGGCCTGCGGGATTGCGCAACGCTATAAAGTGCGTTGTAAAGACCTCATTAGTTTAAATAAACTCAACAGAAAGGCGGTGGTTAAAATTGGTCAGAGACTTAAAATTCCTGGTGGCGTACAAAAATATCGAGAGACTAAAATTGTTAAAGCGAGTCAAGAGTTAAGAGAAAGGCTAGCATCGCAGACAATTGTGAATAGCAACCTAACTGAAACTGATAAAGCAAGCGCCGGCAATTTGTCAGATCAATCAATCAATACCGCGCAAGCATTGAGCTTAGAAAAACCAGTAGATATAGATATTCAAATTCCTAAATTAAGCGATATTAAAGAAAGTGAACATAGTGTTTCAGGCAATGTTGTTGCTAGTGAAAGCCGACCGGTTAAGACGGAAAAATTGCCAATTGAGTCTCAACCAAACAATCAACCAGAAAAAATTTCTACGTCACGCCAAGAAAATAAGCCTGTTGCAAGTAAAGTTGTAAACCTTGATACGAAAATTTATCAAACTAACGGACGTTATTGGGTGAAAGCCCTACCATCTGAATCTATTGGGTTATATGCGGATTGGTCAGGTATTGGTACAACGCGAAAAATTCGCCAATTAAATAAATTAAGCGGCAAGGCTCAGATCAAAGTTTTCCAAAAAGTGTTTTTACCGAAATTTTCTGAGCAAACAAAAAGTGACTTTCAATTGAATCGCAATGAATATCACCTAGAGTTACAACTACAGTATTTTCAACGATTTGTTGTTAGTAAGGTCATACAACGATCGGCCAAGAAAAATGAAACCATGTGGTCGATAGCGAAAAATAATCGCATTCCAATGTGGCTATTGATGCAATATAACCCACAAATACGGGCAGGAAGTAAGATTCGAATTCCCATTATCAAACCGAAAGGCAAATAAAAAAGTCGAGCTAGAAGCTCGACTTTTGGTAAATAAAATTTACTAGCTATTAGCAATTATTTTTTTGATTTAATAACTGGTGCATTTAATGTTCCTGATTGGCTTCTAAACCAACGTGCTAGTTGTTTGATATCTTTTTTACTCAAACCTGCTGTAATGCCATTCATTATGCCATTGGTTCGAAAACCGGATTTGTAGTCAAGTAATACTCTTTCTAAGTAATCATCGTACTGACCTGCTAATACTGGAAAAGCTGAAGCCTTAGCAGCATCTGTATCGGCTTTGCCATCAAGACCATGACAGCCAGCACAACCCACTGCTTTTTCTTTTCCAGCAGCTGCACCTGCTTTAACGAAGGGCTTAGAATCTTGTTTTAAATTAGCAAAATATGCAGCAATGTGTTTGATGTCTGTATCACTCAAGTTGGCAGCTTGCGCTCGCATAGTTGGGTGAGAACGTTGTTTGTCTCTGTATGCTTTCATTGCCGCTTCCAGATATGAGGCATGCTGACCACCAATCATTGGTACGCGATAAACAGGACTTGGGTTACGCAGACCTGGCACGCCATGACAACCTAAACAGGTTTGCGAAAGCGCTTCGCCTTTTGTAAGGTCTCCTTCGGCATATGCGGGTAATGCAGTCATTGCAAATAATGTGATGATAGCGCTAAAAAATAATCGGGCACTCATGATATTAATGTTCTCTCTGGTAGATATTATTTTCGTATATTATTTTTTGCATGACTCTAAATAAGGTTGAACCGAACTGCAAGAGCAAAATCTTAATACACGCAGTTATTCGCTTATTTTCGACCTAATTTATCTGTTTAAATATGATATTCTTCTTTTGAGTGAGAAAATAATTGCAATAATGGAAAAAATAATTTGATTAGCGTTTTTCGCTAGTTAGTAATTCATGAATAATATTGATTCAGCCTCTACATTTTCTGAGCAAAAAAATAAGTCCACAGATAATATTTCTGGCATTGATAAACGCCTTTTTGCTGCCATTGATTTAGGTTCAAATAGCTTTCATATTGTTAAGTCTCGATATGAAAGAGAGGAGTTTGTAGTTGTTGATCGCCATAAAGTCACGGTCAGATTAGCTGCAGGGCTCGATGAACAAGGAAATTTAAGTGATGAAGCTCGAGGACGAGCATTGACAACGTTGTGTCAATTTTCACAACTTTTACGTGATGTGCCGAAAGAGAATGTCCGTGCAGTTGGTACAAATGCGATGCGTCGTATGAAAAATAGTCGTGCTTTTATTGATGCAGCTGAAAATGAATTAGGTACCACAATAGAAATCATTGCCGGACGTGAAGAAGCGCGCTTGATTTATTTGGGCGTTATAAAGGGTAGCGGAATTTCTCAAGTTAGCCCTGAACGTATCAGCCGTTTAGTAATCGATATTGGTGGTGGTAGTACAGAAATTATAGTTGGAGATGGTGAAAGACCAAAGCATCGTGAGTCATTAGAGGCGGGTTGCGTGGTCTTAAGTCAACATTTTTTTAATGATGGCTTGTTGACTCAACGTCAATTTGACCAAGCGATTCTTGAAGCTAAACTAGCAGTTCAACCTGTTGCAAAGTTATTTAAAAGCCGTGGTTGGCAGCATGTTATTGGCTGCTCAGGAACCATAAAAGCGTTATCAAAAGTTCTTGCTGAATTAGGTTGGTCCCAAGGAGATATTACTAAAGCATCCTTGGATAGGCTGTTGATGACTGCAATTGATGCGGGCTCACTACAAGATATAAATTTATTCGGTCTAAGTGATGAAAGGAAGCCAGTTTTTGGTGGAGGCTTGTCTGTTTTAATCGCAATGTTTGATGTCCTAGGGATTGATCGCATGGAGGTTTCGGATCAAGCATTACGAGAAGGCGTGTTATATGACCTGATTGGTCGGAGCACTGAAAATGATGTACGTGATGTGGCTGTCAATGCGATGTTAGATCGGTTTGGTGTTGATGTTCGGCACGCTGAATTTGTTCAAGCGACAGCGCATCGTTTGTATAATGAAGTGGCAAGTTCATGGGATATTGAATCTGTAGTGTATGGAAAAGTATTGAACTGGGCTGCATTGCTACATGAAATTGGTATGTTGATTAGCCATGATGGATATCAGAAGCATGGAGCGTATTTATTGAAAAATGCGGATATGGTTGGTTTTGCCAGACGCGAACAATCCTTATTAGCTTGTTTAATCAAAGGGCATCGAAGAAAGTTCCCATTGAATGATTTTGAAGGGTTAAATGCTGAGATGGTCACTCCAGCAAAGCGTCTAGCGGTGATTTTGAGATTGGCTGTACTACTTCATCGAACACGCAGTATTGTGATACCAGAAAATTTAACTGTCCATGTGAAAGGGCAAAATTTTAAGCTCGATTTCCCAACAGGTTGGCTCAATGATCATCCTTTAACTTTGGGCGATTTGCAAAAGGAAAAGAAACGCTTATCTGCAATTGGTATTGAATTGCTTTATTAGTTATTGATTGAAATTTAGTTGTTGTAATAAGATTTGCTGAACAGATACTTTTTCTTCTTGGTCTGTCGCTTTTATTCGATGATAGTTTCCATCGGCATCAAGTTCCCAGCGCTGTTGATTATCCATTAGATAAAGTTGTAAATTTTTAATTAGTCGTTTTTTCAATGATTTTTGTTTGATTTTGACAGCTTGTTCAATTCGTTGAGTCATGTTTCGAGGCATCCAATCAGCGCTGGAAATATATACTTGATCATTGCCATCATTATGGAACCAATAAACACGGTCATGTTCTAGAAACCTGCCAATAACTGAATGCACACGAATGTTTTCAGATATTCCTGGAACTTGGGGTTTTAAACAGCAGACACCGCGGACGATTAGATCAATGCTAACACCTGCTTGGGAGGCTTTATAAAGCGCGTCAACTATAGTTGGACTTATTAAACCATTCATTTTTGCGATAATTTTAGCGGGCATGCCTGTTTGGGCATGAACAATTTCTTGGTCGATATTTTTAAGCAGCATCTTGCGAATACCATAAGGTGATTGCACCATAGAGTTCAGTTTAGGATTTTCACCAAATGTAGTTAACTGCATGAAAATTTTATGTACATCATCGGTGATACGATTATCTGAAGTCATATAACCATAATCAGTGTAAATAAACGTATTGTCTTGGTGATAGTTTCCAGTACCTAAATGGCAATAACGTTTAATGCCATTAGCTTCACGGCGAACCACCATGAGCATTTTTGCATGCGTTTTTCTGCCCACTTTGCCAAATACAACATGAACTCCCGCTTGCTGTAACTTGGTAGCTGTTGAGATATTTGTTTCTTCATCAAAACGAGCCATCAACTCAATGACGGCAATAACTTCTTTGCCAGATCTAGCAGCATTCATTAAATGATCAAGTATGATGGAATTTTTGCCTGTGCGATATAAAGTTTGCTTAATCACTAAGACATCGGGATCAGTAGCAGCTTGCTTTAATAGTTCAAGCACGGGCACAAAGGACTCGAAAGGGTGGTGTAAAAACACATCTTCTTTGCGTAATAATTCAAAGATTGCTTTCTTGTCTATAAGATTTTTAGGTAAACCAGGTTTGAACTTAGTGTATTTCAGATCGCTACGATTAATGATGCTTGGCAGTTGCATCAAACGGTTTAAATTCACAGGCCCATTACTACGATATAGAAAAAAATCCGTTAATTTAAAGCGCTCTAATAGAAATTGATTAATTGTTTCAGGGCATTCACTAGATACTTCTAGACGGACGGCTTCGCCATAGCGTCGAGAAGGGAGTTCACCTGCCAATGCTTGGAGTAAATCGTCAACGGCTTCTGGGTCAACGAAGAGATCAGAATTGCGAGTGATTCGCAACGAATAACAGCCTTTAATTTTGTTGTTAGGGAAGAGCTTATGGGCAAAACGTTTGATGATCGTTGATAGGTAGATGAAACGATATTCGTCTTCTTGGCAGTCTTCTGTTAAAAGTTCATTTGGAATTTGCAAAAAACGAGGCAAAACACGCGGCAAGGGTGTTATTGCTATGTTTGGAATTTTTTTGTCTTTTTTGGTGTCTTGAAAGTGCATGATCATGCACAAACCCTTATTAATTGTCAGTGGAAAAGGGCTGGAAACATCTAGTTTGATTGGACTAAGAATCGGAATCACTTCGTTGTTGAAAAACGTTTCAGCCCATTCAAACACTGCTTGCTTGTTGTTTTGTTCGAGTTGATCTAGTCCTTTGCTGGAAATGAATTCAATGTTTTCTTTTGCTAATAATGGTAATAATTGTTGATTTAGGCAATCGTATTGATCAGCGACTAATTCATGAGCTTGCTTATGAATTTTTTTCAAAGCAACTTTTGGTGGTAATGAATAACAGTCGGTGCCTAACGTATTGTTGTCCACTTGTTGTTTGACGCCCGCAACCCGAACTTCAAAGAATTCATCTAAGTTCGATGAGCATATACACAAAAACTTTAGACGTTCTAATAATGGAATTGATTCATCTTGCGCTAAGGATAAAACCCGACGGTTAAAAGCAAGTGTGCTTAGCTCTCGATCAAAAAATAAGTCTGGATGATTAAGGTCGATGCAGTCGACTGAAGGGGTGAAATTAGCTTTATTCATTTATGATTGTTTTTGTTTGTATGCTTATTTAGCAAAATAATAAACGTTATTTGCAGCAAGAAATTAGTATCACTCTTATATTATGACATTGAAATTTTGCAGTTGATTGCAGCAATATTAATAGTTTGATTAATATCTGGCTTTAAGAGTTTATATATTTCATAACATGACTAATGTTATAGTTGTTTATATTACACTAATAAAAACCTTATATAAGAAAAGGCTTCCTATGTTTAAGACGGCAAAAAACGTATTTCTATTGATAATAACTCTAGCATTATTTTGTGTTTCGTTGTCGAGCATGGCGAAAGATTTAACGCAATCTAATGTTGGTAGTTTCATTAGCGCAATGGATGATTTGAGGAATACCAATGATCCGGCTTTAAAAGCATTGAACGACAAAACACAATTTAATCCCAAAAAATCCATTTCAGTATCAAAAGAGGGTCAATTGAATGTTTATCAAAATGCAATACAACAAGAAATACCTAATGATTCCCGCACCGCATTGAAGAATTTAGCGAAAAATAATGGATTTTCTTCACTAGAGCAATGGGCTCAAATTAGCGACAGAATTATAGCCGCTTATTTACAAGTTAACTTAGACAAACAGGGTGGTTTAAATAAAATTCCTGAACTCACTCCACAAATACGCCAAGCTTTACCGCCGGAAATGCTTGCTCAGATTGAGCAAATCAACAAAATGGCAAAAGCAGTTGGAAATGCACCCGCGAAGGATGTTGCACTTGTTAAAGCTAATTATGCTCAGATTGAGCAGTTATTGAAGTAGTCAAATTTTTCTATGGGCACAGCTGTTTAAGAACGTTTAGCCATAGGGATTTGACAGTTTTCTTGAATGCTTGCAGCTAAGCGATTTAGTTGTTGGTCTCGAATGTCATTTAAGTCAACTTTTTTAGTTGGTTTAAGCCCAGCCCATGATAGTAGTGCTTTACATGCTGAATGATCATCTAGAATTCCATGTAGATAAGTGCCAAACACTGTACTTTCATCATTAAAAGCACCGTCAGTTTGCCAGCCACTATCTTGTTTTAATTCTAATAAGATGCGGTTTTTTTGCTCATCGCTGAGTGTTGTTATGCCGCAATGTATTTCATAGCCAGTAGCGGTCACATCTTTCAATTCAGGGTGAACAAAACGCGCATCAACGCGGGTGAGTTGTTTGCTTGGCATCATCGTGGTTTCAATATCTAATAGTCCAAAACCAGTTGTTGAGCCTGATATATCTTCGATGCCATTTGGGTCATGAATATCTTTGCCAAGCATTTGATAACCACCGCAGATGCCAAGAATTTTGCCACCATAACGCAAGTGACGTTCTATCTTTTGCGTCCAGCCTGCTTGTTTTAGTGTAGCCAAATCCGCACGAGTATTTTTTGAGCCAGGCAATATGATTAAATCAGCAGGTGGTAGTGCTTGCTCAACGTTGATAAATTGTAGGTTCACCTCTGGATGCAATCGTAGGATGTCAAAATCCGTGTGATTGCCAATTCTTGGCAAAACTGGAACAACGACATTAAAGTGCGAGTTTTCAGTGTTTGCTTGTAATGTGCATATTGCATCTTCAGCGTCTAAATAAAAATCTTGTAGATAGGGTAAGACGCCAAGTACGGGTTTGTTGGTGCGCTCTTCAAGCCAGTCTATGCCTGGTTTCAATAAGCTAATATCTCCACGAAAACGATTGATAACAAAGCCAATCACACGATCTTGTTCCGACGAGGATAATAAATCTAGTGTGCCAACAAGGTGGGCAAAAACACCGCCACGATCAATGTCCGCAACGATAATCACTGGGCAATCAATTGTTTCAGCAAAGCCCATATTGGCAATATCGCCTTCACGCAGGTTGATTTCAGCAGGGCTGCCTGCACCTTCCACAACAATGTAGTCATATTGTTCGCTTAACCGTTCGTATGATTCCAACACGGCTTGCATAGCAACTTTTTTATAATTATGGAATTCGGCGGCTTGCATGGCAGAGATCGCTCGACCATGAATAATGACTTGAGCTTTGGTATCGCTTGAAGGTTTTAGTAAAACTGGGTTGAAGTCAGTGTGTGGTTCAAGTCCACTGGCGATGGCTTGCACTGCTTGCGAGCGTCCAATTTCGCCACCATCAACAGTCACGGCACTGTTGAGGGCCATGTTTTGTGGCTTAAAAGGCGCGACGGATTTGCCTTGTTGATGAAATAGACGGCATATACCTGCCACTAAAACACTTTTCCCTGCATCTGACGTTGTTCCTTGCACCATCAAGGTGTTGGGATGTTTGAATGATGTTTGCATAATGACGTTATATGAATGTTTTAATAATCAACGCCAGCACGGGCTTTAACGCCTTCTCGATAAGCGTGTTTGATATCTTTTACTTCAGAGATCGTATCCATAATCTCGCGCAAGTCTTTACCACCACCACGACCTGTAACGACAACGCTTTGCTCTTCAGGTCTTGATTTGATGATGTTTAGCACTTTATCTCGATCAAGATATTTATAGCCTAACATATAAGTCAATTCATCTAAGATAACTAGGTCATAGGTTTCATCATTTAGAATTTTTTCGGCAAAAGCCCAGGTCTTTTCTGCTGCTTCGATGTCAGATGATTTATCTTGTGTGTTCCATGTAAACCCAGTTCCCATTTGATAAAAAGTAACATCAGGACAATGTGCTTTAATAAAGTCACCTTCACCGCATTGTTGCGCACCCTTAATAAATTGCACGATTCCGACCTTTTGTCCATGACCTAGTGCTCGAATTACCATGCCAAAAGCAGAACTTGATTTGCCTTTCCCATTGCCTGTTAGCAATACAGCAATGCCTTTTTCAATAGTAGCTGCAGCAATATGTGCATCTACTTTTTCTTTTTGCTTTTGCATTTTTTCCTTATGCGCCTGTTGTTCCGAAGTGGAGACTTTATCTGAATTCATGATGATTCTTTTGGTTGTGATAGTAAACGAAAAATGAACAAGCCAAGGCCGATTAATAATAGGCTGCCGCCAACGGGTGTAATTGCACCTAACCAACGAATGTTAGTGAGCGCTAAAACATATAAACTGCCTGAAAATAGCATTGCGCCCGCAATCAGTAGCCAGGGCGTAGATTTGAGAGGTGCAGCGTTGGGCAGATGAGCATAGATGGCTAGGCCAAGTAGGCATAAAGCAATATAAAAATGATATTGTGATGCCGTTGAGAATACGGCTGCAGTGCCATGTGAATCTAAAATCTTCTGCCAAGCATGTGCGCCAAAGGCGCCTAATGCGATAGCAAGTAAGATCATAGTGGCGGCAATACATAGCAAAATATTGGGGCGCATAAATTTTTAAACTATATTTAGGGAAAATAACGTATAAGTATCTATACTAAATGATTAAACTGGTGTGAACAAACACCAAGCTATTGTTATAAACATATGTACGACTTAGAGACTAAAACGATTCAATGTCCATATTGTTGGGAAGAGTTTGCTACAACTATAGATCGTTCAGAGTTCGAATTCTCAGAAGAAGAGCAACAATATACTGAAGATTGTTATGTTTGTTGTCGTCCGATTGTGTTTAGGATTCGACTGAATCAACGTAATCAATTAGACGTTCAGGTCTCAGCTGAATTGGATTGCTAGCAATTTATTTAAGTTATAGGTAGTTATAGCGCCAATCAGCTTAGGAAGCTTGATTGGCAACTATGTCTAAGTCGATCCCCATATAACGAGATGCCCATGCACAAAGTGTAGTAGCAGCATATTCTGCATCTTGTTTGTCAGATAATAGATGGTCAGCAGTATCTAATGAAATAAAACTTTTTGGATGTGCTGCCGATTGATAGATTTTTGCAGCCTCATTAATGCCAACAATGTTATCAATTGGGGAGTGCATGACCAAAACTGGAAGATTTAGTGATGATAAGTAATTGGTTGAGGAATATTTATCAAGATCCTCTACTAATTGTTTTTTGATAGTAAATTTTTGTACGCCTATATTGACCTCAGCATTGCCTTCCTTTTCCAATTCTTCGCTAGCACTAGAGAATAAATGTTTGACGTGCTTCGCAGTCGCAGGAGCTCCAATGGTGGCAACAGCTTTAATTGATTTAATGCCAGAAGCTGCACTCAATACTGCCGCGCCGCCTAAGCTATGCCCCACCAATAAACTAGGTGCTTGATATTGTTCTTCCAGTGCTTTTGCGGCAAGGACCAAATCCTGTACATTTGACGAGAAATTGGTGTTGGCAAAATCGCCATCACTGCTGCCTAAACCAGTGAAATCAAATCTGAGCACGGCAATTCCATCATTGGCTAGCGCGCGTGCTATTCGGGAGGCTGCAGCTATGTCTTTTCCGCAAGTGAAACAATGAGCAAAAATAGCATAAGCAACTGGTTCGCAATCAGGTGTATCTAATCGACCAATCAATGTGTCTTGTTCGGCATTAGTAAATTCAAAGGGTAAGGTAGGCATAAATTTTATTTTAATATATTTGGTTATCTAAATTGACCTTAATAAGGTCAGGAAACTTGTAGTTTACAATTGAAAGTCTTAAAAAATTTAGAGCATTAATGGTTTTCAAATTTCTATATTGCTTTTATTTTTGTTTAGCAATACTAAAAATGCTTGGCTAAATATTCATGATGTCCAACAGGATGCTTGTAATGGATACTTAAAATTGACTAAGTCATACATATTTATTAAGCCTTAATTGAAATTTTTATTTTTATATCACGAAATAGATCTCATGTGGCGAATTTTGCCAAAAATAAAAATCAAACTATAAATAATATAGAAGGTTTTTCCATGAAGTCTGGAATTTAATTATGCAACATGAGCCAGTGATAGTTCGGCTTGGTTCATCTTTTTTCGAATTCTTGTAAAAAACAAAATTAAATGAGAATGGCAAATAACAAA
>CAZWHW010000006.1:0-88460 GCA_964633815.1 uncultured Gammaproteobacteria bacterium
CGCAGCAATAATTTCCGCCGACGTTTCTGTTGCCCACGATTCATCTATCGTTAATAAGTTTCTGGTTGTCGGAATCGATGCAATGCGATTAAACATTTTCTCTTTTTTATGGGCCGAAATGTTAGTCGATATCAATAAAAAAAATATCAGAATTCCAATTTTATTCATTGGCTTATACAAGAAAATCTTCATATTTTTTAATAGTTTAAACTCTTATCATGAAAAATTTTCAAAAGTTTATTGTTCGGCATTAGACTAAGGTCTAAGTGTAAAAATATAAAAAAAGCTATACATTGAATTTGTACTTAATTTAAAAAATATTTTTAAATATTCCTGAATTAAGACAATTTGTTTAATGTAAATACAACAGATATACGTACTATGCAGATGACACTAAAAACACAACAATAAATATTCGTTACATTTGTTGTTTGTTTATTCCTTTAAATGTTCAAAAATATTTAAAGGAATAAACAAACTATAAATGTAGTGTAGCTGCATATGCTCTAGTTGTAATCACTATTAGGAGCGATTTATATGAAAAAAAATGATACCAATAAAAGCAGAAGAAACTTCCTTAAAACAGCAACCGCATCTAGTATCGCGGCCACTGCACCAGCAGGCTTGTTTTATGTAAAAGGCGCTTATGCTGCCGAAGACTTCCGTAACAATCCAAAAGACTCAAGCACTGTAACTTTAGGTTTTAATGTCCCGCAAACAGGTGCTTATGCTGATGAGGGCGCTGATGAACTTCGCGCATTCAAACTAGCAGTAAAACACCTAAATGGTGAAGGCGATGGTGGTCTTTTAAACACTATGAAGCCACTTGCTTTGAAAGGCAATGGCATCCTTGGTAAGAAAGTTGCCTTTGTTACTGGTGATACTCAAACTAAATCTGACGCAGCTCGTGCTTCAGCAAAACGTATGATTGAGAAAGATGGCGCACTTATGATTAGTGGTGGCTCATCTTCAGGTGTTGCTGTTGCAGTACAAGGCTTGTGCCAAGAAATGGGCACAATCTTTATGGCTGGCTTAACTCACTCAAATGATACAACTGGTAAAGACAGACGTCGTTATGGTTTCCGTCATTTCTTCAACACTGAGATGTCAGGTGCTTCACTTGGTCCAGTACTTGAGAAAGAATTCGGTAAAGAGCGTAGTGCTTACCACTTAACTGCTGACTATACTTGGGGTTGGTCTCAAGAAGGTTCAATTAAGAAATACACTGAAGCATTAGGTTGGGAAACAAAAGCTGCTGTTAAAACACCACTTGGTGCTGGCGACTTCTCTCAATATATTACTCCAGTATTGAACTCAGGTGCTGATGTACTTGTTCTAAACCACTATGGTAAAGACATGGTCAACTCACTAACTCAAGCTGTTCAGTTTGGCCTTCGTGATAAGAGCATCAACAACAAAGACTTCCAAATCGTCGTGCCATTGTTCTCTCGTTTGATGGCTCAAGGTGCAGGTGAAAACATCAAAGGCATCTACGGCACAACTAATTGGAACTGGTCATTGAAAGATGCAGGCTCACAAGCATTTGTTAAATCTTTCGGTAAAGAATATGGTTTTCCACCTTCACAAGCAGCACATACTTGCTATGTTCAAACATTGCTATATGCCAATGCATGTGAAACGGCTGGAACTTTCTATCCACCAGAAGTTATTAAAACGTTGGAAGGTTTTAAATTTGATGGCATGGGTAATGGACCCACAGAATATCGCGCTGAAGATCACCAGTGCTTCAAAGATGTTCTGGTTGTACGTGGCAACCAAAACCCAAGCAGTCAATTTGACTTGCTTGACGTTGTTCAAGAAGTTCCTCGTTCACAAGTTGAATATGATTCCGCTGAGTTTGGCGGTGAATTAGGTCCATATAAGGTCTAATCATTTTCTAAAGTAAGCCTTACCACTTCACTAATAGTGGTAGGGCTTTTTTTGAACTAAGTGAATAACAGCATAGAAATTTAATTGCATTAACTGCTCTTTTTTTAACTGCTTTATCACCAAGATACTGTAGTAACGCTGTAATTCCCTTCTTTATTTATAAAAATTTTTTTGTTTCGTTGTTTTAATGGAACTGTTAAATGAGAAACTATTGTTATGAGTGCTATTCTTATTCAGATACTAAATGGCCTTGATAAAGGTGCCGCATACGCATTGATTGCGCTTGGCTTAACCTTGGCCTTTGGAACCCTAGGCATCGTCAACTTCGCTCACGGCGCATTGTTTATGTTAGGTGCTTTTTGTGCCGTGACATTTTCAAAAATCATCTCTTATTCAAAGCAAGTCAAAGACGAAAGTGTCACAATTTTTGATGCTTACAAAGAAACACCTTATCTAGAAATATGGTGGGGAGATTTTGGCTCTTTAATTGTCGACTTTGCAGTGCCTTTATCCATCTTACTTGCAATACCTATGATGATTCTAATTGGCATCATCATGGAAAGAGGCTTAATCAAACACTTTTATAAACGCACTCATGCGGAACAAATTTTAGTAACATTTGGCTTGGCTATTGTCATCCAAGAAATCGTTAAACACTTCTTTGGTGCAAACCCAATTCCTACTCCTGCGCCAGAAATCGTCTCAGGAAGTGCTGCAGTCGGCAGTTTTATTGGATTAAGTGATAACTTAGTTTACCCTTGGTGGCGAATAATCTACATTGTATTTTCAGGCATAATCATATTTTCAGTATTTGCATTTTTGCAATTCACAACCTTTGGGATGGTTGTGCGAGCTGGCATGGCAGATAGAGAAACAGTTGGCCTGCTCGGCATCAACATTCAAAAAAGATTTACTATCGTTTTTGCGATAGCAGCCACGGTGGCTGGTCTTGCCGGAGTGATGTACTCACCTATTCTCCCACCAGATTACCATATGGGCATGGATTTTCTCGTGCTGTCCTTTGTCGTTGTTGTTGTTGGCGGCATGGGTTCTTTGCCTGGTGCTGTTGCGGCTGGTTTCTTACTCGGAATCTTACAATCGTTCGCTTCCATGAATGAAGTAAAATCGATTCTTCCTGGCATTGATCAGATTATTATTTATCTAGTTGCTGTTGTAATCCTGCTCTTAAGACCGCGTGGTTTAATGGGGCGTGAAGGCGTTTTTGAGGATTAATCTAATGAAAAATATATTTAAAAACAATCTGTCTATCATGCTGGTATTTTCAGCTGTTGTCTTAACAGCACCTATTTGGTTAACACCTTTTGGTGCAAACTACCCTGATTTGCTACAAAAATTCGCTATCTTTGGCTTATTTGCAATCGGCTTTAATATTTTATTTGGACTGACTGGATACTTATCCTTTGGCCATGCAGCCTTTCTAGGTGTGGGCTCATACACTGCTGTTTGGTCTTTAAAACTATTATCCATGAATGTTTTCATGAGTATTATTTTAGGCACCATCATCTCCGGTTTATTTGCACTGGTTATCGGCTTTGTAAGCTTGCGCCGTTCAGGGATTTACTTCTCAATATTAACCCTAGCATTTGCGCAAATGTCTTATTCATTAGCCTATTCAGTGTTAACTCCAATCACCAATGGTGAAACTGGCTTGCAAATAGCAGCGGATGACCCTCGCTATATAGACAGCTTAATAGGCATAGCCCAACAAGGTGACGCAATTCCATCAACCAACTTTTTTGGCATTTTATTGAAATCGTGGGATGGTTATTTTGGTTTTTACTTTGCTGCTGTGGTGCTCATTATTGGCTTCTATCTTTCCTTGAAAGTCTTTCGTTCACCGTTTGGTTTAAAACTACGTGCTATCAAATCGAACCAAACCAGAATGACTTATACAGGCTTTAATACTAAACCATATTTATTATCAGCTTTTGTTATCTCAGGCATGTATGCCGGTTTAGCTGGCTCACTAATGGTTGCCATTGATCCACTTGCAGGTGCTGAGCGTATGCAATGGACGGCTTCAGGTGAAGTCGTATTAATGACAATTTTGGGTGGTGTTGGTACTTTAATTGGGCCGATGCTGGGCGCAGTCATCATCAAATATTCTGAAAATATTTTTTCTGCATTGAATAACTCTGAATTAGTTCAGATGTTCAACATATTGCCTACGTTCATGCAAAACGCTACAGTATTCATCGTGGAACCATTTGTTGGTAAAGGCTGGCACTTGACTCTGGGTGCGATGTTCATGCTAGTTGTTATTTTTCTACCCGGTGGCGTGATGGAAGGCGTGAGCAAATTAAGCGCATTCTTTAAACGTAAATTTGGCAAAGCCACACCTACAGAAAGCAATATTGATATATCTGTCGCAGAACAAAACACTATGCGAAAAGGAGGAGAATAATGTCAAACATTCTTGAAATTAAAGGCGTTAATAAGACCTTTGGCGGACTCCACGCTCTTTCAGATGTCAACCTAGAAGTTAAACATGGCGAAACACATGCCATTATTGGCCCTAATGGTGCTGGCAAATCAACTCTTTTAAATTGCTGCATTGGCAAACTAATTCCAGACAATGGAACGGTGACATTCAATGGCAACAACATGATTGGTGTTGATGCCCACAATATCAACCATGCTGGCATGGTTCGAGTTTTCCAAACACCTGAAATTTTCCCTGAGCTAAGTTTGCTGGATAATGTCATGATTCCAGCACTCGCAAAGCGTGATGGCATATTCAAGTTCAATCCTTTTAGTGACATTTTTAAGGAAAAAGAAATCAAAGAAAAATCTATGTCTATATTAGCTGAATTTGGCTTAGATACTTTTGCAGAACAAAATGCTGGCAGCATGTCGCGAGGAAACAAGCGCCGTTTAGAGCTAGCCATGGGATTGATTCAACAACCTAAACTGTTATTGCTCGACGAACCAACCGCAGGCATGGCAAGACTAGACACAAACAATACTATAGATTTGTTGAAAGAAGGCAAAATGCGTGAAATGACAAAGGTCATCATTGAACATGATATGCATGTTGTTTTTAGTTTAGCCGATCGCATTAGCGTTTTAGCACATGGCCACATCATCGCAACAGGTACACCAGAAGAAATCAAAAATGACCCAAAAGTTAAAGAAGCATATCTAGGAGAAGAAGGTCATGAATAATCAAATTGATCAAGATGCTGCAGCAGCAGTTAATCAAGAGACTAAAAAATCATTCTTTTCTTGCTCAGACATACATTCCTATTACGGCGAAAGCTATATTGTTCAAGGCGTCACCTTCAATATTAATGAAGGTGAAATTATCGCCTTGTTAGGCAGAAATGGTGCTGGAAAAACGTCCACGCTGCGCTCAATTGCCCGCATGGATGATCCCGCTGTTCAAGAAGGTGAGATTTGGCTAGAAGGCAAAGCTTTACATGACATGAAATCTTACGAAGCAGCACAATGTGGTGTTGTATTAGTGCCAGAAGATCGTCGAATCATTCAAGGCTTAACTGTTCAAGAAAATATTGAACTAGCACAAATTAACCCACCAATTGGTTGGGATATCGAACGAATCTATGAACACTTCCCTCGCCTAAAAGAACGAAAAAACCAAATGGGAACAACACTATCTGGTGGTGAGCAACAAATGTTAGCTGTCGCAAGAGCATTGGCTCGTGATATCAAACTTCTATTGCTTGATGAACCTTATGAAGGATTAGCTCCAGTGATTGTGCAAGAAATTGCCAGCATTGTTGAAGAGATTAAAAAAGAAGGGATAACCACCATTATTGTGGAACAAAATGCAGTTGCAGCTTTACGCTTAGCTGATCGCGCATTAATTCTTGATACTGGAAAAATTGTTTTTGATGGCTCTGCCCAAGAAGTACTCGATGATGAACAATTACGTCATGAATATTTAGCCATTTAGAATCAAATTATCTATCTGCAATATTTAAACGAGACCCTGAAATGAGTCTCGTTTTTTTATTTATTGATCATATAACGCCTTTAGCATAAGCGCGCTATATGCGCATCCAGCCAAAAGCAATTGCGCCTAAATTAGTTTAAGCTCAGGTTCGCCAACAATTAATAGCCACTACCGCCGTTTAAAAACTAATAGCGACAACTTGCTATTAGACTATCAGCACTTTCTTTGTATACGGGTCTTAACCCCCATTCTAGATAACTTAATCGCTAATTCATAACGTTTTCTAAGCAATTTTTGTCATTAAACTACTTAACCATTGGTCTAATTATATAGTCTTATTATTTATTGAATGCTCATAACAATGTCATTCATGCAAGATGAATACATTAAGTAGTTTAATGACCTGTTTACGAAAAAAAATCAATTTGATTAGAATATTTCTCAACCTGATCAATTCAACATAAACAATGAGGTAGCAATGAAAAAAATCATCTTTATTCTGTTATTAGCTTTTACAGCTGTTTTCTCCCAATCTGCATTTTCTCACGGTCCTGGCGAGGGCCAACTAAAAGGCTTCGCCCAACCTGTATTCCCTCACGAACACGCTCAGCTAAAAGGCAAAGTGATTGATTACACAGTCGACGGTAAAACCTATGAAGGCTATTTTATCAGCCCAACAAAAGATGCCCCACTTATTTTGATGATTCACGATTGGGATGGACTTACTGACTATGAAATTAAACGTGCTCATTTGCTCGCCAAACAAGGTTATGCTGTTTTTGCTGCGGACATGTTTGGCAAAGGTATTCGTCCAACGCAAGTTAAAGATAAAAAGGCACAAACTGGTGCGCTTTATCAAAACCGACCAAAAATGCGTGCCCTATTTAATGGCGCTCTAGCCGTTGCCAAAGCCAATGGCGCCAACATTAATAACGCCGTGGCAATGGGTTATTGTTTTGGTGGCACAACTGTATTGGAAATGTCTCGCACTGGCATTGATATGAAAGGCTTTGTGAGCTTTCATGGCGGCTTAAAAACCCCTGAAGGACAAGATTACAGCAAATCCAAAGGCAACATACTGGTATTCCATGGCAGCGCCGACACAGCCGTCAGCCTTGATGATTTTATTGGTCTGACAAAAGAGTTAGAAGACACTGGCGTGAGCCATGAAATGATCACGTATAGTGACGCTCCACATGCCTTCACAGTATTTGGCTCTAAACGCTATCAAAAAGCAGCCGATGAAAAATCATGGCAGCGTTTTAGCAACTTTTTAAAGGAAACACTTTAACAATAGCGCTATTTTCATCTTTACGATGTAATCAATAGTTGAAAGTGTTTACAGCAAATGGAGATTTACTTCTTCATTTGCTGCGACACATCTTTATTCCGCCCGAATAGCGAATGATAACGCTTGGCCTGGCGTTTCCCCCAAACAAAATACTGAATGCCAACAACAATTCATTTCAGTTTCTTGCGGAAGCAGCAGCACATCACCCGCTTGCAAGTGTCTGCTATGCCCTTGCCTGATCAAATGCTGCACAAATTCAGCTGTTTCATTGATAAGCTGAATTAAGGTTTCATTAGCAAAACTTTCTAATTGTTCTGAACAAACTTGCTGATCGCGTGCATAAATCAGTAATGCATCTCGTGCATATTGATCAAGTGTTTCTGGCCAACTATGTTGTTGGCAGCTTTCTACAAACTTCGTGATCTCATGGATTAATTGCTGTTTCGACAATGCTAACCACAGCGTTTCTCCAGTTAGTTGCGCATACACGACACCTGCATGACCTCGTTCACGATCATGGTGTAAATAAGCTCCTCCATTAGGTGAATTAAAATAGATAATGCGTTCAACAAATTTAAACGTATTACTTCCAATAATATCTTCAAGTTTTTGTTTTAAAATTGAATTTTCTGTTATTAATCGTGATTCTGGAAACACTGCATCAGTCAGTAAAGATGCATAATGTTGCCTGTTTTGATCAGCAGCAACATCCTCATGCAAATCAACTCCAAACGAGAAACGAAATCGCAATGATGCATCTTCTTCATAAAATGATAACCACGAAGCCTTCATCCATAAATCCTCAGCTAGCACTTCATCATTTTTTATCGCATCAAACAAGACAGTTTCAATTTCTTGATCATCGCCCTCATTCATACTTGAACCTAAAGACTCAAAATTCTTAGCTAACCGAACTTTGTATGGCTGTTCATCTAACAACTCATCACAGCTATTTTCTGCGGCTAAAACAGCTAAATACAAATCTGAAGCCGCACCAATCTCTTGTTGAAAATCACCCACAGAGCAAATATTTGATAAAATACTGGCTTCGCCTTGCTGCCACGCTTGTTGTAACACAAGCGAACGTAAAGATTGGTAAGTGACATTTTTTTGTGCAAGTGTAACAACACCAAGATCAAATCCACGGCGTTGTAATCTATAAACTGTTTCGTTCATTATTTTATTTGACTTCATCGTTTCTCTATTATTTTAACAACTACGCTATACATCTAGATAGTTTCATTTCAATTCCAGACAAATAAATGATTTTATAAAAAAACATTATATTTTTTGGCACTAAAAATGCTTTAATTAGAATTCAATTCACGCATTGCTAAATGTTATTCACAAAACCTGTGGATAACTTTTGAATAACATTCAATCGCACCTTATATTTATTAGTATTTCAATAAGTGATTAAAATTTAATCACTTTTATAAATTTAGACAATCATTTTTTTAATGTTACAAAATTATTAAATTTAATAATTCACATGACAAAACCTAATAAATATTATGAGATATTATTCACAAACACTTGATAATAAAGAAGAAATAAATAAAATAGAAAGCACTTTAACTTTAGGTTCCATACAAAATGATGTAATCACCTTAAAGCGCCTGCTGCCATATCTACATAAATACTGGCTTCGCATTAGTATTGCGATTGTTTTGCTTATTGCCGCCAAACTAGCCAGCATTTCGGTACCAATCCTGTTGAAAAAAGTAATTGACACACTCAATGCCGGGACAACTTATTCACAAAACATAGAATCTGTCATGCTGACTATTCCTTTAGGCTTATTAATCGCTTATGGCAGCTTGAGATTGTTGAGCATTGTATTTCAAGAATTGCGTAATGCTATTTTTGCCAAAGCTGGACAAGAATCTACTCGTGAGATTGCCTTAAGCATATTTCAGCATATGCATTCCTTGTCTTTACGTTTTCATTTAGATAGACAAACTGGCGGCTTATCCAATGATATCGCTCGTGGCACACAAAGCATTGCTTCTTTATATCGATGGCTATTATTCAGTCTAGTGCCGACTTTTTTTGAAGTTTTCGTTGTTTGTGGCTATTTATTCTATAAATTTGGTTTTGTGTTTGCCATCATCACCCTAACAACAATTCTGACCTATTCTGTTTTTACATATTTCATCACGCAATGGCGAACAAAGTTTCGACTGCGTATGATTGCTGCGGATTCGGCGGCCAATACAACCGCTATAGACTCATTGCTAAATTATGAAACGGTGAAATACTTCACCAATGAAGGCCATGAACAAAAGCGTTACGATAAAAATATTTATAAGTGGCAACAAGAATCGATTAAATCTGAACTTTCATTATCATTGCTAAACACCGGTCAAGGCTTAATTATTGGTGTTGGCACCACCTTGTTATTAATTCTTGCCGCAATCAAGGTCTCTTCAGGCGAATTCACCATTGGTGACTGGGCAATGGTCAGCGCATTTATGTTGCAGTTATTTGTGCCGCTCAGCTTCCTTGGCACCTTATTCCGCGAAATCAAGCGTGCACTGATTGATATTGGCAAAATGTTTAATTTACTCAACGAACAACAAGAGATTAAAGAAGTCGCCACGCCAAAATCACTAAAAGCTGTGCCAAAAGAACAGACAAACATTCACTTTGCAAACGTCGCTTTTGCCTACAATAGTGACAGACCTATCCTAAATGACATTTCTTTTTCAATTCCAGCAGGCCACAAAGTGGCAATTGTTGGACCTAGTGGCGCGGGTAAGTCCACCCTCACCCGCTTGTTGTTCAGATTTTATGATGTAACCACAGGAAGCATCAACATAGGTGACGTCGATATCAAGCAAGCTTCACTGCACGAATTGCGCAGCAAAATTGGCGTTGTGCCTCAAGATACAGTGCTATTTAATGACACACTACGCTACAACATTGAATATGGCTGCATAGGCTCAGATGAACAAGCAATTCAAACAGCAATTGAAATGGCAAATCTTGACAAGCTAGTTGAACAATTACCCCAAGGACTAGACACTGTTGTAGGTGAACGCGGATTGAAATTATCGGGAGGAGAAAAACAACGCGTCGCTATCGCTAGAACTTTATTAAAAAACCCAGACATTCTGATTTTGGATGAAGCAACATCTTCACTAGATTCAAAAACTGAAAAAGATATTCAAGCGGCATTGAATCAAATTGCCGAAAACCGCACTACTTTGGTCATTGCTCACCGTCTGTCAACAGTTATTGATGCAGACAATATCATTGTTTTAGATAAGGGAATCATTGCTGAACAAGGCAGCCACCATGAGCTACTCAAGAAACAAGGCATCTATGCAACACTATGGCTTAACCAACAGGAATAAACTAATCCAAAGCAAATACTTCGGCTTCTTTAAACACTAAAAATTGCAAAAGTCAGCTTAGTAATCATAGGCAATAGAAAGTATAATTCAACTAAATGTCCCGGTAGCTCAGCTGGATAGAGCAGCCGCCTCCTAAGCGGCAGGTCGGAGGTTCGAATCCTCTCTGGGACGCCATTTTATTATTGCCTATCAATTACACTACTCTGCCTAATTTGTGCAAAAACATTTAAAGTAGAAATTATTCACAACCTTCATCCTGTGCCAAATATTTCAAAATGAATTTGATTGTCTGCAATGCCCATTTTTTCAAGATCGCGACTCAATCCAGTGATGAAGTTTATTGGCCCGCAAATCATATAATGCGCATTAGAACCTGCGTCAAGATCTAGTAGATGCTCGGCTGTAATGTAGCCTTTGATATCAAAATCTCGATTGATCAAATCCGATTGATCTGGTTGTGTGTAAAAAATCTTTTTTCTAAAGTTTTTGTTGGTTTCAACTAGTTTAGTCATTTCTTCATGCAAAGCATGGTTTGCACCATTGCGGGCACTATGGACATACCACACTAATGATTGTTTGCCTTTCATGCTATGCAGCATTGAAAGCAATGGCGTTAACCCCACTCCTGCACTCACTAAGACCAATGGAGATGTAAGTTCAGGAATGACGAAATTGCCAGCTGGTTGTTGAGCCTGAATTTTATCGCCTATTTTTAATGAGTTGTGAAAGTAAGAAGATACGCAGCCATTGTTTACTCGTTTCACACTTATGCGGTAATGCGATGGACATTGAGGTGAACCTGACAAGGAATAATAACGCTTTAAAATATTAGTTTGATCAGCAAGTTTAATTTCAATAGGCAAATATTGTCCTGCTTTAAAAGGTTTGAGCTCTTGGCCATCTGCCCTAGCGAAATAGAAGGATGTGATGTTTTCAGACTCTTTTTGACGATCAATGAGCGTTAGTTCTAATGATTCCTGTTGTAGTTTCGTCCAACGCAATGATATGGCTGACGGACGATCAATCACTGAATCAATCTCAATATTGATCAATCGACGAATTTGCGTGTCTTGGCCTTGCCAATCAATACTTGCTCGACCCGTGATGTGCAGTAAGTCACCATTTTCAAAATTGATAAATAGTAATCCCACACGTGGATCAATAATTAAGTTTCCAATCGTATTAAAGAAATTGTTCCCAGCATAATCAGGAATCTGTATGAATGAGTTGTTTATCACTTTGACAAAACCCGCACTCCCACCGCGATGAGAGGTGTCATATCCATGCGAATTTTTTTCTTTTCCTTTAAATTGTCCAGAGCCAATAAACATGGTATCTGAATTTTCAATCAGGGCAATTTGAGCATCGTTCAGACTTGTGCTGCGTATAGCCTTGGAGCCTGTCGGTACAGTCGATCGACTCCAATTACGAGGATGAATATTTTGTGGACAATTGCCAAAACTTTGACTAATGGCAATAGAATATTGATTGTTGTTTTTTTTAATATAACCGTTAAAACGGTTACGACGACGTGTTGAGAGTTCAATACCTATCGCGCCAACATCAACTCCTGCTTTAAATTTTTCTGCCAGGGGGTCTGAATTGTTTAACTCAATATTTAATACTAAATTCCGCGGGTCTGGTGATTCAATAAAGTTATCTTCACCTTCAAGAATTGTCACCCAGACTTTGCCTTCTGCGTCGGCACTTGCGACAATAAGAAAAGGCAAGCTGGTGTGAAATTCTCTATGCTGTTCTGGTAGAAAATCACGAATAAAATCGCCAGCTATTTCTACCATATTGTTAATACCTACACGCGATTGAACTTCTAATTCTCCTGCATGAAAGGGGTTTACAACATCCGATTTTGACATATGAACTTTATCTTTCTTAATCGTTTGACAAGGACTTGATTTGAATTAGCAAGAGCTTATAACTACTTAAGTTCTGGTATCGAAGATTTAGCCATTCCAACAAAATTGGGTTGAGCTTCAATGGCTGATAGCCATGTGCGAATATTTGGATAAGGCTCAAGATCGACTCCTCCTTCAGGAGCGTGAGCGATGTAACTATAACAAGCAACATCAGCGATGGTGATATGAGTGCTTACCAACCAATTTTTGTTTGCAAGATGAGCGTCCATAATTTTAAACAAATCATGTGATTTTTTTATAGCAGCAGCATGATCTAATGGCACGTCAAATACTGTGACTAAACGGGCAGCGCAAGGCCCTGAATAGATATTATCAGCAGCCACAGACAGCCATCTTTGTACATCGGCAGCTTCTTTAGATGCGTGAGGCAACCAATTTGATTCGGGCACATATTGTTTAACCAGGTATACAAGAATGGCGTTGCTATCTGCAAGTGTATAGTCGTTGTCGTCAATCGCAGGGACAAGACCAAAAGGACTGATTTCGAGATAAGGTGTGCGTTTGTGCTCACCATTAGCCATGTCGAGGTCAATGGTTTCGTAAGGCAAGCCAAGAAAAGCAAGCATTAACTCAACACGGTGGCAATGGCCTGATTTTGGATTGCGATAAAGTTTGATTGGAGTGGTCATGTTATTTCCTATTGATTTAAAAGTTGTTTATAAATTTTCATTGATTTTTCTTGCAACGTTAACAAATGATTCAAGTTGTTCTTTTCCAACCACTTCGCACATTGTTGAATACAGATCGTCACAGATCTTTGCTAATTCATTGTGTATTGCAATGGATTTATTTGAAGGGAAAATTAATTTTTCTCTCTGATCGATAGATTTATCTTTGCGAATTAGAAGTCCTTTTTTTTCTAATGACATGATAAATCGTGTAATTGTTGATTTATTAAGACTCATCTTTTCAGTCAACTCTTGTTGACATAAGCCTGGAGACTTTAAAACTATCAGTAATAAATAAGCATGCGAAGGTGATAAATCATAACTTTCAAATGACTTTTCCCACTCGGCGTTGAGCTGCCTAGCTAATATATTTGTATTAAAATATACGCAGTGTTCGAACATTTTCTTATCCAATTTAATTTATATGCTTTTTAGAATGCTATATGTCAAAACTATTTGAACGCAAAAATTGAACTCAAAAAGACGATCAAAAACGTCATTATTGGACTGACGTTCATTACATGAAGCAGACTAACTAAGAGAGCAAAATTAACTCGATGTTTGATACTAACAAAAATAAAGTTGTATGTGCAACCTTATTTAAAAGAGAATAAAATCAATAATAACCCTGTTTTATTGAGTGTTAATCCAGCATTTTATTTCATGGATGAATAACTCTGGAATGTCAAATTAATTCTATACATATTTAATAAATTATGATCATTTTTTGTCTCATAAACGATAGAAATATCAAAAATTTAGCAACATGACATTGTGAAAATTGGAACTATTCTATATAGTTTTTCAATGAACAAGTTAAGCCACATCAATGCCAATGGTGAAGCGCACATGGTGGATATATCTAATAAAAATAGCTCTTTCAGAACGGCTATTGCGCAAAGCATTATTGACTGCAGTCGAGACATACTCCAACAAATACAAGATCATCAAAACCTAAAAGGTGATGTGCTTGCAACTGTTCGGATTGCCGGCATTCAAGCTGCAAAAAAGTGTTCTGATTTAATCCCATTGTGCCACCCTTTGCCACTCAGCAAAATCACGATAGATATTGAACTATCCGACCAACGTGTAACTATCACTAGCACTTGCAAAACTGAGGGAAAAACAGGGGTTGAGATGGAAGCATTAACAGCAGCTTCAGTAGCCGCTTTAACCTTTTATGATATGTGTAAGGCGATTGATAAAGGCATGATAATTCGCGAGACAAAATTGCTCGAGAAAACTGGCGGCAAGTCAGGTGATTTCATTGCTCCGTCAGAATAACCTTTTTATCTCATTTGGAGTCGTTCAATGATAACTGTTTTATTTTTTGGTCAGCTCGCTGATATTGCGACACATGAGCTTGGACAAAGCGAATTAACACTACCCTTGCCTGAAGATCTTGCCGAAATCACTTTAGATGATCTACGTCTAGAATTAGGCAATAAATCCGCAAAACTTGCTGAAGCCGTTAATAAACCTTCAAATCTGTGTGCCATCAATCAAGTTCTGACCAATGAAAACGTTATGATAATAAATAATGACGAAGTCGCCTTTATGAGCCCTCTTAGTGGCGGTTGAACAATGATTAATGGCCAGAAAATCAATCTTGGTGACAACTATTTTAATGCGTCACTGCAAAGCGATGATTTTTCGGTTGCTGATCAATATTCAAGTTTAAAAAAAACATGCCCTGCTGCTGGCGCTATAGTAACATTTACTGGTCTGGTTAGAGATGTGGCAAAATCTAAAGCTAGTGTTTCTTCAATAGAATTATCCGTCTACGCGTCCATGACCAAAACCCAAATTCAGCAAGTTGGGTTGACGGCATTCGAGCATTTTGAGCTAGATGGTGTTGATATCATTCATCGGCATGGCAAATTGAAACCTACTGAGCAAATTGTCTTTGTTGGCGTTGCCAGCAAACATAGATCAGAGGCGTTTTCAGCTGCTGAAATGATAATGGATCAACTGAAATCCACCGTAGCATTTTGGAAAAAAGAACACTATACCGACGGCTCTGAATCGCAATGGATTGAGCCGACTGAAGATGATAATAATGCATTAAAAAAGTGGTCATCTTTTAAAAATCGTTAAACCTATATTCTGAGAAAATATTCATTTATGAGCAAAGCAACTAACAATCAAATGACTCCATTAAATATTGCCGTACTCACCGTTTCTGATACGCGTGATTTAAGCAATGACACTTCAGGTGATTATCTTGTTAAAGCCCTGCAAAAAGATGGGCATAACTTAAGCGATCGTCAGTTGGTCAAGGATGACAAATATCAACTCAGAGCAACCGTGTCACAATGGATAGCAAATCAAAATATCCATGTAATTATCACGACTGGTGGGACTGGCTTTACTCCTCGAGACAACACACCCGAGGCATTGGTTCCGTTGTTTGATAAAACCATTGATGGATTTGGCGAATTGTTCCGCCATTTATCTATCGATACAATTGGCACTTCTACTGTTCAATCTCGCTGCATTGCAGGCATGGCAAACAACACTCTCATTGCTTGTCTGCCTGGATCAACTGGAGCCTGCAAAGACGGATGGCGCATTTTACATGAGCAATTAGACAGTCGTTACAAACCGTGCAACTTTGCTCCTCATTTGTTAGGTGAGTATGCTCACAAATAGATCATTTGCTTGTGTATACACCCTGCCTCGTTAATTAATTCCAACAAATTATGACTTTTATTAGTGTTGAAGATTGTATAAAGAATTTATTTGAACAAGAGATAAAAGCTGTTCAAACAACTACGACTGCCATCATAGATGCTAAAGATCATATCCTAGCCAAAGATGTTATTGCCAAAATAGATGTTCCACCAGCTGATAACAGCTCAATGGATGGATATGCTCTTCGCGCAGGTGATGTGCAAGATTCAAACACCTTAAAAATTAGTCAACGCATTCAAGCCGGAGACACTCCGCTGGCTCTTGAAGCAAATACGGCGGCACGCATTTTCACCGGCGCAGAAGTTCCTGCTGGCGCTGACACGATCGAAATACAAGAAAATTGTACGGCCGATAAACACCAAGTAACTTTCAATGAAGCAATCCGTGCTGATGCGAATATACGCCGACAAGGGCAAGATATTGCCTCTGGATCTATCGTGGTTAAAAAAGGCCAGCGTTTGCGGGCGCAAGAACTGGGTTTGTTAGCGTCCATTGGTGTGGAACATGTTGAAACTTATCAGCCCCTTAAAGTTGCTATTGTGAACACAGGCAATGAATTGGTTGAACTTGGTCAACCACTAAAATCTGGCCAAATTTATAATTCTAACCGTTATTTGATCCACGGGATTTTAAGTGGCTGGGGCTTTGAGGTTGAGCATTGCGATATTGTCGCAGACAATCTTGCAGACACCAAAACTGCACTTGCCAAAATGTCTGAAACGAATGATGTGGTCATTACGGTTGGTGGCGTATCTGTGGGTGAAGAAGATCACATTAAACCCGCCGTAGAGGCATTAGGAGAAATAAATATTTGGAAAGTGTCTATTAAGCCTGGCAAGCCATTTGCGTTCGGCCATATCAAAAACACACCTTTTATCGGCTTACCCGGCAACCCTGCTTCTGTATTTGCAACTTTGCTTGTCTTGGCCAGACCTTTTTTATTACACCAACAAGGCTTGAATAAAGCAGATTTACACATCGATTCGCATTCTGCTATTGCTAATTTTGAACGCAAAATTAGCAGCAGAGAAGACTATCTTCGAGCGCGTTATGTTGATGGCAACGTTGAAATTTACCCGAATCAAAGTAGCGGTGTGTTGACCTCAGCTAGCTGGGGGAATTGCTTTGTTAAGCAATCAATTGGAGAGGAAATAAAATCGAATCAAACAGTGTCTATTTTGCTCTATTCCGATCTTTTTAAATAAAAATTTAACGCTGCTCTTAACCCTAACCGCCAGTCATATTCATAAAGCGAACAATATGGGTTGTTGAGACGTCAAAATCGTGCTTTTCAGGCTTAATTTGCATACTGTCGACAATCGCAGATTTTAATTTTTCTCGGTTGTAATTACGCTCTCTTAGTATGGTGCGCAGATCAACCGAGTTTTCATTACCCAAACAAAGTAGTAATTGCCCTTCTGCTGTGACTCGCACACGATTACACGCCGAACAAAAGTTATTCGAATGCGGTGAGATAAAACCAATTTTTGAGCTTGTTCCTTCAATATTGTCATAACGAGCAGGACCAGCAAATGAGCCAAAGTCAGAACTTTCGTTGGTCACAATGTTGTAGGATTTTCCGACCTTTTCTGCAATCACATCATTCAAGGTCATCGTTTGCTGCCGATGGTGAGATGAAATATTTCCTAATGG
This sequence comes from uncultured Gammaproteobacteria bacterium, assembly GCA_964633815.1. Taxonomy (GTDB): domain Bacteria; phylum Pseudomonadota; class Gammaproteobacteria; order Arenicellales; family Arenicellaceae; genus CALKZN01. Next base: position 17,427 of record CAZWHW010000006.1, read on the forward strand.
CATTTCTTCAATGAAGGCAATATCAAAACCATTATCAACCGCATAGTCCACCAGTGGTAGAACACTGTCTTCATTTTGACCTTTTAGAACAACCGAATTAAGGCGTATCTTTAATCCTGCTTCTTTAGCAGCAGCTAGGCTTTGCAACACGTTATCTAACTGATCAAATCGACCTAGTTTCGCGAATATATCTTTGTCTATAGAATCTAAACTAACATTCAGGCGTGTGATTCCAGCAGCCAACATGGCAGACAAATATTTTTCCAACAAAATGCCATTAGTTGTCATTGTGAGTTCTTGTAAAGCATCTAATTTGCCCAAATTTGCCAGCAAATTATCAACACCATTTCTTACCAATGGTTCACCGCCAGTAAGTCGTATCTTTTTTACACCTAACTCTACAAAAGCGGCACTGACTTCAGATAATTCTTCTATGCTGAGGATGTGTTTCTTCTCCAAAAACGTCATATTTTCAGCCATACAATATACACAACGTAAATTGCAACGATCAGTCACAGACAGGCGCAAATAGGTCACCTGTCGGCCAAAAGAATCCACTAACACCGACTGCTTATTTTCAGGAACAGCACTTTTTTCCTCACTCTCATGAGAATAGCTGTGATTAGAGTCTGTTAGTGTTAATTCTGTCATTATTTTTGATGTGTCATGAAGTTGAAAAGTATAACTATCTTATGAAATCGCTGAGGCAACCATTTTGCCACCTGCCACCAATAAAACCAGCGATAAAACGTAACGTAATGCTTTATTACTAGCGTATTTTTTAGTCCAAAAAGAACCTAAAATTGCACCGAAAAATGCAACAAACAATGCTTGAACCATAAATGAGCCATCAACTGTTACTAAACTACGTCCAGAAAACAACCAACCTGCTAGACCAGACAGTGAATTAATTAAAATAAACGCCGCAACAATTGGAATACTTTGGCGAACGGTAGACCATTTGAAAAAAATTAGTAAAGGGCTCAACAAAACACCTCCACCAATGCCCGTCAAGCCTGATAAAAATCCCAATATTATACCAACTAAAATAACAGGAATATTCTTAGGTAAAACGGTATTAATGACATCTTGCTTTGCCAAAAGCAAACGAGCAGCACTCACAATCAACAAGATGCCAAGAATACAACGGTAAATAGAATCATCAAGTTGCAAACTACCGCCAAAAAAAGCAGCCGGAACAGATGCTAGCATTAATACAGGAAAATACGCTTGCTCTTTCCAAAAAAACCATTGCGCGCGCGACAACAAATAACAAGTGACAACGACATTCATCATTAACACTAGGGGCCGCAGGCTCTCAGGCGCAAATCCAGCCAATAGCAAAATAGCTAAATAGCCTGACGCACCACCATGACCTACTGCTGCATAGATAGCCGCAACAATAAGCAAAATAAATAATATTCCTAGAAACACCGCAATACCGCTTTAAATCAAATTAATCATTAGAAAACGCAATAACATCAATATCTTTTTTGGCGATTATTGCATCAAAAAACAAATAAAAACTGAACATACCTGCACTCATACCTAGCCACATCATCACAACAGGATAATGACTGAATAAAGGCAACGAATTTATTGGCAAGGCATGAATAAATAACATTCCTAGGAACATTCCTAACAGGCATAACAAGTGTTTTGCGCTATTACAAAAACTCAGTAATGGATATCGGGACTCTACAATCAATAAAGAGAGTGAACAACTTAGCCACATCCCAATATGCGTCCAAGGCGCTAAAATAATCATTTGCGTAATTGATTCAAGACTATTGCTATTAACAACGGCTCTACAAAGTGTTGAAAGCATTAATAATCCAAACTGATCAAAATCAATAATTGACCCCAACAACATACCGATACCACCAGAAATAGTCACGATGAGAGGTTTCAACAAAATAGTTAATTGATAAAAGTTAATTATCAAAACCATAGTAACTGCACCCATCAGAGTACACAAAACATATAAAAACAAGCTTGTTTTACTTTGAAATAAAAGCCATGAAATTAAAACCTGAGCAATCATTATCATTACCAACACCGCCATTTGATAACTATCAAACGAAAATGGTTTTAAATTATTTTTTTGGCTTAAACGGTTCATTTTCGACTATTTTAAGCAGTTTCTAAGGCCGTTTCTTTCAACGCCGAATCTAATGCTTTCCATGCCAGCGTTGCACATTTAGCTCTGGCAGGATGGTTACGCACCACATTCAGAGCACCCAAGGTATCATTCGAGGGTTGCTGATCGCTCGAGCCCTCTAGCCACGCTAACATTTGCTTGACTTGGCGTTCTGCATCTTTAAGGTTTGCTCCTGTTAGTGCTTCTCCCATCATTGATGCGGATGCCAAACAAACTGAACAGCCCCGACCTCGAAACCGAACCGCCAACCAACCATCGACATCTTGTTTTATTCCCACTTCAATATCATCTCCACAACGTGGATTACTGCCCCTGTGCACAACTGACATTGTGTCAAGATCACCCTTGTTTCGAGGGTTATGAAAGTGGTCTAATAACACGCTTTTGTATATATCACTCATAGAAAATATCTGTCGGAGTTAAATGATAAAAATTTTTTGAGCTTCAAAGATGGCTTGTTCTAATGCCAGAATATCTGCTTCATTATTATAAAAACTAAAACTAGCTCGAATCGTGCTGGAAACACCTAAATAATCCATTAATGGCTGACAACAATGATGCCCCGCTCTAACAGCAACACCAGCATCACTGGCTATTTGCGCAACATCATGCGGATGAATGCCTTCTATATTAAAAGAGACAATTCCTGAGTGATCCTGAAGAGAATTATCATTGCTCATTCCATACACAGTAACGCCATCAATTTTTTGTAATAATGTGATCGCCTGTTTAGTCAATTCATGCACACGTTTCTCAATCGCGTTTCTGCCTATCTGCTCTAAATAATCCGCCGCAGCGGCGATGCCAAGTGCGCCTGATAAATTAGGCGAACCGGCTTCAAAACGCTCAGGAATATCTGCCCAAGAGCTACCGTCAAGCGTCGCCACATCCACCATGCCTCCACCCAATAATAATGGTTCGGTTTCAGCTAGTTTTTCGGTTTTTGCATATAAAAAACCAATACCGTTTGGGCCACACATTTTGTGCGCTGAACCAACCAAGAAATCACAATCAAGTTTCTGGATATCGACGTTCATATGTCCTAAAGACTGGGCAGCATCAACCAAAACAGGAATAGAATATTGCTTTGCCAAAGCAGTTATTTCTTCAACAGGATTACAAATACCTAATACATTTGAAACATGTGTTATTGCTATGAGTCGTGTTTTTTTACCAAATACTTCATTGACATTTTCTAGCTCTATTCGACCGTCAGAATTGAGTGGGATAATCCGCAAAATCGCACCCGTTTCTTGGCATACTCGCTGCCAAGGAAGAAAGTTCGAATGGTGCTCCATTTGGCTGACCCAAATTTCATCACCTTTTTTCACATGCTGTTTCGCCCAACCAGTGGCTACCAAATTAATTGCTTCAGTTGCCGAACGAGTAAAGACAATATTGCTTGCTTTAGTTGCATTAACGAAGTCTGCGATTTTCTGTCGAGAAGCTTCATATTGTTCTGTTGCAGCCTCTGCTAAGGAATATAAACCGCGATGTACTGGCCCATATTCATGTCGATAGCAATTTGTGATTGCCTCAATCACACAATTTGGTTTTTGATTACTGGCTGCAGAATCAAGATAATGCAAAACGGGTTGACCGTCTTTCTCAATCTCATTCAATATTGAGAAGTCTTCCTTTATTGTTTTAAAATCAACCATCATTCAAAATCACCCTATTAACTCAACGATCTTAACTTTTAGAGATATTTTGAATATTGTCATTTTTTAGCGGCGCAACCTCACGATGCAATGTATCACGCATTCTTTCACCGCTACCATTACGACGAATCAACACAATTTCTGTCATCACACTAAGAGCAATTTCAGCCGGTGTGCGAGCACCAACATCAATCCCACACGGTGCCATTACCCTGCTAAGGTCTGTTTCTGAAAACTGCTTATTCCTTAAATAATCCAAAACCAACCGTGAGCGTTTTCGACTGGCAATGAGCGCAATATATTGCGCATCGGATGCCAATGCTTTGGTCATAGACTCATGATCACCTTTATGTTGCGTTGCGATCACAACATAATCATTAACTTCCGGTTGTAACTCATCATAATCGAGATCATCAGTAATGATCGATGTCGCATCTGGAAATTTCTCAACTTCAGCACCTGTATCATTGACCACTACATCAAACCCCATTAGATCGCCAAAATGACAAATATGCTCAGCCACCGCACCATGCCCCATAATCCAAATCGTTGGTTTAGGGATAAAGGGTTCAATATATACTTTCATATGACCTCCACAAGGCATGCCTGCTCCTAACACTTCGTCATCAAGATCGATGTCGATAATATCTGTTTCACCACTTTCAATACTATGTTGACCTGCTTGACATGCCGTCGATTCGGCGCAGCCGCCACCAACCCAGCCCGTCACGACTCTGCCTTGTTGATCAATCAATGCTTTTGAACCTGTTTTCGCTGAAGTAGAACCAACCACTTCAATCACGGTTGCCACTGCATAGGGTTCATTTTTTTGCCGCATATCCAACAAATGATCTAGAAACTCTTTTGCCATAACTAAAACCTTATTAACTTAATTTGATTGTGAATAGCTATGCTGATTGTTTTCACAGTAGCTTTGATATTCTTGTGGTGTATCTAAATCAATGATCACACTTGGGCTATTCATTTCTACCATTTGGACCAATTCAGGGTTGTCACGTATAAAACGTCGGCAACCTAGCTTGCGCTTGCCAGCTGAAATATCTTGGCGCGATTGCTCACTAATAATGATTGGGTTTCCTCTATTTCCCTTATATGTAGGCATGACAACTTGTGCTTTGCCCCGTGCGTTATAGGCATCAACAAGAAAATTGATATCATTTACTGTGAGTGCCGGTTGATCACCAAGAGCTACCATGACCCCGGAACAATCTTGTGTTAATGCTGATAAACCACAATGCACCGATGTCATTTGTCCATCTGCATAATCATCGTTATAAACACTTCGTACAGGTAAATCATCAATCATCTTCTTGGTCAGTTCATATTCATGCCCAAGAACCACAACAATTTCGCCTAAATTTGAAGTCAATAATGTTTCGACGCTTCGGCGTAATATTGGCACCCCACCAATTTGAAGGTGTAATTTATTCTTCTCTCCCATACGCCGAGATAAACCTCCCGCAAGCACTATCGTTGAAATAGATTGCTTATCCTGCACAACAACCTCCCTTTTCAAGCTTTATTTCTGCATCATCTTGCTGGTGATTTGATTGTTTTTGCTTGCTGTTATTTTCCTCATGAACGACCTGATTAGATCTTCGAATACGCACCAGCTCTGCCAATACTGACAAAGCTATTTCTGCCGGCGTTTCAGCGCCAATGTCCATACCCGCTGGCCCATGAATTCGATCAAGCGATGATTGCGTAACATTTTCCTTCAACAGTTGACTTTTCAAAGCTGTAATTTTCTTCTCACTCGCAACCATACCGATATATCTAGCATTACTATCGAGCGCTGCTGCAATTGCCTTTTTATCACGCTTTCCTTGTGTTGCAATAACGATAAATTCACTTTGAATATCAGAAAAATCAATCAGATGTGTAATGCCTTCAGATAAATTTATTAAATCTATTTCAGGGCTAGCTATCGATACCGAAAAATCCATTTTTTTAGCTTGCTCACATAAACTAACAGCCACAGGAGAATGCCCAAAAACACACAATGATGGTTGTAGGCTTAACGGCTCGATAAAAATAACAAGTGTGCCGCCACTGAGACAACTTGAAGTGAAATCAACGACAGAGTTTAAGGATTGACTATCACCTTTTGGCCCAATTCGAATGATAATGGGTTTACCATCAGTTAAGACTTTGCTTGCTGCTTTTATCACAGCGGGTTGAGAGCAACCACCGCCTATCCAACCACCAACGATTTTTTCAGCACTGACTAACGCTTTATCACCTGGCTTGCCCGATGTCGGTGAAATAGCCTGAATCACAGTCGCTAGCACCAAAGGTGTCTCGTAATTAATACGTCCCGATAAATAGTCTTCAATATTCATAGAATTGGGCTGTTTCATTTTTATAACCAACTACAATGTCGAAAGTGGCGTTTCTAATTCCGCTAAACTATTTAGATTGTTCCCAGGCGCAAATAAATCCAATAACGGCAAAGCCGCTTTCATGCATTGTGTGCTGGGCGTGTAATTTTTTTTGCCTAATAAAGGATTAATCCACACTAAACGGCGCGACCGACGCTTAACGCGATTTAACTGTTCAACCAATGCTTCAGGTTCACCGGTGTCATAACCATCACTAACGATGAGAACAATTGTGCGTCCATTTAAAACATTACGTGCATAACGCCGATTAAACTCAGCGAGAGATTTATCAATTCGAGTCCCACCTTCCCAACCAGAGGATATTAATGCCATTTTTTCAGCAAGGTGTCGGCGATTACGTTCACGTAAAGTTTCACCAATATGAATTAATCGCGTATGAAAAGCATAAGCGTCCGCATCTTTAAATGCGCCCAGAATGCCGCGTGTAAAGCGCAAAAATAAATAGCTATAAACACTCATCGAGCGGCTAACATCCATCAGCACAACAATCTTCGGTATTTGTTGCCGACGTTTTTTAATACTCAGTTCTATGGGTAAACCGCCATACTGCAGACTCTGACGCAAAGTACGCCGCATATCAATTTTCTGACCTTTTTGGCTTAATCTGTGACGACGTAATAGACGGCGGCGAATACGCTGAGCCAAACGCTCTGTTAACTCTTCCATAGCCCGCAGCTCAGCGTTATTGACTAACTGACTAAAGTCTTTACTTGCGATTCCATCAATTGCACTAGCACCTTCATGTGACATATCACCTTTACTAGAGTCATCGCCACTTAAAGCATCGGCATCTGGTATATCAAATGTGCCTTCGTTTTTATCTTTTCTGGTTTGACCCATTGCCGATGTTCGAGCACCTTTGCCACCCAATGTTGAACTGGCTTTTTGCCGAGCATTTTTACCTTGCCAATAGACATCAAATAATTCATCAAACCGAACCCAATCAACTCGTGATGAACATAATAATGACTTCAATTTAAACTGGAATTGACGTTTATTACTGATATCAACTTGAGCCGCTAAGCGCTGACAATCTAATGACTCTTGAATACCAATATTAAAATGATTGTCTCGAATGTAACGGACAAACCCCAACACTTGCTCGGTTAAAAGCAATGCTGGGTTATCTATTTCTTGTTGTATATTCGTATTCACACTGCTTTAGCAATTAATCGTTCTACCATGTCTTTTGGCATGGACTCTTGATCTTCCTGAGTTTTTAATAAGCAACCTAGGGTAGCGACAATCGCATCAGGATCATCCTCTAATGACTTTATGTCAAAACGTAACAGTGCAGCAGCCCAATCTAATGTCTCCGCAATACCCGGTATTTTTCTTAAATCTTGTTGGCGTAATCGCTGAACAAAGTTAACTATTTGTGACGCAAGCTGTGCACCCGCTTCAGGCACTTTAGACATGACAATGCTCAATTCTTTATCATAATCCGGATAATCAATGTAGTGATATAAACAACGCCTGCGTAAAGCATCGCTGAGTTCTCGAGTACCATTTGAAGTCAAAATAACTTTTGGAATACTCTGAGCTTTGATCGTGCCTATTTCAGGAATGCTTACTTGAAAATCAGAAAGTAACTCCAAGAGATAGGCTTCAAATTCTTCATCTGCACGATCAATTTCATCAATTATTAACACCACCGATTGTGGCTCGCTAATCGATTGCAACAACGGTCGTTTCAGCAAATATTTATCACTGAACAACGCATCTTCACTGACATTTTTTTCACTTTGCGCTTCTTGATGTCTAATTGCTAATAACTGCCGTTGATAATTCCATTCATAAACAGCAGTATTCACATCTAAACCTTCATAGCACTGTAAGCGAATCAATGCGCAATCTAAAACTGTTGCTAATACTTTCGCAATTTCGGTTTTACCAACTCCAGCATCACCTTCTAAAAGCAAGGGACGCTCTAATTCTGTGGTTAACCACAAACTAGTCAGCAATTCTTGATCGGCAATATAACCTGCGCTTGCAACGCGTTGTCTTAAACTCTCTAGCGACGCTTGCATATCGTTATGCTAGGTTGATTTTTTGAAAAAGCTTGCGAAAAAACCAACCAAAACACTCCAAGCGATTTTAAAACCATTAATTTCATTTGGCGTGTTATCAACTGTCTCAGCTGTAATACTTGATGCGGATGTTGCAGAATCGGCAGCTTCAGCTGTTGTTTCAGTCGCATCTAGCTTTTTAGAAAAATTATCAGCAAATTGTCCCAAAATTTGATCTGCAACTTGGGTCATCATACGCGCACCAAAATTAGCCATTTTTCCGTTTACAATGACATCTGCATCACCAATCAGTTCACAATTATTTGATTCCCCTTCTTTTATAAAAGCAGTTAAATCCATAGTCGCACTCGAAGTGCCTTTGTTGTCTGTACCAGAAGCGATGAGATGAATTTTTTTCTCATCCGCATTAATGCTTTTCACTTCAATATCGCCATTAAAAGCCATAGTAACTGGCCCTAACTTTACTTTAACTTTGCCTTTATAGTTTTCTTCGTCTACTTTTTCTGTAATTTCCGCACCCGGCATACAGCTTGCGACTTTTTCGATTTCTTTTAAACATGACCAACCTGAGTCTACAGAGCCATTCATAGGGAATACTTTATTTAGTGATACTTTCATATTTTAAGTTTTGTATTTTATGTTTTATATTGAAAATAAAACGGCAACAATCATCAGACTATTGCCGTTTATTGGTTTATCGCTATTTAGGCATCAAGACCTAAGCTATGAATAGTTTTCCACACGTTGAATGCTGTATGTGGCATATCCACATGTGTCACACCTTTATGTGCAAAAGCATCAACAATGGCATTGGTAAAACAAGGAATACCGCCCACATGAGGAGATTCGGCGACACCTTTTGCTCCCATGGGGTGATGCGGTGAAGGTGTAACCGTGTAATCAGTCTCCCAATGAGGCGTTTCAACAAAGGTTGGCAAGAAGTAATCCATCAAACTATTACCTTCTAGATTACCTTGATCATCAAAGCTAATTAACTGCCCCATCGCAACTGCAAATGCTTCATTCAAACCGCCATGAATCTGCCCATCAATCACCATTGGATTAATGCGGGTGCCGCAATCATCCAAGGCATAGAAACGACGGATATCTGTCACACCTGTTTTTGGGTCAATATCGACAACACATAAATATGCACCAAATGGATAAGTGAAATTCGGTGGATCATAGTAATTAACTGTCTCTAAACCCATCTCCATACCTTCAGGCACATCGTTATAAGCCGCCCAAGCCACTTCTTTCATGGTTTTAACGGCTTCTGGATTACCCTTGACCTGAAAACGGTCGACATCCCATTCAAGGTCATCCGGGCTAACTTCTAGCATATGTGCGGCGATTTTTTGCGCTTTTGCACGAATAGAACGTGCAGCCAAAGCTGCAGCTGCACCAGCCACTGGCGTACTGCGAGAGCCGTAAGTACCTAAACCATAAGGCGCAGTATCAGTATCACCTTCTTCGATTTGGATATCTTCTGAAGACAAACCAAGTTCTGTTGCTAAAATTTGTGCATACGTTGTTTGATGTCCTTGTCCTTGAGTAATCGTACCTAAACGCGCTATCACACTTCCTGTCGGATGAATGCGTATTTCACAGCTATCAAACATGCCAACACCCAAGATGTCGCAATTTTTACTTGGCCCGGCACCAACCACTTCGGTAAAAGTACATAAACCAATGCCCATCAGCTCGCCATTAGCTCGCTTTTCAGCTTGTTCTTTACGTAAACCTTCGTAATCACAGGCTTCTAATACTTTTTCCATTGCTGGAAGATAATTGCCACTATCATATTCCCAACCAAGCGCTGATTGATAAGGGAATTGATCCGCTTGAATGAAATTTCTGCGCCGAATTTCAGCTTTATCAATATCGAGTTGTTGAGCAAGCACATCGATCATCCGCTCTATCAAATACACCGCTTCGGTTACTCGAAATGAACAACGATATGAAACACCGCCAGGCGCTTTATTGGTGAAAACACCATCAACTCGCGCATAAGCAGTTGGAATATCATAAGACCCTGTACAAATACTAAAAAATCCAGCAGGCCACTTAGTTGGCTGCGCATGTGCATTAAACGCACCATGATCAGCAAGCGCATAAAAGCGCAAACCCGTAATTTTGCCTTCTTTCGTTGCTGCTAACTCGCCAATACCATGATAGTCACGTGCAAAAGCAGTCGTCGACAAATTATCAATTCTGTTTTCAATCCATTTGACCGGCACACCGAGCACAATCGAAGAAACCATTGCGACCACATATCCCGGATAAATACCAACTTTATTACCAAAACCACCTCCAATATCTGGTGAAATAATTCGAACTTTGCTTTCTGGAATGCCTGATAGCATAGTCACAACCGTTCGAACAACATGTGGTGCTTGTGACGTAATATAAACTGTCATCGTGCCTTTCACTTTATCAAATGAGGCCACACAACCGCAGGTTTCAAGTGGGCATGCATGCACACGAGGGTTTAAAATTTCTTCACGAACAGTGACTTCAGCATTATCAAAAACACTGTCTGTTTCTTCTTTCTCGCCTACATCCCAAGTAAAAATATGATTATCATGCGTTCGATTACCTTGCCCAGCATTGTCCTTGCCGACTAAATCATCTCGAATGATTGGCGCATCTGGATCCATTGCCTTGTGAGGATCTACAACAGGTTCTAGTTCTTCATATTCAACGCGAACTAGAGCTGCGCCATCGGCTGCAATATAGCGATCATCCGCAATAACCATGGCTACTTCTTGTTCTTGAAAACATACTTTCTCATCCGCTAAAACAGCTTGTGTGTCACCTGCTAGCGTAGGCATCCAATGTAAACCTAATGGCTTTAAGTCTTCAGCTGTGATAACAGCATGAACACCCGGCAATGCTAATGCCGCTTCTGTATCAATTGAAAGTATCTTTGCATGTGCATAGGGACTGCGAACTGCAACACCGCATAACATACCCGGCAATTTAACATCATCGACATATTGTCCTTTGCCTTGAATAAAACGAGGGTCTTCTTTTCGTTTTCGTGAACAGCCTACTCCTTGCAGTTCATCTTGTCTCTTTTCTTTCTCTGCTACTGACATAAGTGATTCCTCTGTTCGTTTTATTCAGCATCTTGAGCGCTGTTAGTAGAAGCCGCTTTTTGAACTGCTTTAATAATATTTTGATAACCCGTACATCGGCATAAATTGCCAGACATACCCCAGCGAATCTCCTCTTCTGTCGGATTTGGATTTTCTTGTAAGAACCGATAACTTCGCATCAACATTCCAGGCGTACAAAAGCCACATTGCAAACCATGCTCATCCATAAATGCTTGTTGCACAGCATGCAACTCACCATTTTCAGCTAAGCCTTCAACTGTTTTAACCTCAGAATTTTGTGCTTGAACTGCTAAATATGTACACGACTTCACGGACTCACCATCAATATCAACAGTACAAGCACCGCAATGACTGGTTTCACAACCAATGTGCGCACCTGTTTGTTGCAATTGCTCACGCAATACATGAATTAACAATTCTCTTGGTTCAACTAAGACATCAACTGCCTTGCCGTTTAGATTAAAGCTTACTTGTGTTTTAGGCATCTTATTACTCTCCTGCAAATTTAGTCGCATCGGCGATTGCACGGCGGGTCATTTCACCAGCCATATGTGTTTTATATTCAATGTCACCACGTAGATCTTCAGCAGGATCACATGTTTCCATCGCTTTCTTTGCAGCTTGATCAATAATTTCTGGAGTAATTACATTTCCCGTTAACACAGCTTCAGCGTCATGTGCTCGAAGCGCTGTAGCTCCAACATTGGTCAACGTAATTCGCGCGGATTGGCAGATATCGCCTGACAACTGAATTACAGCAGCTGCCGCAGCTGTAGCAAAATCACCTGTCTTACGCTTAAGCTTGTGATAAGAAGCCCCGGTATTCGCGCCTTGAATAGGGATATGAATTTCGGTCATAATTTCGTCGGCTTCAAGTAAGGTGTAATAAGTGCCTAGAAAAAAGTCATTGGCAAGCACTTCTCGCGAACCATTTGGACCGACCAAAACAAATGTTGCATCAAGCGCCATCATGATTGCAGGATGATCATTGGCTGGATCGCCATGGGCAATATCGCCGCCAATAGTTCCTCGATTACGCACTTGAGGGTCAGCAATTTGTTTCGCCGCTTGTGGGATCAATGGACATTTTTGCTGTAATAACTCTGATGAAATTAATACGTTCTCAGATGTCATTGCACCAATAATGATATTGCCACCTTCTTCTCGAATCCCTTTGATTAATTCGATATTATTGATATCAATTATATGTTCAGGCTCTGCGAATCTGAGTTTCATCATAGGCAACAAGCTGTGCCCGCCGGCCAGCAGCTTTGCTTCGTCACCATATTGGTTAAGTAATGCAACAGCATCATCAACGGTGCTTGGTGCATGGTATTGAAAAGTAGGTGGAATCATAAATTCAGGGCCTCCAGGTTTTATTAGCTTGGTGTTTTTTTATGTTATTTTTTTATTATTTATTAACTGTGAATTTATTCTAAATTGAGTCCATGCAAGCAGTCTATCGACAATTCATAACCCGAGACTATGACGCATGAAGTCATGACTTAATGCACCAGATGCACACTTCTTTCACGAAATGCACTAACGCTTATTCATGCAATATTTACTAGTAACCACCAAAAATAAAATATTCTTCAGTGTCATGAAAGAATTGAGTATTTCTAGAACCGATATGTTGCGCTAAGCAAATAAACTATAGGATCAATATCGACATCAACCTCAACCGTCCCTGCTGATGATTGAATCGTTGCATCTGTATCAATATCTATCCAAAAAATACTTGCATTAATGCCAAAATGATCCGTGATTTTATAATCCAAACCTACTTTCAAAGCGAGACCTAGCGAGTTAGTTAAATCTAAACTCGAGTTTCCTAAGGCATTATCTAGTTCTTGTGCTGTATCTTCAGAAAAGAATATTGTGTAGTTTAAGCCTATACCAAAATGAGGTTGCCAAACACTGCTTGGATTGGCTGGAAAGTAATCTATTGTTAGTGTTGGCGGCAACTGGTCTGCTGTACCTACATTATCAATACCAATATTTTCACCAGAAATATCATGAGCAAAAGGCGTTGATGCAAGTAAACTTAACCCTAGTTGATTATTAAGCATATAGGTCGCAATAAGACCTAATTGAGTATCATTTTCAACATCGACCCCGGTATCTGCAAGCTCAGATCCGCCTAAAGTCACATTACTACTACTGACACTGGGCGCAACAGTGGCAGCACCTGCGCGTACAATAACATCACCCTTTTTATAAGCAGTCGCGTTTGACGAAAATAAAAATGCTGAAATAATAAAATATAATAACGAGTGTATTGTTGTTTGAATATATGTTTTTACCTTCATTGGTAATCCTCTCTATTTCTAAAAAATAATATAAATACTAAGTTCAGATATAGAGTTAAAAAAAAGCAGCCTCTTTTTTAGGAGGCCACTTAAAAACATAATTACACTATCATGACTAACCCAAACCTAAACATTGATTGATCAAAAGAAAAATTCAAAATAATTAAAATTTTCAAATTAACCGTAAATTATTCTATTTTGAGTTAGGAAAGTTAGTCTATCGAGAATTCACTATCTGCGTTTATGATGCATGAAATGGGTATTTAATTTATCAACGAAGAATATGTGCTCATAGGATGCACTTTAAACGCTTAAATTTTATGAGTTTTGTCCGACCTAGGCGGCAAAACAATAAGAATTCTATTATTTTAAAGCCGTAATGCTTTCTGGAACTTGCCTAAATAAGTACGGCTAATTGGAATACGATCGTCATGATCATGCATCGAAATGATCCCTTTATTATGTAATTTTTCGAAACTTTTAACTTTACTTAGACGTACAAAATGACTGCGGTGAACTCTCAAAAAATCTTGTATATCAAGCTCTTTTTCTAATTTGCTCAATGAATAATTACAAAAATGATCTAGTCCATCATCAGTATGTATAGTGGTGTAATGCCCATTTGCACTAATACTGACGACATTATCTAACTCAATCAAAATTGTCTTTTTGTTTTTTTGCACTGGAAGCTTTATAGAAGTATTTTGATTCTCAACAAGAGGATTAGCAGCATGCTCTACATTGTTAGCGATATCTTTCTCTATGCCATTTGCTTCTTGTATTGCTTTTATGTTTTCAGTATTTAACTCAACTTTTGCAGGTACTATCGCAAGCAATGTGCCACCTAATATAATAAATACTATGACGGCAGTAATAAGTCCCAAGCTAAACTGACTTAAAAATGGTTGACTAAATTCTATCGCTTTATTAATTGGCAAATAAGTCGTACCGAACATTCCAGCATAATGTACTCCAGAAATTGAAACTCCCATCACAAGAGCCGCGATCACTCGCCTTCTCACACCACGTAATTTTATGGCTGCCCACATAGAAGCGGTTGAAGCTACTATACCTATTAAAATTGAAATAATAATCCAAGTTGTTGAATAAGAAAGCCCGCAATTCCCTCGAATAGATGACATGCCTACATAGTGCATGCATGCTATCCCTAAACCCATGATAGTCCCGGCAACAGTGATTCGCTTAAAACTATACGAAGCGACAGAAATAATCAGCAGTGCAATCGCAGTCACTGATATTGAAACTAAACCTGAAATTAATGTGGTCAACAAATCATAGCGAACTTCCACAGGCAAGCTAACAGCTAACATACCGATAAAATGCATTGCCCAAATGCTGACACCAATAATAACTGCAGCACTAATCAATAATTTTTTACTGACAACCCCTGCTTCTTTTCGAATCCTTACTACTAAATCGAAACAAGTATAAGCACCTACTATCGACACCAATATCGAGATGAGTACTAAAATTGGATCATAAACAACAAACATACATAACTCTCTGTATTATTTTTATTCATCTATCTAATATACGTTATCTTAATACCGATAGTTTTTTGTAAATTGTGAACGCAGCTATAATATATTAAGAGTTGGTTGTGCTCAAATTAAGGAAATCGAACAAATAAAATTGAACACTATTGGGATTTTCTCACCATTTCTGACTGATCAAATAAATCAAAAAGTTTTGAGTTTTCATCAGTAATTCGCATCTTCATTCTTCCTAAAGCTGCTTTCAACTGTTGCTTATCACCACGTAAAGTTTTTGCAATAACCTCAGCTGGTTCAACAATAGTTTGCGCATCGACACGTTCACCGACACGGAAATTAAATACGAAGTTTCCAAAACCACCCATGCGTAAATCTGACAGCCAAATACCATCATCAAGCTCACGAATTTGATAAAAACCCTTGGTAAATCCTTGTAGTTTCTTAACGGATTCAGACGCAAATATTTGATCAATCTTATGATTTTCACTGCGAAAAAAATGAGATTGTAATGGCTTTTCATTGGCATCAAACACCGAACGAAAACTCACCCAATAGCCCTCAGGTGTCATCGTAATATTTTTCCATAACAACGTGTTCAACGGCATTGGCAAGGTCAAACTCTTCTGAGTATCTATACCGCGCTGTTGTAATGCGGTTTCAAAGTGCTTTGCTTGAGCAGCTTGAGCAAATAATGACCAAGATAAATATGAACAACTTAGTATAATCCCCAAAATTAGTATCTGACGCTTGCGCCAGATAATATTGAATAGCAAACAGGCTAACAATGGCAAGGTATACAACGGATCTATAATGAAAATACTAGCAAGACCAAAAGGATAGTTTGTCAGCGGCCATAAGAGTTGGGTGCCATAAACGGTAAACCAATCCAACAATACATGCGTGGCAAAAATTAAATACACACTCACGAAGTAATATCTAAAACTGATTGAAGATCTTGGCCCTGAATTTTCATATGGGTGGAAACGCTTTAAAAGCCATGCAAAGATGGGTGACACTAACAATAAAACAAGTAAAGAATGGCTAAAACTTCGATGTTCGGTGAAGCTATCAACCGCATTTTTTACCCACAACACATCAAGATCCGGCAATGTGCCTAAAATCGCACCATAAAGTGAGGCTTTGCGCCCTATTTTCTTGCCCAGTGTTGTTTCACCAACAGCTGCACCTAAAACAATTTGTGTAAGAGAATCCATCTGACAATAATAAAAGAAAAACTTTATAATAATATGAATGATTGATTTTAACTGACCTTGGCTGGTGCTGGCTCATCACATTTTAATTTATGACTAAAAACCTGACATTTATTGGGGCAGATACTTATTACCCCTTAGCCAATGGCAAAGAATCACTGCGCATTCACCTCGATGGCGCTGCTTCACCATTAGTCATGCAGTCGGCGCAAGACGCGGTGAATAAATTATTGCCGCACTATTCAAATTCGCACAGCCAATCACACGCTTCAGCTCGTTTATGTTCTGAAGCCTTTAATTGGTCACTGAGAACTATTTTGCAAATTACGGGAGCAAGTTCGAACAAAGACTACATATGTGCCGTGATGGGCTCTGGCACTACTGCATGGATTAATAATATTGCTCGCCGTATTGCCAAGCAAAGTACGAAAAATGATCTGGTCTTAGTCTCAGCATTGGAGCACCATGCGAATGACCTGCCGCACAGAGAACACTTTGAGATTGAACACTTTAGTTTACTTGGTGAAGGATCTCAGCTTGGCGAAATTGATTTATCCATGCTTGAAGAAACCTTGAAGAATCAGACTAACAAGGGCAAAAAAATTCATTATATTGCTTTCTCAGCGGTGAGTAATGTGACAGGTATTGTTGCTCCTTGCAAAGAAATCACCGCTCTAGCACACCAATATGGCGCTTTATCACTCATTGATTGCGCGCAAATGGCGGCACACATGCCATTAAACATTGCTGAAACTAATGCTGATTTCGTGATCTTTTCTGGCCATAAAGTCTATGCAGGCGCGGCTCCAGGCGTGTTAATAGCCAAACAATCTTTGTTAAAACAATTTCCCTCTGCCGAGATGGGTGGAGGCATCGTTGATCACGTAGGCTATCGCGACGTGGAATTTAGTTCAGACTATCCAACGAGGGAGTTAGCTGGAACAAAAAATATTTTAGGAACTTATGCCTTAGCAACTGCTTTAAAGCAATTGGATCAAATTGGTTTTCATAAAATCCAACAACATTCTGAATCGCTCTGGAAATATGCGTTTGAACAATTAAGTACTCTAGGAAAGCAAGTCACGATCTATGGCCATAGCCAATCATCTCGCATTGGCGCCCTATCATTCAACTTAACGGGCATCGATCATGGTTTGGTCTCTGCGATTTTATCAGACTTCTTCGGCATTGCTGTTCGCAATGAATGTTTTTGTGCTCATCCATATGTCAGTTCATTATTAAAAGACGAACTTTGGTCACTAGACCTAAGTAAGATTCCTGATGAACAACATGAAGATTATATCAATCGTAAACGGGGCATGCTCAGAGCAAGTTTCAGCATTTACAATAGCGAAAAAGACATTGATAAGCTGATGTTTGCAGTTACTGAGATCATTAATAACCTTCAAGATTTTCAAAAACATTACACCGTCGCAGCTGACGGCAGTTATCAACACCGTAAATTTAAAATAAATGCATCTGAATATCTAAATTTTTAAGAACTGCTATTAAATACATTCTCCTAATCAATCAGTATTGGGTATAAACTTTGTATAAATTCAATTAAGAAAATAAAAAAACGAGCCTAAAGGCTCGTCCAAAACTAAATATAGATTTTGTGGGTGTTAATTCTTATTAAAATCTAAGCATCTCTGCTCACATTATAACAAGTAATGTATTACAAATTAATTACGCCGCAAATTGATTTATATTCAATGAATCTGATTCATCTGGATTGATCTCAACATCCAACCAGTGATGACACTGCATATCACTTGCATAAGGAACAAGTGGCGTATCAATATTTTCTGGATGCTCATATAACAATTCATCAGTAATAGCGACAAATAATTTAACTTTGTTTAGAGCTGCATTCATGGTGACTGTTCTCATTTAGTTAATTAATTAACGGTTTTTAATAACTATTGTTCTTATTAGCATTCAATTCAATTAAGCTGAATATTAATTTTATTTTCGACTTTAAAAGCGCCAACAAAATCGTTTATGATGCTTGTATGAACTAGTGTCTTACCGTTTATATTTAAATTTCTATAGTTGTATTAAACCGCTTGAGAATGACGAAAATTCGGCAAACTTATGGTGATTTCATGGTGAATATTAAGTATTTAATTTAAGTTTTCATGCAATTTTAATACTTTCAACAAGTTAACTCGTTTATCCATAAATTAGATAATTTAAAAAAAACAAAAAAATTATTAATATTAAACGAAATATGAAAAAAATTGCCATTGTCGAAGACGACGAAGACCAAAGAGAAAACTATGCAGATGCGCTTAAGCAGCATGGATATGAGGTTTCAACCTATCCAAACCGTCCGCTTGCGCTCGCTGGAATGCGTGACGATATGCCAGATTTAGCTATGCTTGATATCATGTTGGAAAACGAAATGGACGGCGGCTTTGATTTGTGTCGTGATTTAAGGATGCTTGCGCCCAAACTACCTATCATTTTTCTAACGGCACGCAATTCCGATATAGATCGCGTATCAGGTCTTCGTTTAGATGCTTGGGACTATCTGACAAAACCTATCAATATGCAATTTTTGACAGTAAGAATTACCTCATTATTTCGAATCGTTGATAGCCTAGATAGCCATGAAAGTACATTTGAAAACGAAGATATTATTAATCGAGGCAGTCTATTCATTGACCCTAACAGCATGACTATCACTTGGAAAGAACAAGCACTAAGCTTAACATTAACCGAATTCTGGCTTATCGAAGCAATGGCAAGACGACCTAACCAAGTGAAGTCTTATGATAATTTGATGCAAATCACCAAACAAAGTTACGTCGAACGAAACACCATTAATGGCTATATCCGCCGAATTCGTAAAAAATTCACTGATATTGATGCCAAATTTGATCGTATTGAAACAGTGTTTGGCATCGGCTATAAATGGAAAGGTAATTCCAACATATAATGAATCACATCAAACCAATTCGCAAAGGATATTCCATTCGCACCAAGCTAACCTTGGTAGCTTTGTTATTACTATTAATTCCTTTAATGTCGTATATTTATGTACGTGACATGAAAACGTTTCTGATTAAAGGTCAGGAAGGTGCGCTTAGCTTAACCGCCCGAGCCGTATCTACTGTTTTACATGATAGACCAGAATTATTTAATAGCACTGATTCTGCACAAGAAACCAGTGAAAGTGATGTTTTTGTTGTACCACTTACCAACTATGTACGTCTTGATGGAGATTTGAGTGACTGGGGAGATCAAATACGACAAGAACGTTCAAGTAATTTTATCAGCCCTGATCAAGCCAATGCTGAAACAATTACTTTCAATACGGGAGAAAGCTCGGAAAATTCAATACCTGATGTGAGGCATTTATTGGGTTATCGTGGCTCTTTCTTATACGCTTATTTCAATGTTGCCGATGACAATGTGTTATTACGAAGTCGTTCTGCCCTTCGTTTAGATTCAGCTGATCATATTCGCCTAGCTATTAAAGCACCTTTTCAGGCAGAAACTCGCTATGCATTCACCGCTAGACAACCTGGACCAATGAGTATATTCCTGGTTGATAATAAGTGGTCATACCCCTTAGACGGATCTCCAAACAGAAATATTAAAGCAGAACTTAAGACAACCGAGACGGGGTATATTGTAGAAGCTCGGATACCGCGATTTATGTTGGCCAACAATGCGAGCATTCAATTACAAGTTATTGATGTGAATAATGAGCAAACTCGAACAATTGAGCGCCAAATTTCCACCACCACAGTTAATCAAGAGGAAGGCGCAGATTTTGCTAAAGTGTTATTACAAACTCCTGAAGTTGATAACATTCTTAAAGGCTTGAACAGGTCAGATGCACGAATTTGGGTGTTAGATGATGAGAAAAATGTACGCGCAGTCGTCGGAAATTTATCCAGTGAAGATCAAAACGAAGCCGAAACATTAGATAGCCCTACCCAACAAGAAAACTTTTTTGAAAAGCTAAAAAATGAGTACAACAGAGTCCTGAATAAAATCTTCAACTTAATTCTTGAAGATGTTAATAGCAATATTGATGATTATGGCAACAACACCAGTGCACGATCCGATCAATTGCTAGAAAGTTCATTGCAAGGCAAATTAGTTACCGACCGTCGCAAGTCATTAGATGAACAAACCACTATCGTCATGGCTGCGAATCCTATATGGTCAGGTTCGGATATTATCGGCTCAGTGATAGTAGAACAAAGTAGTAATGAAGTGCTCTCAAAACAGCGTGAAGCCTTGGAAAATGTCATCAGCGTAACATTGGTAGTCTTGCTCGTCGTTTTGACTAGCATTTTATATTTTGCCTCTCGTTTGACTATTCGCATTAGACGATTGCGTGATTCAGCCGAAATAGCAATCGATCGACATGGACGTTTAAAAGAAGGTTCTAGATTAGCTGAATCTCGTTCAGGAGATGAAGTGGGGGATTTATCGCGCAGTATCGGCGACATGCTCAAACGCCTATCTCAATACACACAATACTTAAGAGGCTTGCCAGACACACTCGCTCATGAAGTAAGTAACCCTTTGAATGTTGTTAATTCTTCCTTGGAAAATCTAGCCAATGAATATCAGGGCAGTAAAAACAGCAATTACTATAAACGCGCCCAAAAAGGCTTAAAAAGAATTCAATCGATTCTTAAAAATCTGACTGAAGCTGCCAACCTTGAACAAGCTATCGAAGCTGAAACTTTTGTGATTTTTGACCTTGCTAAATTAGTACAAAGCTATAAAGAAGTTTACCAATCCAGCAATCCTGAAAAATCCTTTATTTTTGAAGCGCTTGCCAAGCCTTTAATTATCGAAGGGACTCCTGACCACATCGCTCAAATGCTAGATAAATTAATCGATAACGCGATGGATTTTGCCAAACCCGGAACTAGTATCATCTTACGTACTAAACGTGACGAAGATATGGCTATTATTGAAATCTTAAACGAAGGTGAATTCTTACCAGAAAAAATGGCTGAACGTGTGTTTGAGCCCATGGTTTCTTTGGGACGAACTGATGCGAAAAAAACTCGTTTGGGCATGGGCCTTTATATCGTTAAACTGATTACTACATATCATGGCGGTTCAGTGCAAGCCAGCAACTTACGCTTGAAAAAAGGCGTGAAATTCACAGTTTCTATCCCAATTGCTGGAGATTTTACCGAACCCGTGAGAATCGCGCCAAAAATTAATAGTTTCAAAACTACTCAAATACAAGCGCCAATAGCAAAATAGCTAATGTAAGCTGTTCTATAGTTTATCTATCCATAACAAAGACACTATTCTCCCTGTGACACCATCACGACGATAAGAATAAAATCTGTCACTTTCAGCATATGTGCAATGACCAGATTGCGTAAATGTGACACTTTTAGTTGCCATTCGTTCTCCTAACAAACCCGCTAAATCAGCCAAAAAATGCCCCGGCTTATCAGGTTGAACTAGATAGAACTCATCTGAACCGCCTAATAATTTCTTTACATCCTGACCAATTTCAAAATTCTGTTGTGAAATCGCTGGCCCACAATGCACCAGCAATTCTTCATTTGGCACGGAAAATAATTTCAGCGCGTCTTCGACAATGCCATCCGCCAATCCACGCCAACCTGCATGCACTAAGGCGATTTCCGTGCCCTTTTGATCACATATAAACACGGGCAGGCAATCCGCGGTCATAATGGTGCACACTACTCTCGTTTGACGTGTGAAATGACCATCAAACGCTTGATTAAGTCGTTGCTGTCGAGAACCTGAGTCTTGTAATATATTCGTGGTATGTTCTTGGCGCAACCAGTGAGGCATTAAAACAGTTGCATCTTCTACACCGTCTTTCTCATAATCAGCTTGTATTAATTCAGTTAATAAACGGCGATTCTCTGCCACTCGTTCAGATGAATCGCCTACATGATCACCCAAATTCAATCCTTCATAAGGCGGCAAACTCACGCCATCAGCGCGGGTACTTGTGAGCGCTTTAATATGTTTAGGCGCAGACCAATTTGGCTTGATAATTTCCATGAGATAAGTTATTAATTATAATTAAATCAAGCATTTATTTGATTATCTACACTTAGTGCATTAGCAATAGTCAGCATATCATCTGGTAAACCAGCCTCCCAAGAAAGCTCCTGTCGTGTTGCAGGATGTATTAAAGTTAAACGTGTTGCATGCAATGCTTGCCGTTTAAACTGACGTAATAATTTGGCAAGACTGAGATCACAATTTTTAGGAATGACTAAACGTTTTCCGTAGACGGGATCACCGACTAGCGGATAACCCGCGGCAGTCATATGCACACGAATTTGATGCGTTCGCCCCGTTTCAAGTTTGACTCTAACCAAGGTGTGTTTCCGAAAACGCTCTTCTATTCGATAATGAGTAATAGCTTCCTTACCACCACCTTCATGAGGTTTACAGACACTCATTTTACGTCGGTCATACTGATCCCTGCGCATGGCTTTGTTGATAGTAGCACCTGAAATAATCATGCCTAAACAAATCGCCAAATATTCACGGCTCAAACTTCTTTCTGAAAGCTGTTCAACTAGGTTTAATCGAGCATTTTCATTTTTTGCTAGTACCATTAAACCGCTAGTATCTTTATCTAAACGATGAACAATGCCTGCTCTTGGTAAATTTTTATTGTCAGGCCAGTGAAACAACACGGCATTCATTAATGTACCTGTTTCATTACCCGCTCCAGGATGTACAACCCATCCAGCAGGTTTATTAATGACAATAATATCGTCATCTTCATAAACAATATTTACTGGTAGGTTTTCTGGAAGACTATCTTCAATACTACTTGCTTTAGCTCTTTCAGGCGCATCAACACTGACTAGGTCGCCCAATACCAAACGATAAGTTTGCTTAACCTGTTTATCATTAACCAACACATGCCCTGCTTTGATCCATGTTTGAATCATACTTCTTGACGCATCAGGAGAAATTTCTCCTAGAACTTTATCTATTCGTAAACTGGCAAATTGTTCAGTAATTGTCAGACAACCATTTTCATCAAGCGCATTAACCAATTCCATTTCTGATTCTTGATCAGAATTTATTTTTAAACTATCTGATTGATCTTCCTTTTCATTTATTTGAGATATACGCATTTCGTTTTGAGTATTTGACATCATAAAATAATTCTCATCAAGTAGTAATGAAATTCAATTCAATTCAAGTTATGCTATCGCAACAGTAAATTAAATCTTTGTACTTAATATAATGTTGTTTAATATTAACTTTAAAAAATGTAAAACCGCTGCCCTATTAACCAGCGTGCTCATTTTGTCTCTCACCCTGTCTGGATGCGCATTCTTTAGTATTACAAGCTCTAAAGATAAGCCTAAACCAAAAATCAGCCAGCAAGACCAACAAAAGGATTATAAACGAGCTTTACGTCGGTTGGAGAGAAAACAATATGAACTTGCTCTCGACGAATATAATCAATTCATTGTCAAATACCCTTTTGGCTCATTATCTGAGCGTGCCAGACTTGAACGCATTTTTATTTTAAATAAATTAGGTGGTGATGCTATAAATGAAGCAAGAGCGTCAATCGATAGATTTATTTCTCAACACCCGTTACACCCTGATCTAGACTACGCTTATTATATGCGTGGCGTTGTGTTATTCGAAAAAAAACGTGGTGGCATTTTTGCACGTTTAGCAGGCGCTAAAGAAGTTCTTCGCACCAAAAATAATTACGAAGAATCACATTTGGCATTCGCCGAGTTATTGCAGGAATTTCCAGAAAGCCGATATGTGCCTGATGCTGAAAAACGCATGACATATTTACGTAATAATATGGCGATATTTGAATTATCTACAGCAAATTTTTACGCTGAACGCAATGCACATATAGGTGCAATAAACCGTGCTGAATTTATTGTCAAAAACTACGATCAATCACCCGCAGTGATTGATGCACTTAAGCTAATGATTACAAGTTATGAAAAAATTGGCTTGACCGACAAAGCTGATGAGACCAGATATTTATTGGCATCAAACTATCAAGGCATACAAGGAATAGAAGGTGGAAATCGGTCAAAACCTAAAAAATCAAGATTAAGATTACCTAAGCTACCTAACCTGAATCCATTAAGACTTTTCAGAAGAAATAGCTAATACTGAGTAAATCTGGGCCTTCAGGCTTTATTATCAAATCCTGATGTAATTGGGTAACGTCTGTCTCGACCAAACGCTTTTTTAAGTATTCGTACACCTGGCGCTGCTTGGCGGCGCTTATATTCATTGCGCTTTACTAACCATGTGACACGATTAACGTTTTCTTTACTATAGCCTGCTGCCACAATTTCAGCAGGAGATAATTCATCCTCAATATAAAGCGTCAAAATACCATCTAACACATCATATGGCGGCAGGCTGTCACTGTCTTGCTGATCTGGTGCTAATTCTGCTGAAGGTGGCCGGCTTATCACAACTTCAGGAATTATCTCAGGCTGCCCTTGCGCTTCTGCCAAACGATTTCTATATCGAGACAAGTCGTAAACCAAAGTTTTATACACATCCTTAATGGCTGAATAGCCACCTACCATATCACCATAAAGTGTTGCATAGCCAACAGCCATCTCACTCTTATTGCCCGTGGTTAGTACCATATGACCCATTTTGTTAGAATACGCCATCAACATCAAACCACGACAACGTGCTTGAATATTTTCTTCAGTTGTATTCGGTTCAGTACCAGCAAAAATGGGCGTTAATTGCTCCATAAAAGCGTTAAACATCGGTTCAATAGATACTGATTCATATTGAACACTCAAACGCTCAGCCTGCTGTTGGGCTGCTGTCTTACTTAAATCAGAGGTATACTTAAATGGCATCATAATTGCCACTACTCTCTCAGGACCAATAGCATCAACAGCGATTGCGAGAGTCAGGGCAGAATCAATTCCGCCTGACAAACCCAGCACAACCCCTTTAAAGCCATTTTTATCCACATAGTCACGCAAACCGCAAACTAGCGCTTGATAAATCATGGCTTCATTTTCTTCAGACCTTGAATGCTTACCCAACACAACTTCGTTATATTGCCCATCAAACTCTATCCCAGCAATAACAGTACTAGGCAAATCTCGAACATTTCCTGCTTTGACAACAGACAAACCCTCAGGAGTCAATGTCGCCTCAATAGTTGATAAATCATCTATGAAGCAAGGACTTTGTTGCAAAACTTCTCCATCTGAATTAACAACAAAAGAAGCACCGTCAAATACAAGCTCATCTTGGCCGCCCACTTGATTGACATAAACAACCGTCCGCCCTACTTTCTTGGCCTTATTCTGAACAACTTGTAAGCGTTCAGGAATCTTTTGAGTATGAAATGGTGATGCATTAATATTGATAACCAACGACGCACCAGCATCGACTGATTGCTCAACAGCGTGATCATGCCAAATATCTTCACAAATAGTGATCCCTAAACGATGTCCTTTAAAATCAACGACACAGCTATCTGTTCCGGGAGTAAAATAACGTTTTTCATCAAAAACACTATAATTTGGCAGCTCTTGTTTGGCATATTCCGCCACTAATTCGCCATTAGCAATCACCGCTGCCATATTATAAAGCTTGCCGTTGTTAAGCTTGGGATAACCCACAATCATTGCAATACTTTGACGACTATACGTTATGATTGTTTCTAAGCATTCCTCAGTTTTTTTAATAAACCCAGGTCTGAGCAACAAATCCTCTGGCGGATAGCCTGTCAAAGAAAGCTCAGGAGTGACCAATATATCTGCTCCTTGTTGCTGTGCTTCATCAGAGGCTACAAGAATTTTTTCAGCATTTTTTCCAATCGCACCAACATAAGGGTTTAATTGGGCCAAGGAGATTTTTAAGGTATTTTCTGTACTCATAGTTTGCTTAAGTTGTTATATCGTTGACAATGCCACCATAAATTGAATTACAAATGATACTAAAAAGACTTTCACAAAACAGTAAGTTTAGTAAGCTAAGCACAAAAGATTTCTTGCACTATTAAATACAAAAAATGACTAATCATGTCTGACGCTTATCATATTGATATTATTGACCATTTACGTCACATTGACGCAAATCAATGGGACGCAATGAATAATCAAAGACACCCTTTTCTTTCTCATGCGTTTTTATCGGGGTTAGAGGAAACTTCCTGTGTCTGCGAAAAAACAGGATGGATTCCACAACATATCGTCATTTTCAATAACAAACAAAAACAATACATCATCGCAGCTATGCCATGCTACTTAAAGCTACATTCTTATGGAGAGTATATTTTTGATTGGTCATGGGCTGATGCTTATCAACGTGCAGGCAAGAACTATTATCCGAAACTATCTTGCGCCACTCCATTCACGCCTGCTACCACTGCTAAGTGGTTGATTCATCCCGACTACCAAAACTGCGGACTAGAAACACGATTAATTGACTATTTAATATTACATGCTGAACTGTGTAAAGTTTCCTCAATTCACGCATTATTTACAGATCAAGATGCAAATTCTCATTTCCATGAACATGGCTTTATCCAACGTGCCAGCAATCAATTTCACTGGCTGAACCAAGGTTCAGAATCTTCTGCAAAACCTTTTACTGGCTTTGATGACTACTTACAAACCATGAACTCACGCAAGCGTAAAAACATCAAACGCGAACGACAAAGCGTCATTGCCCAAGGCGTGAGTTTTCATTGGTTTCATGGCGACCAACTTAATGCAGATGTTGCAAGGCAAATATTTACCTTTTATTTGAGCACAACCCATCGTTATGGCGCTCAACAATATCTCACTGAAGCTTTTTTCCAGCATTTTGTGAAGACTATTCCGCACATGACACATGTACTGATAGCATATCTTGATGAATTTGCTGTTGCTGGCAGTTTATTCTTCAGCGATGACTCGACATTATATGGGCGCTATTGGGGCGCCAATGCTGACATCAAAGACTTACATTTTGAGACTTGTTATTACCAACCCATTGAATATGCTATCAAGAATAATATGAAACGTTTTGAAGCGGGAGCACAAGGCGAACACAAATTATCACGAGGATTGTTGCCAGTAGAAACTAGCTCACAACACTGGTTAGCTGATCGACAATTCCATGCAGCCGTTTCAGAATTCACTATCGCAGAAGCTGAAAATATTGCTCGCTATCAACAATCTATTGAAAAACATGGTCCATTCAAAGCGAGCCAAAAAGCATTCAAACCCGAAGTTTAGTCTCAAGCTCACATGATTGACCGTCAACATCCTGAATATATTGAATTTCCAGATCCAAAACTGGCTAACAAACATGGTTTTTTAGCCCATGGGGGTGACCTAAGCCTAACAACACTTTTATCAGCCTATCAACAAGGGATTTTTCCTTGGTTTAATGACAATGAACCTATCTTGTGGTGGTCGCCTGACCCCAGAATGATCATGCCAACTGCTGACATACATATTTCACGCAGCCTAAACAAAACAATTCGAAATAAATGCTTTACCGTGACCTGCGGCCAAGCATTCACTGAAGTCATTGAATCTTGCAGTAAGCCAAGAGCCAATGACAAATCAATCAATCCAATGGCACAAGAATCACAAACGTGGTTAACCCAGGACATGAAAACTGCTTATATTGAGCTACATAAAGCAGGTTTTGCTCAATCCATTGAATGTTGGCGTGAAAATCAGTTAGTTGGAGGACTTTATGGTGTCACCATTGCAGGTATGTTTTTTGGTGAGAGTATGTTCTCGATAGAAAGTAATAGTTCAAAAGTTGCCCTAGTTAGCCTGTGTCAACACTTAAACAAGCAAGGCATCAACTGGATAGACTGTCAGGTTGAGTCAAAACACTTAATTTCACTTGGAGCGATTAATATTAGTCGTGATGAATTCATAAAAAAGTTAGTATATCATATTGAAAATGCTCAAGAAATCTCATGGAACAATTTCGGCAAACAAATCTAATATTACCATCTGATAAATTCTGGCTTTATTTTTTGAATTCAATCCTAAAACACGTTACTCTATTTTTATGAGTATAGCTTCTAGTCAAACGATTCAACTTTTTCTAACAGAAGCCGATCAATGTTCGTATTTAAGTGATCGACAACAACGCATGTTACTGGTTGATCCAAGTCACCCTCTAGATAATAGCCTAGCTACCTATTTTTCTAACCATGGTTTTAGGCGTAGTGGCAATATGACTTATCGTCCAAAATGTGATTTATGCCAGCAATGTGTTTCAGTTCGAGTTCCCGCTATCCATTTCTCTCCAAGCAAAAGCCAACGCCGTATCATTCGAAAAAACAAAGATATTTCTGTAGCTATGGAACCATTGGAAAATGCTCTAGATTACTTTCAACTATATTACGAATATCAAAAAAGCCGCCACCCAGACGGATCAATGTGTGACTCATCTGAAGAAAAATATCTCAACTTTATCCAAAGTGACTTCACGGATAGCGCGCTAGTCGTTAGACGAATGGGTAATATTGTCATTAGTGTCACTATTGTTGATTTATTTCATGATGGCGTTTCATTGCTTTACACATTCTTCAATACCGACTTTTCTGATCTAAGCCCAGGAAAAGCGTCCGTAATTGATATCATTAGTTACTGCCAAAACCAAGGTCTTGCATACATCTACCTTGGTTTTTGGATCAAAGACTCACCAAAAATGAGTTATAAAACTCAATTCCAACCTATCGAAGGCTATTTCAATGGCGAATGGAAAATGTTGTGATCATTTTAGTCTAGCTTTCTTTTTTTAATTCTTGCATACAACGTAACACGCCATCGGTGCTTTCCGACCGGAATAAACTCCTTCGGCAACTCTACTTTTTAGACTACTAAATAAAAATAATAGGATCAAAAAAGTTTATTCTAAAAGGCATGATACGTATTATCCTATTATTCAACCAAGAATTGGAGAAAATTACTAATTGGGTCTTTACCCACCTTCATGCATAGTGCATGATACGGCGCTTGAACAACTATTAATCTATATTTCGTGGCTAAAGAAGAAAGTATTGAAATGGAAGGCGTTGTTATTGACGCATTACCCAACACACAATTCAAAGTTGAATTAGAAAACGGTCATGTTGTGCATGCGCACATCTCTGGCAAAATGCGTAAGCACTATATTCGTATTTTACGTGGCGATAAAGTAACCGTTGAACTAACACCTTATGACTTAACTAAAGGTCGTATCACTTATCGCAGCCGCGAGCAATAAACTTTTGTTTTATTAAAGTTTTTGAAGCGTCATTTTTGACGCTTTTTTGTTAGTCGTAGATAAGGGAAACCCATCATGCCGCAATCATTTGAACAATTTAAAGATCAACTTGTACTAGTCTCAGGCAGCACAGGCTTTACAGGCCGTGAAGTGACAAAAAAATTAGTCGCTGCAGGCGCCAATGTCCGTGCAATTGTCAGACCTAGCTCCAAACTAGATGACCTAGAAAATTTAGATATAACATGGTTTAAAGGTGACGTATTTGATGCGGATCTAGTCAAGCAAGCTGCCTCTGATGTCAATTATATCTTTCACATGGCAGCCGCTTTCCGTGAAGTTAAAGCAGATGATGCAGGTTATGCTCGTGTTCATGTTGAAAGCACTCAATTGTTAGCCAAAGAAGTATTAGGTAAACCTGAATTCAAATGCTTTGTGCATGTTTCCACTGTTGGCGTACACGGTCACATTGAAATTGATCGAGCTGATGAAGACTACCGTTATGCTCCAGGTGATGGTTACCAGCGCACTAAACTTGATGGCGAACTCTGGATTCGAGAGTTTAGCGATAAAAACAATCTGCCCTATAGTGTCATCCGCCCAGGTCCAATTTATGGGCCAGGTGACATGCGCTTATTAAAAGTTTTCAAGATGGCTGCCAGTGGCTACTTGCCAATTCTTGGCAAAGGCAAATGTATTTATCATCTTGTGCATGTTGATGATCTAAGTAATACAATTCTACTCGCAGGCATCACACCAGAAGCACGTTCAGAAGTGCTTATTTCAGCCTGTGATGATCCTATTCCTTTGGAAGAAATGTGCGCAATCATTGCTGATAAAATTGGCAAGAAAGCACCAAAAACCATTCGCTTACCAATCTTGCCATTTTATATAGCATCAGACATCTGCAAACTGATTTGCACACCGTTAGACATTTCTCCACCGATCTATCGCCGGCGAGTAGATTTTTACACCAAAGACCGAAAGTTTGATAACAGCAAAATCAAGCGTGTTCTAGACTATGACTTCAAGTTCAACAATAATCTTGGATTAGAAGATACGGCTAATTGGTATGTTAATCAAGGTTTGCTCTAGTCAGTTAATGTTGGCTGATACTAATCTATATTCAATTTAATTTTTTCTTATTCAAATCAGTTACTGGCAATACATAAGTATCAATACCTTCTTCAGCCAAATCTTCAATTTCCTCATTCGTAGCATTACCACGAATACCTCGATGATCTTTTTCACCATAATGCATTTTACGAACCTCATCTGAAAACTGATCACCAACATCTTCAAAATTTTTCTCAACAATTTCTCGAAGCACACTCATTTGTTCTTCTGAGCTATTAAAATGCATTGCTGCTGACTGCTCTTGCTTATCACCTGAAGAATCAGCTTCTTTTATTTTTTCTGGCTGTTGAGAAGGAATTTGATTACTTTTCTTGCCCGCAATGGCTAATTTGCTTGGCTTTAATTTAACTTCAGAATTATCGCACGCAGGACAACAAATAAGCCCTGCTGCTTGCTGAGCTTTGAAATCTTCATTGTCTTTAAACCAGCCTTCAAAGGTATGAAAATTGGCACAAACTAGATCATAAATAACCATAAAATCTCAAATCAAATAATTTAATACAAAAATAAGAACGATAACTAATCTTCTTTATTTTTAGCACGAGAAGCTTGTTTGCGTTGGTGTTCAAGCAAGAAACGTTTACGTACACGAATATTATCCGGCGTAATTTCCACCAATTCATCATCGTCAATAAATTCTAATGCAGCTTCTAGACTCATTTTCAACGCAGGCACTAATGCAATTGCATCATCTTTGCCTGAAGCACGCACATTGGTAAGTTGTTTACCTTTCAATGGATTAACGGTCAAATCATTGTCTCGTGTGTGAATACCAACTACCTGACCTTCATACACTGTTTCACCATGTTCGACCATAATTTTGCCGCGTTCTTGCAAGTTAAATAAAGCAAAACCTAACGCTTTACCCTGACCATTAGAAATTAACACACCATTTTTACGTTGACCAAACGATTTATTTTTCTTCGGACCATAATGATCAAAAACGTGATAAATCAAACCATTACCCGACGTTAGTGATAAAAATTCCGTTTGGAAACCAATCAAGCCACGCGATGGAATAATAAAATCCATACGAACTCGGCCTTTACTATCAGGTGTCATATCCGTTAAATCAGCACCTCTCTCTTGCAATGCTTGCATTGCCGCACCTTGGAAGTCTTCTGGCACATCAACCGTAAGCGTTTCATAAGGCTCATGTGTCACGCCATCAACTTCTTTAAAAATTACTTGTGGACGAGAAACAGCCAATTCAAAGCCTTCTCGGCGCATTGTCTCAATCAAAACAGATAAATGTAGCTCACCACGTCCAGAAACCAAAAACTTCTCAGGGTCAGCAGTATCTTCAACTCGCAATGCAACATTGTGAATCAATTCTTGATCCAAACGTTCACGAATTTGTCGTGAGGTTAAAAACTTGCCTTCTTGACCAGCCAGAGGTGAAGTATTGACCTGAAAAGTCATGCTCACCGTTGGTTCATCAACTGTCAGTGCTGGCAAGGCTTCGACCGCATCACGATCACATAAAGTATCAGAAATATGTAATGTTTCTAAACCCGTAATTGCAACGATATCACCAGCTTCAGCAGTTTCTACTTCAATACGTTCTAAGCCTTTAAAACCAAAAATTTGCAAGATTCGCCCATTTCGAGTATGACCTTCTGCATCAATCACTGTCACTGGATAATTAGGCTTAACAGTACCGCCTTTAATACGCCCAATACCAATTACACCAGTATAGCTAGAGTAATCCAGCTGAGAAATTTGCATTTGGAATGGTTTATCTTGATCAACTGGAGGTGCAGGTACATGTTCGACAACTGCCTCAAATAATGCCTCCATATTATCTGTTGGCTGTTCATAATCCATGGTTGCCCAACCATTTAATGCTGAAGCATACACCACAGGGAAATCAAGCTGCTCGTCAGTAGCGCCTAATGTATCAAACAAATCAAAAATTTGGTCAATCACCCAGTCAGGTCTAGCACCAGGTCGATCAATTTTATTAACAACAACGATCGGTTTTAAATTGTGCGCAAAAGCTTTTTGAGTAACAAAGCGCGTTTGTGGCATTGGGCCATCAACTGCATCAACTAATAACAGCACTGAATCAACCATTGACATAATACGCTCTACTTCACCACCAAAATCGGCGTGCCCAGGCGTATCAACAATATTAATACGGTAATCTTGCCATTTAATTGCAGTTGGCTTAGCTAAAATAGTGATCCCACGTTCTTTCTCTAGATCGTTGCTGTCCATTACTCTCTCTTGAAGTTCAGCACGCTCATCAAATGTACCAGACTGTTGCAATAATTGATCAACTAAAGTGGTTTTTCCATGATCAACGTGAGCAATGATGGCAATATTTCGTAATTTCATAATTGATATTTTCCGCGAAACTTTTAAGTAAAATAACAAGCTAACAATTTTGAGCTTTTTGGCGCAATTAACGCGCGCGCAACATAGCAATCTCTAGAACAGCAATCAAGCAAAGTCATGCAAATAAATGAGCTTTCTTCAGTATTTGATCAATTATTAATTTAGCAATCATGGATAGATTTTTTTTTGAGGTTTAAGTCAATGTGAAAAATGACAAATTGTGTTAGTTATGCTTATAGTTTTAATAGGGAAATTCAGGTAATATCCGCTCATCAAAATTATTGGTATGGATTTTCGTTACCAATTTTTTTAGGCTAAAACGAAATCTGAATTTAAATTAAATACTTCCATATTATGTCGAAACATATTATTTATCTGATAATCATACTGTCAGCGTTTTGGCTTTTACTTTCTGGTTACTACTATAAAATCAACCTGCTTATTTTAGGTGTTTTATCTATTGCCTTAGTCATCTATTTATCATTGCGAATGCGGGTTCATGTCCATAAAAGTCAACCGCTCTACTTCCCGATTTCATCTATCCTTCGTTATTGGTGTTGGTTGTTTATTGAAATATTCAAATCGAATATCGCTGTAGCCAAAATGATTATTAACCCTAAATTACCTATCAAACCAAAGCTGAAAATTGTCTATTCTAAACACGAAAGTGAAATTGGTCGGGTAATCTATGCTAATTCAATCACCTTAACGCCAGGCACGGTTGCAATGAATGTGTCATTAAATAAAGGCATCACTGTCCATGCATTGCACCATGACAGCATTGTTGAACTAGAAGCAGGCGAAATGCATGACCGTGTCACGCAAGTCGAAAAAAAGTTCTTTACTGATTCAAAACAAAAAGACACAGTTGGCACGGAGAATAAGCAATGATTTTTGTCGCAATGACCCTTGCGCTGTTAGTCGCTATTGCCCTTGTACTAGTACGGGCAATATTAGGCCCAACAATTTATGACCGATTGTTAGCAGTGAACTCTATTGGCACAAAAATCGTCTTACTGATCCCTGTCTATGGCTTCCTTACTGGGCGCCCTGACTTTATTGATATTGCGCTAGCATATGCGCTGATCAACTTTATTGGCACAATTGCCGTTTTAAAATATTTTGAATATGGTCCATTGAGTAGTTCTATATATCAAAATGAGGACGAAACATGAGTGCCGAAGTGTTTCATTTAATCATTAGCACTGTAATAGGGTTTCTAGCTATTGGTGGAATATTTTTTACAGTAGTTGGTGCTATTGGTATGCATCGGATGCCTGATGTGTATTCCCGAATCCATGCTAGCAGTATTATTGAGACTGGCGGCGCTTCATTAATGATGGCAAGCTTATGTGTCTATGGCTTATACATTGGCGAAGGAATGGCAGTCATCAAAATTTTACTAACCTATTTCTTTATTTTATTCACAGGGCCAACTGCATCACATGCTGTTGCTAAAATGGCATTAATGAGTCAAAAAACTCCTGTCGACAAAAATGACAATCCCGTAGTGCACAAAGATTTATTAGACACGAATCAACGTCAATATACTGAACGTGCGAAACAATTAGAGGACAAATAAAGGTCGTTCATGTTAGATATTCAATTCAGTTCAGCCTTGATTGAGCAAATCACAATAATGAGCTTATTAAGCTTTTTAGTAGTTATTGTATTTGCAATTATCTGGTTAAAAGATTTATTTGCTGCAGTCATTCTCCTTGGAATCTACAGTTTAGCTGCTGCGGCCATTTTTGTTGTCATGGATGCTGTTGATGTCGCTTTCACTGAAGCCGCTGTTGGTGCAGGAATCTCTACAATCTTGCTATTAGGTGCATTATCGCTAACCAAACATGAACAAAAACCACAAAGTAATAATAATCCAGTAGCGATAATTATCGTGCTATTTACTGGTGGTCTTTTAATTTATGGCACTGTTGATCTACCCTTCTATGGCTCTGCTGCTTCAGCAGTCAATACACACCCAGACATTGCTAGTCGCTTTATTTTTCAATCAGAATCTGAAATTGGTGTCCCCAACATAGTAACCTCTGTTTTAGCCAGTTATCGAGGCTATGACACACTCGGTGAAACTGCTGTAGTGTTTACCGCTGCTGTGGCGGTTTTAGCATTAATTGGCCTTAGACGAATTTATCGCAATGATGATGAGCAAGATTTTGGCGACAATAAAACAGCAGAACAAAAGGACGAGACTGACATCAAATTTCGCGCTGATGGCACAATTAAAACCAAATATAAAGACGCCAATCAAACAGCTTTAAACGCCGCCAGAGAAAATACTAAAGATGGAGAAATTGCCTCATGATGCAATCTCACAAACAGCAACATGAAGTATTACAGCTTATCTCTAAGTTGCTTATTCCGTTCATCCTATTATTTGCTCTTTATGTTCAATTTCATGGTGACTATGGCCCCGGTGGAGGTTTTCAGGCTGGAGTGATTTTTGCAGCAGCATTCATCCTGCATGGTATTGTTTTTGGGGTCAATAACACGAGAAAAGTATTGCCCGCATCGATACTTAAAACAGGCATGTCTCTCGGCGTATTACTTTACGCAGGTACTGGTGTAGTGAGCATGTTTTTAGGAGCAAATTTTCTCGACTACAATGTATTGGCAAGTAACCCTTTGTCTGGACAACACTGGGGCATCTTTGCTGTCGAACTAGGTGTTGGTCTCACTGTTACCTGCGTGATGATCATCATGTTTTATAGCTTTTCTCTTAAGGTTCGCTAACGAAATATTTAACATGACTACGATTATCGCCTCCTTTAACTACTGGATTGTCATCATAATAATGATGATGGGACTCTATATCATGATTGCTCGTGACAATTTAGTAAAAAAACTACTAGGCCTGAGCATTTTTCAAACCGCTATTTTTTATTTTTATATCAGCCTTGGCAAGATCACAGGTGGTTCAGCACCTATACTCGATCCAGATATTACAACTTATTCCAACCCCTTGCCTCACGTTTTAATCCTGACTGCAATTGTGGTTGGTGTCGCAACAACTGCCGTCGGGCTAGCTTTAATCATTCGTATTTACGATAACACTGGTAGCATTGAAGAAGATGATATTCGTCAATTGGAATACAGCTTGATTCAAGAAATTGAAGATCAAGCTAATGCCTCAGAAGATGATCAACAAGAAACCAATAAGCCGAAATAAATCATGTTGAAATCTATCAATGAACTCTCTGTTATAGAGCAAGTGATGCATCACCTGCCAGCAATTATTATTGTCTTGCCATTAATGGCGGCTCCTATTTGCGTTATTTTCCGCAATCGCGTGCTAGCTTGGTCAATATCCGT
The DNA here is from genome assembly GCA_964633815.1 of uncultured Gammaproteobacteria bacterium. Taxonomy (GTDB): domain Bacteria; phylum Pseudomonadota; class Gammaproteobacteria; order Arenicellales; family Arenicellaceae; genus CALKZN01. The sequence goes on from CAZWHW010000006.1 coordinate 53,904, forward strand.
AATCATTAGCTGTCTATGCGCCATCATCGCAACCATTTTATTAATACAAGTCCAAGATGGCTCAGTTATTCATTATCATTTAGGTGGCTGGAGTGCTCCTAGTGGTATTGAATACTATATTGATACTACCAATGCTTTGGTTTTGCTTCTGGTTGCTAGCATCAGTGCCATTACTGCTATCTATAGCTTTCCAAGTGTTGCCCAAGAAATAGCTAAACAAAAACATTATCTTTTCTACACTGCATGGCTATTATGCTTAACTGGCTTAATGGGCATAACCATCACTGGTGATGCTTTCAATGTATTCGTCTTTTTAGAAATTTCATCCCTATCCACTTATTTGATGGTGGCTTTAGGTCGCGAACGTCCACATTCTTTCATGGCAGCCTTCCGATATTTGATCATGGGCAGTGTTGGTGCCTCATTTATTCTGATCGGAATTGGATTTTTATACGCATCGACTGGTTCATTGAATATGCAAGATTTGGCATGGAGAATTTCCGAAAGCAATGATTCTCGAACTGTCGTGGTAGCATTTGCATTCCTAACCGTGGGAATATTAATCAAAGCGGCAGTGTTCCCAGTGCATAACTGGCTGCCCAACGCCTATCAATATGCACCCTCTGCAGTCAGCTCATTTCTGTCTGGAACTGCTACCAAAGTATCGCTCTATGTTCTAATTAGGTTTATGTTCAATGTGTTTGGTGCTGATTATAGTTTCAGTGATAAGCTGCTCAGCAATGTGCTACTGCCTATGGCTATCATTGGCTTTCTAGTCATGTCAGTTGTCGCTATCTTCCAAACTGACATTCGCCGCATGCTAGCGTATTCAAGTATCGCCCAAGTTGGCTATATCCTATCTGGCATTGCTATGGCGAATCAAGCAGGATTATCAGCCGCGCTAATCCATATTGTGAATCATGGCTTGATCAAATCTGCATTATTTATGGCCACTGGTTGTATCATTTATCGGTTGGGTTCTGCCCATATCTTGTCAATGAGGCAATTAATCAAACAAATGCCAATCACCACTACAGCCTTTGCTGTTGGCGGCATTAGTTTGGTTGGCATGCCATTAACTGCAGGCTTTATTAGCAAGTGGAACATTATTTCCGCTTCTCTAAGCAATGGCTGGTGGTGGCTAGCGATTTTGATCTTAATCAGTTCAGTATTAGCCGTGATTTATATCGGCAGAATTATTCAAATGACTTGTTTTTCACCGAAAACAATCACGTCTGATAACTTAGACCACACTACAAACCACACAAATGAAGCACCAACGCTTATGTGGGCAAGCACTTGGGTATTATTATTGGCATCACTGTATTTGGGTTTAAATAGTGAAGGGTTTGTTGGTTTAACTCAAGATGCAGCCAATCAAATTCTCGGAGGGATAAAATAATGTGGCCATTATTTATCTTAGATGAATTAAATCCAATCTGGGCAATTTTAGTGCCTTTGTTGGCAACGCCATTTATCGCTATCTTAGGAGAGAAATGTCGTGACTGCCGAGAAACAGTTATCTTGATCGCTGGTGGATTAACTTTATTGGTCAACATCCTAATTTTTAATGGCATGCAACAAGGCATGTCTATTACTAGTGGTGAACAGTTATTATTTGCGGGTCTAAGTTTAAAATTATCGGCTGAACCGCTCGGTGTCTTATTTGCTCTATTAGCTAGTTTTTTATGGATTGTGACTACCATATACAGTATTGGTTATATGCGTTCACATCATGAAAAAAATCAAACTCGATTTTATCTATGCTTTGCCATCGCCATTGCAGCTGTTATGGGCGCAGCTTATGCTGACAACCTGCTGACTTTATTTGTAGCTTATGAAGCCATCACTTTATCAACGCTACCTTTAGTTACCCATGCGGGCACAGCTGCAGCACAACGCGCAGGTCGAATTTATATCATCACCTTAATGACGGCTTCGATAGCTTTATTAATGCCTGCGATGATTTGGATTTGGTATGAAACTGGCACCCTTAATTTTGTTCCAGGTGGAATTCTAAGCTCTGTTAACCTTTCTCCGACCTTATTGAGCATCATGCTTGGCTTGATTGTTTTTGGCACTGCTAAAGCTGCGTTAATGCCTGTGCATGGCTGGCTACCAAATGCAATGGTTGCGCCAACACCGGTCAGTGCTTTATTGCATGCAGTTGCTGTTGTTAAAACAGGGGTTTTCTTAATCCTAAAAGTCGTAGTCTACACTTTCGGATTAGAAACCATCAGCAGCACAGGCATAGCAAATTGGCTGGTTTATATCAGCTGCGCTACGATTCTAGTCGCGTCATTAATTGCGATGACAAAAGACAATCTAAAAGCGCGTCTGGCTTATTCAACCATCGGTCAACTGTCATACATCGTTCTCGCAGCCATGTTGGCCACCTCTGAATCAATCGTTGGTGGCGGGATGCATATCATTTCGCATGCTTTTGGCAAGATCACCCTATTCTTTTGTGCAGGTGCAATCTTAGTTTCTTTGCATGTAAAAAATGTCAGTGATTTAGATGGTGTTGGCAAGCAAATTCCACTGACCATGTTAGCTTTTTTCATTGGTTCTTTATCCATTATAGGCCTGCCTCCCACAGCCGGATTATGGAGTAAATTAAGTATTGCCGTTGGCGCATTAGATGCCGAACAAATTATCCCTGTGGCCGTATTAATGCTTAGTTCATTACTCAACATTGCCTATTTACTACCAATTCCTATTCGAGCATTTTTCCGCGAACGAGCAGCAGTTTCTCACGAAGAAAGTCATGCCGCTTCAACTTTTGGCATTGAACCCGTTGCCTGTAAAATTGCCATTAGCATCACGATGATTGCTTGTTTCGTTTTGTTTTTCTATGCCAACCGCATTACTGACGTGTTGTATACCCTACCCCTTTAAATCATTATCGGGTCAATACTATGAAAAATCATTCTGACACACATACTGATAACAACGCGCATCACGCGTCAGGCTTCTTCTACCGTGAAGATGTGATTCGTTGGATTTTGAGAATTTTTTATCTTGGTGCAGCCATTTTATTCTTTATCGACTTTCTGATTCATCGACATATCATTACTAATGTTGAAAAAGTCCCGACATTTTATGCGCTTTATGGTTTTTTCGCTTGCGTGATCTTAGTGGTTATCGCTAAGTGGATGAGAATCGTACTGATTCGCGCCGAAAATTATTATGATGAACCGGAAGACTCAGCTGATTTTTTGCGCAAACAAGGCTTAGATTTACCTAAATCAGAATACAACTCTGATGAAGCATCAGCAGATAAGGAGACATCATGAGTTTATTAGGCTTATTTGATTGGGGACTTCCTCCATTTCTTTTATTGTTTATTGGCTCAATTTTGGCCGCCTGCACACGTGGTCATTTACAAAAAGTTATTGTGGTATTGACGCCAATACTCAGCTTTTTAAATTTTTATCAACTGCCAATTGATTACAACTTGATACAAAACGTTTACGGTTTGAATCTTGAACTCGCCTATAGCGATAAGTTATCGAGATTATTTGGCTATTTATTTCATTTAGCTGCTTTAATTGGTGTCATATACTCTCTACAAGTCAAAGACACCATCCAACATGTGGCTGCGCTCGCTTATGCTGCTAGTGCGATTGGCGCTGTATTTGCTGGCGACTGGATCACTTTATTCATTTTCTGGGAAGGTTTAGCACTGACTTCAGTCTTTCTAATATGGGCAAGACGCACTGAGCGCAGCTACCGCAGCGGCATGCGCTATTTGATCATGCAGGTGTTATCTGGAGTATTATTGTTTGCTGGCGCTCTGTTACTGCTAAAAGGTGGCTTGCCTGCCAAAGTCACGGCATTGTCACTGACTGACAATTTCAATCAATATACTAGCATTGGAACGTGGCTGATTTTCATCGCCTTTGGCATCAAAGCAGGCTTTCCGTTATTACACACTTGGATTACTGATTCTTATCCAGAAGCCACTGTGTCAGGTTCAGTTTTTCTATCCGCTTTCACCACTAAGGTCGCCATATATGTTTTAGCCAGAGTATTTGCTGGAGAAGAGCTATTAGTGCCAATCGGATTGACCATGGCCTGTTTCCCAATTTTCTTTGCAGTGATAGAAAACGACCTCCGCCGCGTACTGACCTACAGCATGATCAACCAAATCGGCTTTATGGTTTGCGGCATCGGCATTGGCACCGAACTTGCCATCAATGGTTCAGTAGCACACGCATTCAATGATGTCTTATTCAAAGGTTTATTAATGATGAGCATGGGCGCTGTTTTATATCGTACAGGCAACATCAATGGTTCAGATTTGGGTGGTTTATACAAATCCATGCCTAAAACGACTGTGCTGTGTATTATTGGCGCTGCTTCGATTTCAGCCTTTCCACTATTCAACGGTTTTGTCAGCAAGGCCATCATTATGGGTGAAGTTTTATACGCAGGCCACACCATAGGTTGGTTGATGCTACTATTCGCTGCTGCTGGCGTTTTTCATCATGCAGGCATAAAAATCCCTTTCTTTGCTTTTTTTGCCCATGACAGTGGCATTAAGGTGAAAGAAGCGCCTACTAATATGTTGATTGCCATGTCGATCAGTGCAGCTTTTTGCATCGGCATTGGTATGAATCCACAATGGTTATATCAATTACTACCATTTGCAATGGATTATTCACCTTATGATCTAACGCATGTAGTCACTCAGCTGCAGTTATTGTTCTTTTCAGCACTAGCCTTTGTATTTTTAAACTTAAAGGGTATGTACCCGCCTGAACTACGTTCAACCAATTTAGATACTGATTGGTTTATTCGACGTTTGTTCCCATCAATCTACGCTAGTTTGCAACATTTACTGCAATCGGCTTTTAAAGGTATCACAGGAGTAACAAGTCAATACTTACAATGGCAAACTCAGATTTTAAAAAAATCAAGTGGGCCAAATGGCATTTTATCTCGCGGCTGGGGTGCAAATAATATGATATTTATTGTGATTTTATTATTAGGCGCATTATTACTATTTGACTTCTAAACTCAAAGGTTATGCACAAAAGCTGTGGATAACTTTGTGCATAAAAACTAAAAATGCACGCTCAGCTCAATAATTACCATTAAACAACCATTTTGATTAAAATTTAATCAAACTAAAAAAACTATAAAAATCAATTAGTTATGGAGTATTTTTGAAATTAAAATTTAGGATGTAAGCGCTAGTCATTGAGTTTGTAACAGTCTTGTAACATGTGCATAACATACAAATATTTTGATTTGTAAAGTCAATAGGGTTTTTAAAAAGAAATGAAAAAAGAAGTTACACGTCCTGGCTTAATCAAACGACTATCAGTAGTCATTTACGATGGCTTATTGCTTGCAGGTGTCCTATTTTTTTGCCTAGTTATCACCTTTGGTATCGGTTTATATCTTTTTAAGGTCATCAATGGCGCTGGCATACAAGAATACCCACAGTTTAAAGCCCTTATCTCAGCATTAGTTATTATAGTTGCCTTAATCCTAGCTTATTTTTTTTATGGATGGTTTTGGACCAAAGGTGGCCAAACACTCGGGATGCGAGCCTGGCATCTGTATTTAATCAACGAAGATGGCAAGTTTGTTAGTTGGAAAACCGCAAGAATCCGCTTTCTCGTTGCTATCTTTTCTTGGGCTTGTCTAGGTATGGGGTTCGCTTGGATATTAGTCAACAGAAAGAATTTAGCTTGGCATGACATCGTCTCAAAAACTCAGATTGTTAAATATAAAGTAATAACTAAGAAATAGCCTAAGTGATCAAAAAAAGCGGGAACATTTTTCAATTCTGAAACATAGAAACCAACTTTATATTAAGTTGGATATGGCAATCCCAGCAACCTTTGCAAAGCAATTCCATCAAATTTTCCGGAAGGATGAGTGTCTTCAATTCATGGAAAAGCTATGTAAAAAACAATGCTGATTTGATGAAACAAGCACTGAAACGTATCGAATCTTATACGGACCTATCTAAAGGTGTACGAGAAATAGTAAGCAAAGCACTGAATAATTAATTAAAGGAATAATGTCTATTTTTATCTTATATCACGCTATATGAATTTACTTATAGCGTGATAAAGCATTTTATATTCAATTGTTTACATTGTTAACAATTGCCTTTTTAAAACCTCCTTATACTTTCGCTAGGTATAGAAATAACGGAAATCTTCAAATTTTATTGGTTGCTATATCCAGTTCTTTTTGATTTTAAGAGGTAAAACATGAAACAACTTAAACTTTTAGTTGCTATTTTAGCAATGGGCGCTTCAGTCACAGCGCATGCGGAAACAGAAACAGAAACAGAAGAAAAAGGCTGGTCAGGTCAAGGTGAAGCAGGTATCAATTTCTCTAGCGGTAACACAGATAGTGAAAATGCGAATGCCGGCTTAAATTTTAAATATATAGGTGATGCTTGGGAGCATGAATTCGGTTTCAGATATTTTAAATCTTCAAATGACGACATCGATTCAGCTGAAAGTATTGGCGCTGACTATAGACTTAAACGGAATCTATCAGAACGCCATTTCCTATTTGGTTTTGTATCTTTTTTAGACGACGAATTTGATGGTTTCACTGAGCAAACAAGTGTTGGCGTTGGTTATGGTTATAGATTAGTTAAGACTGAACCTCTAACATGGGATGTCGGTGCAGGTATTGGCTATCGTGATACGAGTGAACTTTTTTTGCAAGAAGATGGCACAGAGCTTGAAGGCGAAGATTTGGGCAGCGCAACATTAACCTTGTTTTCTGACTACACATTGAAACTGTCTAAAAATACTGATTTTGTGAATAAATTTGTTGCTGAAATTGGTTCAGATAATACTTTCGTAGAAAGTGATTCAGCGTTACTAGTTGGAATAAATAATGCCTTTGCATTGAAATTAGGTATCTTGTTTAGACATAACACTGATCCAGCAGAAGGTTCTGACGAAACAGATACTTTCACAAGTGCTAATTTAGTTTATAACTTTAAGTAAGGCTTATTTTGCAGATAAAAAGGCTCGCCATATGCGAGCCTTTTTTAAGTCCAAAATGGAAAACTAAAAAGAAAATATCAAAGCATATTGAGATAACAAATTTATTTAATTTTACAGAAACCGAAAAGATTTTTAGGCTTGCTATGTCAATAAGTGTGCACTTATTGATAATGCTACGGAAAACCCCTGCGAGAATGGAAGAAATTTATTCCTGAATAATATAGAAAATTCTAAAACAGCAGATATAAATAACGAATGACTAAAGAATATCTAGTTTAAACTATTCGCTTAACAAGACTTAAACAACCCGCTTAATCATAAACACACTCACCAACAAAACAATAATCGTCGGTATGATAGCGCCTAGAAAAGGCGGAATGTTATACAGTAAGACAAAATATCCAAATGCTCTAGTCAAGATGAAAAAGCCTAAACCCATCATAATGCCAAAAAATAGGCTTTTGCCAAGCCCACCACTACGCACTTGCTTAAACACAAACGGCACCGCCAGCACTAACATAGCTAAAGTAGTAAATGGCGCAACAACCTTCATCCAAAAAGATAGTTTATAAATATTCGTTTCTTGGCTATTCTCTTTTAAATGATCTATATATTTTAACAATTGCGACATCGACAACTGTTCAGGTTTAATCAAGAAAACACGCAAGATTTGCGGATCAACCTTAGTCTCCCATTTGGCAACTTCCACCTGATCTGCAAACGCCCTATCTGGGTCAATTAAAGTGCGGTTCAAATTATTCAACACCCAACGTTTTGTTCCATCATCATAAGTCCCTTTTTTTGCACGAGATAAATGTCGTAACTTAGTATCTTGGTCAAATTCAAAGATCTTCACATTCAACAAAGTTAAATCAGGCAATACCTCACCTATACTAATATAACTAGACTCGTCACGCATCCATAGCCCAAAATCAGACTTTTGTTTCACTTTGGTTTGAATCGCTTCAGCACGAACTCTTAACGCTTTGGTTTCACTCACAGGCGCTATCAATTCACCTAAAATAATAGCAATGACACCAAGAATAACTCCTACTTTCAGAGTCGAACCCACTATGCGAGCAATAGAAACACCCACTGATCGAAGAACAATCAATTCAGAGTCTTTAGCAAGCGCTGACAAACCCAAAATAGCGCCAATGAGTGCTGCAATCGGAAAGACTTCATACATAATCTTTGGCACACTGAGAATAACAAACTGAGCAATTTTCAGCAGTCCATAACTACCCCGATTAATGCTGCCAAGCTCATCAATAAATGTAATAAAAACAAATAGAGACATCAACACTGAAAGAACCATAATAAATTGGCTCAAAATCGTTTTACGAAGGTATTTATCAATAATCTGCATATGGAACCAGCTTGTTTATGCAGCAGCGCGTTGGCGTCGTTTAATTTTAAAACTCGGTGTTAAGCGGCGAGGGAATAAGGGCAAATTCAGGTTACGCCGATATAAAAAATAAATAGCTAACAATGCAAAAATCATATGAACAAACCAAATCATAATTGGTGAATTCAATTGTCCTTTTTGCACAACTGCTACCGAATAACTTAATAAATTGCTATAGATAAAATAAATCACAAAGGCCACAATCATGCCACTGGATTTCCCACTACGGCTATTAACATAACTTAACGCCAAGGCAAATACGGCCAAAATAGGCACCAAAAAAACTTTGGCTACTCGCCAATACCATTCTCCTTTCATACGTGGATTATCAGAACTTGCAAGTTCCGCATTGCCTCGCGCTCGAATAGGCAATCTAGTTAATGGTTTTTGCTTGGTTTCAATCCGCAAGGCATAACGCTCAAAATCAACCACCCGATATTCTGGCGTTCCTGGTAGCCCTTCATAACGTGAACCATTGAGTAGAACCAAAAACTCATCACCGGTTTCTTCATCCAAAATTTGTGTCGCTCGATCAGCAACAACGACGCCTTCTTTTTCAAATGAATTTTTATATAAAAAGACATTTTCATACTGTTGATCTTCTTTATTGAACTTCTCGACAAAATAAACAGCTTGGCCTGTTTTGGACTCAACAAATACACCAGGAACGACACCTGTAATGTCATTTCTCTGGCGATATTCATTTTCAATTTCATAGCCTTTTTTCAACGCCAACGGCGTTAACCAAAAGGAAAATGTTGCCACCATGCCGCCAACGATAAAAATCAAAATCCCTAGTGGCTTTAACAAATCCACTACACTCATGCCAGCACTAGAGAGAATAGCCATTTCGTGCTCTTTATACCAACGTCCCATCACCACTAAAATTGCTATATAAAACATCAAAGGCAGCATCACATCCAAATATGCCACCATTTTTAGCGATACTAAAATCAACACCGACTCTACAGGAATGATTCCTTCAGCCGCTTGGCTCAAAAAACCCATCACCCGTAAAATCAAGAAGATAGAAATCACAATCACTGTCACAACTAATGCTGTACGCAAAATTTCTTTTATGAGTGAACGATGGATTATCATAAATTTTGGAACTATTTCTTAACTTTCTAGTATGTAGATTACAGCCACTCTCAATTCGCTATGATACAAACTTAACACTCCAAGCGCATCCAATTTACACAAAATACATCGACGAATTAACGACTTTTATTATTCGCATTTTCCTTTTTTCCTCGATTATGGGAAAACCAAACGCCTATTATTTAGCAATTACTTTCTTGAAACCTTTTTAAATATCCTCTTGGTGTAGACATATTGAGCTTTCAAACTCTAAGGTTGTTTCGTTTCATCATAAGAAATTATTTTATTACTGAACAAATATCAATTTAAACTGACCTTAAACTTCTACATTGACTTTGTTGCAACCAACATTGCGAAATATTGTGCCAAAGGAACATCTGGATAGTATTTATTATGATAATCGGCTTTGGCAATGAAACCTACTTCTTTAAAAATTTGCGACGCCTCACTAGCTGAAACTGGATAATCTCGTTTGCGAACATGTTCGATTAATGATTCTACAACTGTTGATTCCCCCCCTCCATTGAGAAGCACTGTGCGAAAGGTTTTTAATAATCGTTGCTTCCATTGTGGAGCTTCTTCAAAATTCGCTTCAACAATATTGCTGAAATAAGCATTTGCTTTGATTTTCTCTGGATCTACCATCAAATAAGACTCCGTTGAATCATCTAAGCTTTCGTTAGGCCTGCGAACATAATTTGTATCATTTGGACGGTATTCATCCACATTAAAAAATACCCCACGTGGATCTAACAATTCATGTAATTGTTGTGCTAAAAAATACAACTCTTCTGGTGTGCCATGATGAAAATTAAATCCAGAAAAGATAATGTCATATTGATGACGTAGATGCGGTTTGACCTTGTTATCAGACAAATCCCAAGCAGTACCAGTGATGGTTTTGATATCGATCACATTAACCGAAAACTCAAATTGATTAAGCAAGTTTTCAGTTTGATCATGATTGATATCGATGCCTGTGTAACTAAATTGTTGCTCAGTAAAATGAGCTAAAATATCGGCGAGTGTCACGGGTAAGCCTCCACAAGCAAGATCAAGGACGTGCAATGTGGAAGAATCATTATTTTTAGAATACTCAATAGAAGAACGGTCATCATCAGCGTAATTCGCTAAGATTTTTTTCAATACACCGATGCCCAGCTCTGCTGATTCACGATGCATTAATGCATTGGTGTCCAGACAAAGTTCATAGCCGCCATTTTTGCTGAAAACTCGCTCTCTTTTCATAGCAACTGTTCCAATTGCATTTTAATCAGAGGTTGTATAGCGCAAAATTTCAACCACTTGATCTGTCGTTTTAGCCCAACCCATTGATGATCCATCGACCTCTTTGAGTGGATGCACAATGTCTTCATCATGCAAAGTGATATAAGGCTTACCCAATGCAGCACAAAAGCCTGCATCAAAAGCAGCGTTCCATTGTTTATATTTTTCACCAAAACGGATGACAGCGATATCACAATTTTGAATTAAACTCTTGATTCGAATTGAATTGACTCGAGACGATTGTTGATCACGCCAAAAGTTGCTTTCTGGTTTGCCCAGCACATCACCCGCGGCATCGCTGCTGGCATGATCAGTGTTTGCTGAGGTAAAAGCTATGTTCAAACCATGATTATTAACGCCTTGTATAATTTTTTCTCGCCAATCTGTGTGGATTTCACCCGATAGATACACTTGCCATTGCTTCATAATATTTCCTTGGATTGATGGTTTCTAAGTTTTTTATTGCTAGACTTTTTATTCCTGAATAATAACTAATAACATATAGATTTCCTATTTTTCCAAATTCCAGTTAATCTCGTTAATTGATGGAACCTTTTATGCAATATATAGCGATAAATCCCTTTCTGTTTAAATCCAACAAAATGACTTTAATTGACGCACATTCCTTATTTTGATTAAACACCGACTCAACCCTTGGCCATCACAGCTTATGCAGCTTAGCAGCATGTTAGATGCAGGCTTAAGCGTCGAACACGCGTTAAAAACGCTTTTTGAAAGTCCAAAAAAGAATCGTGAAAGTAAAGATCAACAAAGTTTAAAAAAAATTATCCATAAAGTTAGCAAAGGATCAACATTATCTACGGCATTAAAAGCAAATCAAGTCATTGACCGATTTGATGCCACGTTGCTTCAAAATGCTGAAACTGCCGGACGTTTGCCACAAGGCTTAGACCATATATCTAAACTAAAACTTAACCGCCAAAAAATGATTCGCTCTTTATCTGGTTTAGCGTTACTTCCTAAAGCTATGTTGATTATTGGCGCACTTGCAGGCATTTTTGTTCGAATTGCCCAACAAGGACAAAATCCAACACAAGCGATAATAGACGTTAGCATTGTTCTAATGGTGTCAGTGATTATGATCACAATTGTTATTTCACTGTTGACTATCAATGCACGAATACCGCTTTCATTTATATGGAATTTTCCCTTATTAAAAAAACATAGCAAGACATTTCAACAACAATTTGAACAGCACTTCTATCATAGCCTTTTATGGCAAATTACTTCAGGTATAGATAGCGCTCATGCAATACAAAACAATGCGTTACTGCTTAACAACAATGCCTTCCAAAAGTCCACGAAACAAGCATCTCAACATGCAAGCAAAGGCACCGATTTACCAAATGCATTAGAACAAAATGGTCTAATCTTAAGTAAGCGCATGCGACAAGCCCTGTTTCTGGCTGACACTGCAGGCACAATTGAAAAATCCGTTGGGCATGAACTCAAAAATATCCAACAACAAATCAAACAACACAATGAAAATCTTGTTTCTTGGTGGCCAAAAATACTTTATGTGAGCGTATTGATTATCATTATGAAATTCATGTTTTAATTTACTTTCTACTGACTCATAGAAAAACATGGATTTGTCCATGATTTATGTTGCGCTTCAACCCTGTCACTTAAAATTAAAAATTAATTTTGCCACCCTTTATAACCTATTATTTTTTCTAATGAAAAGTACTTTTACCGGCAGTTAAAAATATTAAAAAAATCAATAATCACTATTGATTTTAAATTCACTCTATGAGAGTCCACTTGTCAATTGCTTTTATTAATACTATGATGATTTCAAACGAGTTGATTTTATTAGTAAAAGACACCTAAAGACATTCAGACTGAGGTGAATTTGTCGAGCATACATTTCCAGTAACTATTTTCCCGAAATCATAAGAAATAAGCGATTTTTTAACATACGACTTTTTAATCTCTTTTACAGAATATAACTCGCGCAACTGACTTTAATACTCTATTTTTATGAAGTGTCTTAATTTGTCAGTTATCAAGTGATATTTAATCCAACATTCCAGAGAGATTTAAAACATGAAAAAGAAAAATCAGACTATTGAATCGGCTATAGAAACCACAAAAGACAGCACTCAAGAAACTGTTCAAAACACCAAACAAAACCGTCGAAACTTCTTAAAGACCTCCACCATAGCTGCTGCATCGACCGCGGCTATTAGTGCTCCGTTTATTGGTAATGCACAATCACAAAAAACTACTACTTGGAAAATTCAAACATCTTGGCCTGGCGGTATTGGATTAGAAGTTTTTAAAGAATGGTGTAGTAGTATTGTTGAAAAAACTGGTGGTGAACTCGCATTCCAACCATTTGGCGCAAAGGATGTTGTTGGTGACTTTCAACTCTTTGACGCTGTAAAAAATGGCGTTATTGATGCAATGAATCCTTTCACTCTTTATTGGGCTGGAAGAATGCCTGCTGCGGTATTCCTCAGCTCATACCCAATGGGGCTTCGTAACCCTCACGAATGGGATGTGTTTTATTATGGACTTGGAGGCCTAGAAATTGCGCGCGAAATATTTGCAAGACAAGACATGCATTATGTTGGACCAATCCATCACGGACCAAACATCATCCACTCAAAAGTTCCAATTCGTTCAATCAAAGATTTTGCTGGACGTAAAATGCGCTTACCAGGTGGCATGGTCGCTGAATTATTCAAAGCAGCTGGAGCGAAAACAACCTTGTTACCTGGTTCTGAAATTTTCCCAGCACTTGAAAAAGGCACAATTGACGTAGCCGACTTTGTTGGTCCTGCTATTAACTATGCATTAGGCTTCCATCAGGTAACTGATTTTATTTCAATGGGCCCTCCTGGATTCATGTCTATCTATCAACCAGTTGATCTAATGGACTTAACTGTTGGTAAAAAGTCATGGAATAAAATATCTCCTGCAATGCAAAGATTCGTTGAAGCGGAAGTGCATGTTTATTCAGATATACATCACGCTAAAATTCAGAAAGCCGACCAAGAAGCTTGGGCGAAATTTGATGAAGCAGGCACTATTGTTTCTCGATTGGGTGAATCAGATATCGAAGAATTCACTAAGTTGGCTGTACCGCTATGGTACAAGTGGGCGAACAAAGAACCTGATGCAGCTCGCGTGTTCAAAATCCAACTCGATTATATGATGTCAGGCAGTTTGGGTTATATCACTCCGGAAATGATTAAAGGTCAGAAACTAAATGTTTAATCTAGTTATCGATTGAGCGAAATCACAGTTCAGTGATTTTATCTTATCCATTTAAAAACCGACCCTTCTGGGGTCGGCGTTAAATTATGCCAAGTTTAAACTTTGTTCTTCCGCACTGGATGTACTGGGGCGGTCTTATATTATTTCCTTTATTAGCAATTTTTATGTTGCGCAATCATAAAGATGGAGACAAGCCCGACCTGAGCGCTTCACTTTCAATAAGCTATTTCTTATTAATCACCGCAGGTTTTATCGGCATGCATCGTTTGTATTTGAAAAATTTTTGGGGTTTAGTGTTCATCCCCATATTCATTGCGCTACTGTTTGCGAATGCGACTAGCAGAGATACACGTGAAGGAATTTCAAACTCAAGTAATGACATTGCTAAAGCTGAATTTTTGCTTGAAAGGGCTCAAAAAGACCTAGCGAATGGCAATGAAGGTGCCCAAGCCAAAATAGAAAAGCAAGAAACATTACTCAGTGATGCAAATGTCCGCTTAGAAGAAGCAGAGCAAAATCAAAGTTTTTGGCAAAAAGTCGTTCAAGGTCTTGCCCTACTGCTGCTTGGCGGAATTATATTTGACGCCTTTCGCATACCATCTATGAAACGTCAATGCGATATACGAGAACGTGACAACCCGATCGTGCACAACATGGAGCTAGACCAAGCACTTATCACTGCCGATGGTGGCAATGTCATGCCAGAGCACAATGCATTTTCTAGATTCGTCGGTAAACTAAATAATTTCGTTGGAACCTTTGTCGCCTATTGGTCAGTAATAGCTGTCATCGTTTATTACTACGAAGTTATTGCCCGATATGTATTTAACTCCCCCACTAACTGGGCACATGAAGGTATGTTCTTGATGTTTGGTGCACAATATTTATTAGCTGGTGGTTTCTGTTTGCGAGAAAATGCCCATGTCCGGGTAGATGTGCTGTACACCCATTTTTCTGAACGAAAAAAAGCCATCGTTGATATTCTGACTTCCGTATTTTTCTATATTTTCATGATCTCATTATTGGTCTCAGGTTGGACTTTTTTCATGGATTCTTATTCTGTCGGTGAGGTTTCCTTTACCGAATGGGGAATTCAATATTACCCAATCAAACTTTCTCTCACTGCAGGTGCTTTGCTACTACTATTGCAAGGCACATCGCGTTTACTCAACGATATTAATACGCTTCGGCAGGTGAGTTAGTTATGGGTCTTGAAATTAGTATTTTTTGGTTAACCATTCTCATGTTTGGCTCGTTAGCTGTACTGCTAATGGCTGGCTTACCCTTATCATTTGTCACTGGCGGTTTGGCTTGTGTATTCTTATTTGTGTTTGGAGACTTGCAAATATTGAATATTCTGCCATCAAGAATATTCCCTTTGATGACAGACTATCAGCTCTCCGCCATACCTTTATTTATATTTATGGCATCAATGTTAGAAAGGGCTGGCATCATCGAAGAGTTATTCGATATGGTCTACAAACTCCTTGGCAGCTTACGTGGCGGTTTGGGTGTCAGCACCATCATCGCCTCTACCATTTTAGCTGCAATGTGTGGCGTGATCGGTGCGACAGAAGTCACTATGGGCATGATCGCCCTGCCTGCCATGTTAAAGCGTAAATATCATCCAACCATTGCCTGCGGATCAATTCTCGCTGGTGGAACATTAGGAATTTTGATTCCACCTTCAATCTTGGCAATTTTATTTGCCGTTGTTGCGCAACAATCAGTAGGTGAACTCTTTGTTGGAGCAGTCATCCCCGGCTTGATCTTATCAGGCATGTACATTACCTATGTAGCCATTCGCTGTGGCATCAACCCATCACTTGGTCCAGCACTACCACCAGAAGAACAAGTCTCTCGAAAAGAAAAAATTCGACTTTTAAGTAACATGGCAGCACCCATTATTCTGGTATTTGTCGTGCTAGGCGTTATTTTTGCAGGCATTGCCACCCCTGTTGAAGCAGCTGGTATTGGCACTTTCGGTGCAATTGTTGTCTCTGCACTTCACCGTCGTTTAAGCTGGGCTAACTTAAGATCAGCCGTGCTAACCACTTTACGTGTGACTGGTATGGTGTTGTGGATTATTTTTGGAGCAACCTTATTTGTTGGCTTTTATGTGGTCAATGGCGGTCAAGAATTCATCAGCTCTGCTCTGATTTCAACTGGCTTTGGACCATATGGCATTCTGGTTGTCATGATGGTTATCCTTGTGGTTTTAGGCATGTTCCTAGACTGGGTTGGCATCTTACTTCTCGCCGTGCCAATCTTTATACCATTAATGAAAACACTGTCTTTTGATGGTGTTTTTGGTCTGCCTGGTGTCGCACCAGAAGAAGCAGCCTTGTGGTTTGGCGTCGTCTATATGGTGAATATGCAAATGTCATTCATAAGCCCACCCTTTGGCTACGCACTATTTTATTTAAAAAGCGTCGCCCCTCCAGGCGTTACAATGGCTCAAATTTATCGATCATCACTGCCATTCCTATTCTTACAAGCAACAGGACTAGCAGTCTGCATAATCTTCCCTGAAGTAGTACTATGGCTGCCTAGATTGGTTTATGGTTAAGAGATTGACATGCATTCGTACTAACCCAAAAAGAAATCAAGCTACGTAATGAAAACTTGATTTCTTGGTGACCTAAAGGCACTTTACGTCTTTGTATTAGCGTTGATTGTAATGCAAGTTCCTTTTACTGCGTCCTTGCACTAACTCCTATTTAAGCAAAATCAAACAGTAAATAAAATCATCTAACTATCTGAAATATAGTTTTTTCTACTTATTCGTTATTAAAAAAATATCAAACCATCATCATATTTTCCTATCTGACATATTGATTCATAGTGGCTATAATGCTTGGAAAACTTCAATCGTTCAGCAACAGGAAATCACACTATGTCAGACAATCTTATTCAGCATTTAATTGAAGCTTCAATCGCTTTTTCGAAGCCTGCAGATATTGAGAACCAATTGACCATTGTTAGCACTAACAATCTCAACCAAACTACAATGGTGACTTATGCAGGAGACTTGGCAAGCAAATTAGATATTGAAAATTTTGGCAAAGAAGAATCTATCACTGTATTAGCGAAAGCTGACAACATGCATTCTGTGTGTTTTAACCAGAGCAAAACCATTGAAAAAGGAATTAGTCAATCAATCCTCAAACCTGCTGCTAAGAAATGTTCAACCATCGTGATCGATGTTGCTAGCTTTATTAATACGGACGCTACTAGCACCGACATTTCAAAATGGGCACAACAGACAACTATTTCTGCCTCGCATGCTGCTTATCATGTGCTTAAGCTTCCTCAAGGTTTAAATAAGGATAAACCAACCAAGCTTGAAGAAATTATTTTTGCTATTGATCCTGCAGCTAAAATCGGTGCTGAAATGATTGATAGTGTTCAACAAGGTGTAAAACTTGGTTTTGCAATGGCTAAAGGCCAGCTATTTGCTAAAAACTTAGGAAACTTATCAGGCAACATTTGTACGCCAAGCTATATTGCTGAACAAGCTGAAGACATTGCCAGTGCAAATGACAATATCGCTATCGAAGTGCTCGAGGAAAGCGATATGGAAGAAATGGGCATGGGTTCATTCCTGTCCGTTAGTCGTGGTAGCCGCCAACCTGCTAAATTGATCGTATTGCATTATCAAGGCGCTGCCAATGCTGATGAAAAACCACATGTGTTAGTTGGTAAAGGTTTGACCTTTGATGCTGGCGGCATTTCATTAAAGCCAGCAGGTAAAATGGATGAGATGAAATATGACATGTGCGGTTCAGCCAGCGTTATAGGCGCTTTATTAGCTACAGCAGAACTTGAGCTGCCCATCAATTTAAAAGTGATTGTGCCAAGTTCTGAGAATTTGCCTGATGGTGATGCTAACAAACCTGGCGACATTGTTAAAAGCATGTCCGGTCGTACAATTGAAATCTTAAACACTGATGCAGAAGGCCGTTTGATCTTATGTGACGCCCTCACCTATGCAGAACGCTTTGAGCCGCAATCTGTGATTGATGTAGCCACCCTGACAGGCGCTTGTATTGTTGCTTTGGGTCATCACACTAATGGTTTAATGACAAACGATCAAGATCTAGCTGATGCAGTGCTTGCTGCAGGCGAACAAAGCCAAGATCGTGCTTGGCAATTACCAATGTGGGATGAATATCACAAACAACTAAAAAGCAACTTTGCTGACCTTGCCAATATCGGTGGCGCGGGTGCTGGCACAATTACCGCCGCTTGTTTCCTATCAAAATTTACCGAAAAATATCCTTGGGTACATTTAGACATTGCTGGAACAGCCTGGACCGGTGGTGCTGGCAAAGGTGCGACTGGACGCTGTGTACCAATCTTGACCCAATACTTATATAACTTAAGCCAATAATGTGATCTAAACATGTTAAGTAAAAGCTGTTCAGTCATTTTGATCAACTTTTAGTCACATTTTTTTAAAACAATTAAAGGAAAAACTATCACTCTGCTGAGGCGCATTTTATAATGCGCCTCATTGTTTTTACTTGAATCAAGAATTGCATAAACAAATTTAGCTTAAGTTTTGTGCCAGATTAAACACAGATAATCATCCATGACCGAAAATACCTTAGCAGCCCAATACAATCCTGCTGACATTGAAAAGCCTATTTATGAACGTTGGGAATCAGCCAAGGAATTCGCCGCATCTGCCAATTCCACTTTAGCCGAACAATTAGCAGATGCTGGAAAATCCAGCGCAGGAAATTATTGTATTTCTATACCGCCGCCGAATGTCACTGGCAGCTTACATATGGGGCATGCCTTTCAAGACACAATCATGGATTTATTAATCCGTTACAACCGCATGCTCGGTAAGAAAACCTTGTGGCAAGTGGGCACAGATCATGCTGGTATCGCTACACAAATGGTCGTGGAACGACGCCTGAGTACCGATGACATTTCCAAGCATGATCTTGGTCGAGAAAAGTTCACTGACGAAATCTGGAAATGGAAAGAAGAATCAGGTGGCACAATCACCAAACAATTACGCCGCATGGGCGCTTCGGTTGATTGGGAGCGTGAACGTTTCACCATGGATGAAGGCTTATCAGATGCTGTGCTAGACGTGTTTGTACAGCTTTTTGAAGAAGGATTGATTTATAGAGGCAAACGATTAGTCAATTGGGATCCAGTGCTAGAGACTGCTGTTTCTGATTTGGAAGTTGAATCTGAAGAAGAAAACGGCCACATGTGGCATTTGCGCTATCCTTTAACAGATGACCCAAGCAAACATTTGGTAGTTGCCACGACTCGTCCAGAAACTATGCTAGGTGATAGTGCTGTGGCAGTTCATCCTGATGATGAGCGTTTTGCTAACCTAATTGGCAAACAAATCACTCTGCCTTTAACAGGTCGAACTATTCCTGTGATTGCAGATGATTATGTTGACCCGGAATTTGGTTCTGGCTGTGTGAAAATCACACCTGCACATGATTTTAATGACTATGAAGTAGGCAAACGTCACGATCTGCCACAAATCAACATACTTAATAAAAATGCAGGCATTGAACTCGAAGGTTCAAAATATCATGGCTTAGATCGCTATGAGGCGCGTAAACAAATCATTGCAGACCTTGAAGCTGGAGGCTTGCTCGATCACATTGATGATCACAAACTCATGGTGCCTCGTGGTGACCGTTCAAATTCTGTCATTGAACCATTTTTGACGGATCAATGGTATGTCAAAGTGGCTCCTTTAGCTGAAGAAGCTATTCGTGTGGTCAAAGAAGGCGAAATCAAATTTGTACCAGAAAATTGGGAAAACACGTATTTCCAATGGATGAATAACATTGAAGATTGGTGTATTTCTCGGCAAATCTGGTGGGGTCACCGCATTCCAGCGTGGTATGACGCTGAAGGCGATGTCTATGTAGCAAAAACCGAAGCTGAAGCACTGAATCAAGCGCAAAGCAAAACTGGTAGACAACATATTGAGTTAAGCCAAGACAATGATGTATTAGACACATGGTTCTCATCCGCTTTGTGGCCTTTTTCAACGCTGGGATGGCCAGAACAAACCGAAGAATTAGCGGATTTCTACCCTAACAATGTGTTGGTCACAGGTTTTGATATTATTTTCTTCTGGGTTGCCCGCATGATCATGTTTGGCAACAAATTTGCGAACAAGGTGCCATTCAAAGAGATATACATTCATGGTTTAGTTCGCGACCAAGAAGGTCAAAAAATGTCTAAATCTAAAGGCAATGTGCTTGACCCAATCGACTTAATTGACGGAATTGATTTGGAGACTTTAGTTGCCAAACGTACCACAGGATTGATGCAGCCAAAAATGGCAAAAAAGATTGAGAAATCAACGCGCAAGCAGTTCCCTGATGGCATTGAAGCTTATGGCACAGATGCTTTGCGCTTTACTTTTGCCAGTCAAGCGACACTAGGCCGAGATATTCGTTTTGATCTTGGCAGAATTGACGGTTATCGCAATTTTTGCAACAAGCTTTGGAATGCCGCGCGTTATGTATTGATGAACACCGAAAGCCATGATTGCGGCATCGATCATAGCAACTATGAATTATCTCTAGCAGACAAATGGATTGTTTCTCGCTTGCAAGAAGTGGAAGCCGAAGTTGCACAAAATATAGTCGATTATCGTTTCGACCAAATGGCAATGAATCTTTATCAGTTTGTTTGGGATGAGTATTGTAGCTGGTATCTAGAGCTCAGCAAAATCACACTCAACAATGATACTGCCAGTGCAGCAGAATTGGCGGGCACCCGAAGAACCTTGGTGTTGGTATTAGATGCAATCTTGCGTTTGTTACACCCTGTGATGCCTTTTATTACTGAAGAAATTTGGCAACAAACAAAGGAAATCACCAAAACCAAAGCTTCAACTATCATGTTGTGCGCTTTTCCACAGCCTGAAGAAGAAAAAATTGATCAAAACGCCTTAGATGACATGGCGTGGGTGCAAGCCATTATTACGGGTGTACGTAATATTCGTGGCGAGATGAATATCAGCCCAAGCAAGCCTTTACCTGCCCTGCTGGAGAATGCTAGCGACACCGATTTAGCGCGATTAGAAAAATATCAAGCGTATTTGACTAAGTTCGGACGAATTGAATCCATTGCAACAGTCGCTGCAGACCAAGCGCCAGAATCAGCGACGATTGTTGTCGGTGACATGAATGTATTATTACCACTTGGCAGTTTGATTGATCCGCAAGAAGAATTGCAACGCTTGAATAAAGAAATTGAAAAAGCGCAAAAAGACATTAATGGTAACGAAGCTAAAATCAATAACGAGCAATTTACCAGTCGAGCGCCTGAGCATGTGGTCAATACGGTTAGAGACACCTTAACAAGCGCTTTAAAACTCAAAGAGTCTTTGCAAGAGCAAAAACTCAAGATTGAGAAAATGCTCTAATTCAAGTTAAAGAACTATTTATGAGTAAAGCAACGCATCACAACATCCTCTCCGGCATTGTGATGCGTTCTACTGGCAATCTTCATCAAATTCGCAGTGATTCAGGTGACAGTATAGAATGTCGAATCAAAGGCAAATTGCGGATGCAAGGCATGCGCACGACGAACCCTGTTGCAGTGGGTGATCGCGTATATTTTGAACTTGATGAAAAAACTCAAAAAGGTGTGATCACTGCAGTTGAAGAACGACAAAATTGCATTGTCCGCAAGTCAGTCAATCTATCCAAGCATGCTCATATAATCGCTGCCAATATAGATCGCGCATTTCTGGTGGTCACCTTGGCAAAACCACAAACATCCACCATGTTTATCGATCGATTTTTAGTCACAGCGGAAGCCTATCGCATACCTGTGACCATCATTTTTAATAAAAATGATATTTACAATACTGATGAACAAGTACAGCTTGAATATCTAATGCAAACCTATACGAAGATTGGTTATGATTGTTTAAGCATTTCAACATTACAAGCAAACGATGTAGATAAAATTCGTGATCAATTGAGAAATAAAGTCAGCCTTTTTTCTGGTCACAGCGGTGTCGGCAAATCAACCTTGATCAATGCAATTGACCCAAGCTTGGACTTAAAAGTTGGAGAAATCTCACAACAATACGGCGAAGGTAAACACACCACAACATTTGCTGAAATGTTTACCTTGAAGGACCAAGCAGAGAGTTATATTGTTGATACACCAGGCATTCGCGGCTTCGGGATTGTTGATATCGATAAAGAAGTCATCGCTAGTTATTTCCCTGAAATGTTTGCGCTGCACCAAAAATGCAAGTTCAGCAACTGCCAACATATCAACGAGCCACAATGCGCAATTCAAACAGCCGTTGAGAACGGTGAAATTGCCACGTTCCGTTACGAAAATTATTTATCAATTTATGCTGCCGACGACGGCGATCAATATCGGCGTAATACACGCCAATAAAAAAGAGATTTCTACTCTTCTTCAGATTGTTTTTCTTGGCGCTTTTTAATTAGCCTTGCAGGAATGCCAGCAAATATGGAATATGCAGGCACAGAACGATTTACCACTGCACTGCTGCCAATAATTGAACCTGTTTCAATATGCACACCGTCCAATACCTGCACATTACTGCCAAGCCAAACATTATTATCAATAATAATGCCTCCATGCGGTGTCATGCCCTGCTTTTTAAATGGGGTTTTCAAAGAATCAGTGACATATGGACCACTACCAATAAAATAACAGAATGCACCACACAGCATATCATCGCCAATCATAACTGGACTGCCTTGTAATGCATGGACAATCGAGTTAATTCCTAGTGTGCAACGTTTGCCAATCGTAATATCCGCCCCTTTGCACGACAGCACTACATTGCGGCTGATGATGGTGTTTTCACCAATCCGAACACCTTGATTATCACCGCCTTTGGCATCTAATGCTGCAAAGTCATCAACCGTGACATTATCTGCTATATGCACTTTCAAACCATGACGTATAGTAATGCTGCGACCAAAAATCACTCCTTTGCCAACCGAACCTAAAATTAAAGGATAGGTCCATTTACGCAACAGCAAACCCAGCGCACCTGGAATGCGTGAAAACAGCAACATAATGAGTTCAAACTTGAGTAAATACCACAAACTATCGGTACCAATCGCCAGCGCTTGATATCGAGAAAACGATGATTGAGAACTATCTTGCAGTTGATCTTGTAAAGTTTTTTGAGTGATTTTTTTCATAATGAAACAGCGTGAATCACGACGATGAATACTTGTATTTTAACTGAATAACACAATAACTACGTAAATAATCTCAAAAGCAATTATTTGGGTTAATTTGATTTTAAGTGATTAAGCTGTAACTAAATTCTGTTCAATACCCTGATGAAAAGCTTCAATATTACTAATCACAGTATCAGACAAGGTTTGCATCGCTTCTTGGCTGCTCCAGGCGCTGTGAGGCGTCAATAGCACATTATTATAATGTGCTATTGACAACAAAGGTGATGAGTCATTGCTCGGCGGCTCTTGTTCCAATACATCAAAGCCAATGCCTGCAATGGTGCCATTTTGGACTGCTGCATAAACTGCTTGCTCATTAGCAATTCCACCACGGGCTGTATTGATTAAAAAAGCGGTGTTTTTCATACTATTAAGTTCAGCTTGGCCGATAAGGTCACTGGTTTCATCCGTTAAGGCACAATGCAAACTAATAACGTCAGACTCTTCAAGCAAATATTGCAAAGACACATGCTCTGCAAAATCAACATTTTTATCTGAACGCGAGGAATAAATCACCCGCATACCGATAGCATGCATTAATCGGCCAGTTGCTAAACCTAAAGAACCCAAACCGATCACACCAAAAGTTTTGCCCGCCAAGTCATAAATAGGTTTATCAAATAAGCAAAATCGTGTTGAAGATTGCCATTTGCCCTGTTGGACTAATTGTTGATAAAGAGTTAGCTGGCGGCTCAAGCTTAATGACATGTTAAGCACATGCTCTGGAACGGTCACCGAAGCATAATTGGGTATATTGCTCACAGAAACACCATGATCTTGGCAAGCTGATATATCAATAATATTATAGCCCGTTGCAGTGACGGCGATATGCTGGATGTTTGGACAAGACTCTAGAGTCTTGCGATCAATAGGCACTTTATTGGTAACAATAATCTGGCTATTGCCACAATGCTCAATAATTTCCTCTGGCTTAGTATTAGCAAATTCATGCCATTCATGAACAAAATTCGGCGAATTTATTTGAATATTCTCATGAAAGGATGCTCGATCTAAAAAAGTAATTTTCATAACACTTTGCACTCAACGAATTCTTTTGCATTCGATTATTGTGAATCTTCCTCACGAATGTATGACAAAAACCGTACATATGAAAAAGTATAAATAGCTGACGTGATTGAGCCGGGCAAAATCGTAAAGAAAATTTCTGGTGTGCCGACAATCGCATTAATTGTAAAAGAAAAGACGACAACTAGTGTATAAACAATAATAGCTGTACCCCAATATGCGGCTCGAGGGTTGCTAAATAATTTATACATTGACTCCATACTTTGTGTTAACGCTAACGTAATGCTAAAACTCACTAAACCTTGAGTTAAAAATGCTTTAAACGCAACTGTATGACCATAATCATAATGAACAAAATATGCCCATCCACCATAAAATATGAAACCTGTTACTCCAGAAATAAAACTACGAGTATGAGATTTAGCACCTGTATAGGCACTGAAAATTTTTGCTATCATGGTTTTATGCTGCCTGACTCAGCAAATGCTTTTTCAAAGCTTGTTCGCATCATCTCTTCGCAAGCAGCTGTACAATCTTTACGGTTTGAGAAGTCATCAAAACGGATCGGCTTGCTAAAAGAAACAACAGCTGTAATTGTTCCCATACCTAACATTTTAAAAAAATGCGCTCCAAAAGGAAAATCAGCATACCAAGCGAAATTATCACGTAAACCTTGGTCCATGCCTTTGCCATTATGCTGCGTATATACTACTGATAAAGGTTGAATATAAACTTCTTTTTCAGCATCGTTGGTATCAGCAGCTAAAAACAAACTACTTTTCAAAGGTAGAACTTCTGCTCCGTTGGTGCTGGTACCCTCGGGGAATAAAATTAAAGATTGTCCAGCAGTAAGCCTTTCTCTTAATATAGCAATTTGTGCCTTTGCTTTCGAAGTTTTGCGTTCGATAAAAATTGAATTTTGAATTCGAGCTAAATGATTGATCAACGGCCAGGAAGCAATTTCAGACTTAGCGACAAAACCTGCTTTGATCAAACTGCCTAATAATGAAATATCTAAATAAGACACATGGTTAGATACATACAAAGTAGAACCATGCGTTGAAATGTCGCCCTTTTGAACAATTCTGATCCCCATAATGCGACATGACACTCGGTGATAAAAAGGAATATATACTCTTTGATTAAAGAAAGGGATAAGAGTTAAAAAACTATATAGAAGTAGAGAAAATAATGTCCATAAAATAATAAGAATTAATAAAAAATACGCTTTAATGATATTAAAGTCTCGATGAACAGAAGGCATAGAAATTTAGAACTGCGTATAATGATATAACGCAATTTTATGTTTTGACCAGCACATGGTCAATCGTTTCCATATGTTTAGTGTCAACAAAAATACATAAAAATGTGGTGTTAAACTCTGGATCAATAATTGCTGAATCACTCACTTTGGCTCCTAATTTCAAATAACCACGGAGCAATGTTGGAACTTTCACGCGTTTGCCAAAAAGTTTTCTACTTTCTTCATCATTTTCATCAAACTCGATATCTTTAATTTTGATATGCGAATCAACGATTGGCTTAGGCATTACATCTTCGGGAGCAAGATTATTTTCGCGCAAATAGTGCAATATTGGCGCATGAACATGATAATTGGTCGAAGAAAAACTGGCGCAACCAAACATCATATCAAAACCACTTTGCCCAATAAATTCCATAGCAAACCTCCACATTAACAACAACACGACACCGTCTCTTTTACCCGCAGAAACACAAGCACGGCTCAGTTCAAGAGAATTTTCATAATTTGCTTTTAAATTATCTAGATCGAAATATTGCTCAGTATACGACTTCATCCCTTTTGGTAGTTTTACAGTACTGACAAAACGAACACAACCAACGATATCGCCATTTCGCTTATCAGTAACAATAACGTGATAAGCATATTCATCCCATTGATCAACTTCACGCTTCATTTGCAACATTTCATCCGTGATTTTACCGTTCCCTTCTTGAAACAACACTTTGTAACGTAATGCTTGAGAAGCTTCGATTTCCGCCTTGGAACGCGCAAAAGCAATCTCATAATGACCAGCAACGACTTTATTAGCTAACGCTTTGGTCAATTTCTTAAAAACATTAGGTTTAATCGCCATATAACACCTCAGAAATTCTTACACTAACCAAGAGACATCTTTCATGTCTGTAGTAAATCACTTTTATTATTGTACAGTATCCGCTTTTAAGAATTACAAGTTAATGAAAATCATTTCAGGCAACATCAAATTGAGAATCAATAGATGTTCGACTAATTTCTTGAGATATAGGCTCTAAGTTCTCGCAAGGTGAACCATTAAAATAATCAAAAACAACACTTTGATCATCCACCACGATATGGCTTAGGCTAACAGTTTGAGTTAATTCTCGATGAACACAAACCGAATAGTTTTTATTTGGCTCATGACTACGTTGATAAGCAAAGAAAGCAGCTCTATCAGTAGAGTTTTGCAAGCCAACTTCTTTGAATAACGCTTTTCTGCCAGCCACAACTTTCTGAGTATCCACTGAAGAAGAGGATTTGGGCGCAGAAGCATCATGCTCTATAGTCAGTTTTTCACCATTCCATGCAATTAGAATATTTTTACCTGAACTATCAATAGCGAAAACTCTGAATGTTCTAAAAAAAGATAAATCGAATTTAGTAATGTGCTGATAAATCTCGTCAAGACTAGCTAAATATGCAATATCACGAATAATTTTACCGCGGCTAAAATAGTGTTCTGACTCTTCCAGATCAATATCAGTATAGAGATTTAACAAGCAGACTGTAATTCCTAATTGATTAGTAGCCACCCAAGAACCGCCACCTTGTAAATCAGTTGGTGACAAAAAATCAACTGTTGCACTAGTAAATTTTTCAGGTGCTAGCGCTTCAGCACGTTTTTTGCTCTCATCACGATTAAAGAATAATTCATAACCCTTAGGCGTAACAAACCAGCTAACTGTACACATACTTGTACCCTTTTATGATTGGTTGACTGCTTTTTTGCTAGCTTTCTTTAATCGATCAATGTGGTTCAATGTAGCATTTGCCACACCAAAACTCTCATCAACTTTATCCCCTGATAAACGTTTCATAGCGGCAATCATCGCATTATGATGTTCCGTATGACTAACTAAAAACATCAATTCACGACATAATGAAGAACGCGCTTCATATTGACTGTAATCATCAGAAGTATGCATATCAAAATCAACTCTTTGAAATATTGAGAATTCAGCAATCAAACGATCGATTTCATTAATACAAGTTTCTCGTTCAGAATCTAAACGCGGATCGCGGCAACGCAAGTCATAATTTAAAGACTTGCCTTCTTTAATTTGTGAAAAAAAGCATTGATAATGCTCAACAATATGCCTGGCATGTTGACCTAGAGATGATTGAAAAGCCGGTTTTGATATTGCTTGATAAGCCTTATCATCACAATCAAGAATGACTTCTTTCAATGCTTTAAGGGAACCAATATTGGCGGAAATATATGCTTTCATAGAAACGATTTATTTTAGAACATTAGAGTATTATAACTATTAATAAAGACCAGAAAACATCTAATTTAATGGCATAATAATTTTAATAATGATTACAGAACTACTCATTTAGTGGTTTATTAATGTAATAGCAGCTGAAACTGCAGCAGTTTCAATGCGTAAAATATGTGTTGAAAATTTTATTTTTTCTACTCCCTGCGCATTTAAACTATTCATTTCAGCATCACTAAACCCGCCTTCAGGACCAACCAATGCGAGAGATCCAAAAGTATCAATGTCAATAGCTGGTTGGTTTGTCGCATTCTGATCTGTCATGAACACTTGCGACTGTTGCCAAACTTCGCTGGCAATTAAATGTTCAATCGATAGAGGAGAATGAATAACCATCGTAAAAGGATTAGCCGATTGCTTACATGCTTCAATAACTTTTCTGCGCCATTTTTCAAGAATCTTGTCATTGATTTTAACAGCTGAGAATTCGCATTCCAAAGGAATAAAATCAGTTACACCACACTGAGTTAACATATCGATCATCACTTTTTGACGATCCCCTTTAGGAATTGCACTCGCAATTGTAGTTCGCCTTTCAGGTGGTTTATGCTGTTCAACATGTTCCACTAAAACAACAGCCTTTTTCTTACTGAGTTCAATAAAACGGCCAACTGCGGTCACACCCAGACCATTTAATAACATCGCGGCATCATTCACTTGTAAACGTCTCGATTGGCTCGCATGTCGAGTTTCTTCGCGACTGAGAATTACTGTCTCATTCTCAGAAAACCCAGTGCTATGATGAAAAAATTTCGGTATAGCCATTGTTTCGTCAAATAGAACGATTATCGAATATAAACATCATAACGTACTAATTTTCCTTTAAGTGTTTCTGTTGGTGACTTTGCAGCATCTAAATTTATATGTAAGGGCTCAGCATAATCTGGCCTTTTAACTACAATTCGACGCACATCCGAAGAATATGCAGCCAAAAATAAGAGATTCGCATCCATATCTTGACCGATTAATTCATGTAAAACCTGCATTGATTTGCGGACCGCTGCCGATTGTTTCACTTTAGGTGGAAACATTGGATCAATGTATACACAATCAACTGCTAGCTCAGCATTCTTCAAATAATCTATAGCATCTGTTCTATTTAATTCTGGCAATGGTGCTTGATTAGCAATTAACCATTCGGATTCAGACAGACGTTGACAAGCCTCAGCAATAAAACCTTGTAATAGCCAATGCCGTTCTAACACCTGAACTTGATAATTCTGCGAACACATCATCAATGTATCACCCAGCCAGCCGCCGGTTGCATCTATGACTTTCTGCGTTTTTCGACCCACTGCCTGGGAAAATAAATTTTTTTTACTAGCTGGAAATGATCGTTTATTTTGCTTAATAAATTGTTGAATATCGATTTGATGAGATAAATACTTGGTTTTTTTAGCACCTTGAACTTTTTGCAATAACTGCATGCCCGTAGCAGCGTTAGCATTTAAACAAACAATAAAATCATGTGTATTTGCAGCGCAAAGTTCTTCAAGTTCATCAATATCAAAACTCTCGACATTAGCTAGAAGATTACTATCAAACCAATGTATTAATTGTTTATCAATCGCTATATTCATTTTATTAACGCTTACATAAAAAAAGAGTTGTTCTTCAACAACTCTTTTTTCTAAAAACCTAATAGTACTTTACGCCGTTTCGACTGGCAAAAAGTATGTTTCAATCACAGGATTAACATCTGCTTCATAATCAACACTATCAACTCCAAAACCAAATAAACGTAAAAATTCCGATTGATAACCAGAAAAATCTGTCAATTCGAGCAAATTCTCTTCAGTTACTTTTGGCCAAATAGCTTCAACCTGCATTTGCAAGCCACGGCGCAGCTCTAATTCGTCAACACGGAATCGCCCCACCTCATCAACACGAGGCACTTGATTATATAAACACTCTGCATAGAGACGACCAAGTTGTTCAATACAGCCTTCATGGGTTTTTTCTGCCTTCATCTCTTTAAATAAAATAGACAAATATAATGGCATCACAGGAATGGCTGAACTGGCTTGGGTGACTACTGCTTTCAAAACGGAAACACGCGCTTCACCACCAACTGCGCTTAACTTTGCAGTTAAATCACTTGCAGTTGTGTCTAAATCTTCTTTTGCTTTGCCAATAGTCGCATGACCATAAATTGGCTTAGTCAACTTATCACCAATATAGGTGTACGCAGATGTTTTACAACCCTCAGCCAACACGCCTGCGTCATTCAAGGCATCAATCCACATCTCCCAATCTTCACCACCCATCACTTTAACTGTATTAGCAATTTCTTCATCATTAGCTGGTTCAATTGTAATATCTGAGATTTTCAGCGTATCTGTGTTCAGGTTTTTAGCTGTATAAGACTCACCAATCGGTTTTAAAGTAGAGTTATAAATGACGCCGGTATTCGGATCAGTTCGGCGAGGTGATGCCAAACTGTAAATAACCAAATCAACCTGCCCTAAATCACTTTTGATCTTTTCAATAACTTGTTGCTTGCATTCATTCGAAAAGGCATCACCATTAAAGCTTTCCGAATATAAGCCATCTTCTTTAGCCTGTGAGTCAAATGCAGCAGCATTATAAAAACCAGCAGATCCAGTGCGTTTTTCTGTAGGCGGTTTTTCAAAAAACACACCTAATGTTTTTGCTCCATAGCCATAAGCTGCGGTAATACGTGATGCCAAACCATAGCCTGTTGAAGAACCAACAATTAAGACATTTTTTGGCGTACCGTTATCTTTGGAAAAACTCAGCGATTTAATATATGAGATTTGTTCTGCAACATTTTGAGCACATCCCACTGGATGCGCATTGGTGCAGATAAAGCCTCGAACTTTAGGTTTAATAATCATATTCTAATGGATAATTCAGTTTCAGGTTTATATGGTTTGATTTTCTGTCATCTTTCCTTTCTTTTGAGGGTCTATTATAGAGTTTGTATGATTATTCGCTACAATTTTTGATCACTTCACCTAGAAAACACCTAGAATTAAATTGTTGCTATAGAAAACATACAAATTGATTCAGATAGTTTAGACTCGCCAATTGGAATTTATTCAAAAATTATTAAAACTATGTTTAAGTCTTTTTTTCCTAATCCTCGTTTATTTTTTCCTTCAGTGTTAATTTGGACCATCATTTGCGTCGCTTGTTGGTTTACATTCAAAGAAGAAATTGGCAACTTGTTTGGCCTTAAAGTGACTGGCCAAGACCCTGTTATTGGCCTTGGCCACTTCACGACTGATGCCTTTATTTTATTCACAAGTTATTACATTGCTTGCGTTGGTCTTTTTGCACTAACATGGTCCAAATTACAGCCTCATCGTTGGCAATATTGGTCTATTTTAGGTTCGGCATTTATAATGTATTCCACCTATTTTTCTGTGCAAGTTTCCGTTGCTTTAAATAACTGGAGAAGACCATTTTTTGATTCCGTTCAACAGGCTTTAACCCCTGAATCTGAAGAAAAAATCACCACTGAAATTCTATACGATTTAATCATTACCTTTTCTGCAATTGCCATGCTGGCTATTTTTGTATTTGTTATTACTCGCTTTTTTGTCAGTCACTATGTATTCAGATGGCGTACCGCTATGAATGATTACTATACTAGCTATTGGAAAGAGCTTCGCCGTATCGAAGGAGCATCTCAGCGTGTACAAGAGGACACAATGATATTTGCTCGAATCGTTGAGGGGTTAGGCGTTGCGATTGTTGATGCAGTAATGACATTATTCGCCTTCTTGCCATTATTATGGACACTTTCAGTACATGTCACCACATTGCCTTTTGTTGGAGAAATTCCAGCACCACTCGTCAATGCTGCGATATTCTGGTCTTTGTTTGGTACAGTGCTGCTTGCCGTTGTTGGTATCAAACTGCCAGGTTTAGAATTTAAAAATCAACGCGTAGAAGCCGCATATCGGAAAGAATTGGTATACGGAGAAGATGATGAGGAACGTGCCGATCCACCAACATTAAAGCAATTATTTGGTAATGTGCGGAAAAACTATTTCCGACTATATTTTCATTATATGTATTTCAATGTAGCTAGAAGTCTCTACTTACAAGCAGACAATATCTTTTCATATCTGCTTTTAATTCCTACAATTATTGCTGGAAAAATCACATTTGGTATCTTGCAACAAATTTTGACTGCTTTTAACCAAGTCAGTAATTCTTTCCAATTTCTGGTCAATTCATGGCCTACTATTGTGGAACTATTATCTGTCCATAAACGCCTAAAAGCTTTTGAAGCTACTTTAAATGATGAAAGTTTATCTGAAATAGAAACTGACTTTAAAGCTTAATCTCATCATCTTTTTCATATTAAAAAAGGCGCCTATTTGGCGCCTTTTTATTTCCATAGATTATAAAAATCAATTAAAGCAATGATTCATCTACTTTTGTCATCGCTTCACGAGTTTTCTCGCGAATATAATTTTGTGCCACAGCTGCTGAGTTTCTATATAACAACACATTGCCTATGTTTTCGACAATAGATTCCTCTATATTTTCGGGCTCTTGTGGTTCAATTGAATTAAGTTTATACAGAAATGCATTGCCTGCTTCATCAAATGCTTTACCAATTCGATTGTCAAAACCTGCATCAACTGAACTTGAAAAAATTTCAGATAACACATCAGCTGGTAACTGAGTTGGACGATCTAAATACGATACTTGCATTACTCGCGAAGAAGCATCAAGACCAACAATATTTGTCTCCCAATCATCAGATTCCAGTATGGCATCATAAGCACGATCTATATTATTTTTAGTCTTCTCATAAGCAAATTCATTCTTCAAAGCATTAGTAACATTTACTTTAACGTCTTCAAGTTTCTTTGGCTGTTCAGGAAAATAGTCTAATTTACGCAATACAATAAACTCAGTAGGCGTCACTTCAATGACTTCACTGTTTTTATTATCTTTTAACACTTGATCACTAAATACAACATTGCGAATTGCGGGATTGTTGAAATAGCCCTTGCCTGAATTACGAGTGAAAAGTTCAGATTTTTCGACAAACAAGCCTAACTCATCAGCAGCAACTTGCAATGTATCTTCATTTTCAAATGTTGCATTGCGAAGAACATCCACATTATTGAAAAACTCATCTTCAGCACGGCGTGCAAGTTCATCGGCACGTAATTGATCTTTGACTTCAGTAAATGGTTTTGATGCTCCACCCGAAATACCGGTCACTTCAATTAGATGATATCCAAATTCAGTACTCACTGGCTCACTAACTGTGTTTAATGGCAATTTATATGCAGCTACTTCAAAAGCCTCAACCATTTGACCACGAGAAATTTCTCCTAAGCTACCGCCATCTTCAGCAGAACCCGTATCTTCTGATTGTTTAGCTAGCTCAACAAATGATTCACCTGCTTTAATTTGAGCAAGCGCTTCAGCTGCTTTAGCCTCAGCATCCCCACCAGTGAATAATATATGCCTAACTGTACGTGTTTCGGGCTCTGTAAAGTTATCAATATTTTCTTGGTATATTTGTTCAAGTTCTGCATCTGATATTTCAATGCCTTTTTCAAAAGATTTAGCGCTTAAAGAAATAAATTCTACTGATGCTTTTTCTTCATCAAGATAACTGCCTTTATTCTCTTCATAATAAATTGCTACTTGACCATCAGTGACAGTAATTTCAGATTCAACATCAACTAGCTTAATCGATACCATATCAATTGAACGTTTCTCTGCTAATAGATTTAACAGCGCTGTTTCTTTACTTGGCAAACTTAAACCTGAGTCAAAAATACCTGATGACACTTGAGCGCTCACAAGATTTCTTTTCAATAGCTCTTCATAGCGTTCTTTTGTACCAAAATTACTGGCAATAAAATCATCATAAGTAGCCTGATCAAACTTGCCATCTATCTGAAAAGCTGAATTATTAACGATCAATCTCGCAACTGATTCATCTGCAGCGACATATCCTGCTTCTTGGGCAATTGAATCCGTTAAGGTCTGACTAATTAATTGCTCCATAACCAAACGTTTGAATTCAATGCTAGAAATATCAACTACTTGATTTTGCGCCAAAGCACGCTGCTGAGCTTGTTGCAGTGCCGCACGATATTGGCTTAACGTCACCGAATTATCACCATCTTTATACAGAGCTGGATCTGTACCATCAGTGGCATATTGATTCACCCCAAACAATGCCATAGTAATAATAATAATCCCTGCAATTGTCCAAGCAAAAATACCAGATGAACGACTTCGAATACTTTCTAACATAAAACTCTTTTTCTAATGAAGTTAATCAAATCATCTACCAAAATTTAGCGTGATGAATTTTAATGAAGACATAGATTATAACGACAATCTATATATAGCTATAGAGAATTTCGAAAATTCTTTAAGGATAATTACTTATAAAACAATTTAATTGTTAGCAATCAATGAGGAAAAGTACTGTTGACAATGGCGGAGCGGACGGGACTCGAACCCGCGACCCCCGGCGTGACAGGCCGGTATTCTAACCAACTGAACTACCGCTCCACATTATCAAAAAAAAGTTGGCAATTGCAATAAAAATGCTGCCTAACCTATCTGTATAGATAATTATTAGTGGCAACTTATATATTCAATCTTTAGCCAAATAAAACACATCATAAATGGCGGAGCGGACGGGACTCGAACCCGCGACCCCCGGCGTGACAGGCCGGTA
>CAZWHW010000007.1:0-55272 GCA_964633815.1 uncultured Gammaproteobacteria bacterium
TTGCAAACCATAATCGATGGTCAACTAGTTGACTTAGATTAATACAAATCAAACTATTAAAATTACACATACTGATTGTCATCGTCAACCAGATCAACATCTTTCAGTGTATTACCAATTTCTTTCTTGTCTGACTCTTTACCTTCAAGTTTGATTTTAAGGCGCAAGTTATTTTCCGAATTCGCATTCTTCATTGCCTCTTCAAACGTAATCAACCCTTCTTCATAGATTTCAAACAAAGCCTGATCAAATGTTTGCATACCCCACTCTTCACCTGAACGCTCAATAATTTCATAAACCTCTTCAATTCGGCCTTCACGAATCAAGTCTGAAACCAATGGTGAGCCGATCAATATTTCCAACGCAACAACTCGGCCTTTACCATCTTTGGTTGGCATCAAACGCTGAGAAATAATAGCATACAAATTTGAACCTAAATCATGTAAGAGTTGTTCTTTACGTTCTTCTGAAAAAAAGTTGATAATTCGATCAATCGCACCTACCGCGTTATTGGCATGTAAAGTCGCAATACATAAATGACCTGTTTCGCTAAATGCAATCGCTTTTTCCATGGTGCCTGATGTTCGAATCTCACCAATCTGAATCACATCTGGAGCCTGCCTCAACGTATTCACCAGCGCACTATCAAATGATTCCGTATCAATGCCAACCTCACGTTGAGTAATCACCGACTTTTTATGTTGATGAACAAATTCAACCGGATCTTCAATCGTAATGATATGGCCAGACATTGTTGAATTTCGATAATCCATCAATGCCGCCATTGAAGTACTCTTGCCTGAGCCAGTACCACCGACAAAAATCACCATCCCCACTTTATGAGTAGCGATTTTCTTTAAGACTTCAGGCAAACGCAGTTGTTCAAAATTTGGAATTTCGCTTTTAATATAACGCAGTACCATGCCCACATTACTTTGCTGCATAAAGACATTGACACGAAATCGCCCTAATTTTTTGGGATGAATCGCAAAGTTACATTCTTTTTCAGCTTCAAAGTCGCGGCGTTGAGATTCATTCATTATGCTATAGCATAATTCTCGAGACTCTCGCGCGGTTAAATCTTCACCTTGAACAGGAATAATCACACCGCCGACTTTTATTAATGGCGGACTGCCAACTGTGATAAACAAGTCCGACGCTTCGTTTTTAACCGCTTTCGCCAAAAGGTCTGAAATTGAATACATACCCTACACCTTTACTTTTTATTATCTATAAATTAATTAATCGAATATCAAACAAATTTTGATTTATCTATTGCAGAACGTCTCGCATCCGCAGGAGAAATCAAACGTTTAGCAATCAAATCCTCTAAACATTGATCCAATGTCTGCATACCATGTTGTTGACCTGTTTGTAGAGCTGAATACATTTGCGCTACCTTATCTTCACGAATCAAGTTCGCGATCGCATTGGTACGAATCAAAATTTCGTGCGCCGCCACTCGGCCACCACCATTTCTCTTCAAAAGCGTTTGTGCTATGACCGCGCGAATTGACTCAGACAACATTGAACGAACCAAGTTTTTTTCCTCACCAGGAAATACATCGATAATACGGTCAATGGTCTTTGTTGCAGAAGTGGTATGCAGGGTTCCAAAAACTAAATGTCCTGTTTCTGCTGCTGTCAAAGCCAAACGTATGGTTTCCAAATCACGCAATTCACCCACCAGAATAATATCTGGATCCTCACGCAAAGCGGATCTCAATGCATTATCAAAAGAGTGCGTGTGCTGGTGGAGTTCACGCTGATTTATCAAACTTTTTTGGCTTTGATGAACAAATTCAATGGGGTCTTCAACAGTCAAGATATGATCGTTTCGCGTCTTGTTGATGTAATCGATCATAGCTGCCAGTGTAGTCGATTTACCTGAACCGGTGGGTCCAGTCACTAACACCAAACCTTTAGGATTATTAGAAATAGTCTCAAACACTTTTGGAGCTTTCAGATCTTCAAGCGTTAACACTTCAGAAGGAATGGTTCTAAAAACAGCCGCAGGACCGCGGTTTTGAAAGAATGCATTGACACGAAAACGTGCCACATTAGGCAACTCAAATGAAAAATCTACTTCTAAATTTTCTTCCAAAGTTTTACGTTGAAAGTCATTCATAATATCAATGACCATTTTTTGCACAGCTTCCGCATCAAGTTCAGGAAGTTTTAATTTTTTGACCTCACCATCAACACGAATCATTGGTGGCATACCCGAAGATATATGTAAATCAGATGCGCCATTTTTATTGGCAAAACCTAGTAACTCAGCAATATCCATAACAGAAAATCTCTTCTAGTTGTATTAGTTGTTTTTATAAAATTGATTTCAGTGCCTCAATAAACACCATATTTTCATTAAAACTATATGTTTCAATT
This sequence comes from uncultured Gammaproteobacteria bacterium, assembly GCA_964633815.1. Lineage (GTDB taxonomy): Bacteria > Pseudomonadota > Gammaproteobacteria > Arenicellales > Arenicellaceae > CALKZN01. The sequence continues at coordinate 2,389 of CAZWHW010000007.1, forward strand.
TGCAATACTATGGCAAATTAACGATCAAAACCATGCTTGTTTTGTAAAATCTGGATAAAATACAACAAACTTACAAGCATTTATTAAACTAAAATGCAATCATTCTAAGCTTCATGAATTCAACAAACCTAGCATCACAACTGCACGCAGTCCAACAACGGATTAACCAAGCTTGCGAACGTTTTGCTCGAAAACCTAACAATGTCCAACTGATAGGTGCTAGCAAAACTAAACATGCTGCTGATATCCGCACCTTATATAATTTAGGTTTGATGCACTTTGGCGAAAATTATTTGAATGAGGCCATCACAAAACAAGCTAGTCTAAAAGATCTAGATATTTCTTGGCATTTTATTGGTCAGATACAAAGTAATAAAACTAAATTGATCGCCGAAAATTTCAATTGGGTGCACGGAGTCGACCGATTCAAAATTGCTAAGCGACTCAATGAACAATGTCCTATCGATAAAACATTAAATTTATTTCTACAAATCAATCTCGACAATGAGACTAGCAAAGGTGGTATTGCTCCAGAAGAAGCAATTACACTTGCCAAAAAACTTATAGAGCTGCCTAACTTATCTTTACGCGGCTTAATGGCACTACCTCAGGCTCGAAATAGCTTTAACGAACAAAAAGCCTGTTTTTTAACACTCAAATCACTACAAACAGATATTAATCAGGCTTTAGGTATACACATGGATAGCATTTCAGCCGGCATGTCCAATGATCTTGAAGCTGCCATTGCAGCAGGGAGCACCATGATTCGCATAGGCACGGATTTATTTGGAGCAAGACCATAGAAACAGTACAATAGAAAACACTATTTTCTTGCAGTACTTTTTTTGATAAGCATTACAACAAATGACTAAAAAAACGAATTACTCTATCGGCTTTATTGGTGGCGGGAACATGGCCAAAAGCATTATTGGCGGCCTAGTTCCTGACATTATTGACAGCAACTCGATTCATGTCTTTGATCCAGACGCTGATCAATTAAGCCAATTATGTGCTCAATTCAATGTTATTGGCAGCCCGAGCAATGAAGACTTAATTCAGCAGTGTGATGTCATTGTTTTAGCAGTAAAACCCCAAGTTATGTCAGCAGTGTTAGCTCCTATTGCGACCACAATTTGTGAACAAAATCCGCTGATTATTTCTATAGCAGCCGGCATAACTAATGATCTAATTTTACAAATCATCAATCATTCCTGCACTTATGAAACTCCAAAGGATGAGCTTGCCATCATCCGAGTAATGCCGAACACCCCGGCATTAGTGAATGCTGGGGCTAGCGGCATGTTCGCAAATGATTTTGTGACTAGTTCACAAAAAGATATTGCTGATACACTTTTATCTGCTGTTGGCAGTGCAGTTTGGGTTAAAAACGAATCTGATATTGATGCCGTAACCGCTTTATCTGGCAGTGGCCCTGCCTATTTCATGTTATTTATTCAATCTCTTATTGAATCTGCTGAACAAGCTGGACTTTCAACAGCAGTTGCTAAACAACTAGCTATCGACACTTGTGCAGGCTCAGCCAAGTTAATTCAAAATAGCGAAACTGATATTGCTCAATTAATTAAAAATGTCACTTCACCTGGTGGAACAACCGAACAGGCACTACAAAGCTTTAAAAACAATGAACTTCCACATATCATAGATAATGCATTCAACGCAGCATTACAACGCTCCAAAGAACTTGGCGCTGAATTATCAAAAAAACTATAAACTTTAAAAAGAACCACACGAAAAAAAATGAACTCTCTTATCAATGGTGGCGATTTCTTAATCAATACATTATTTAGCTTATATATTCTGTTTTTATTGATTCGCTTTTGGATGCATATTTGTCACGCTGACTTTAGAAACCCTATTGGCAACTTCTTAGTGCAAATCAGCAACCCATTGCTACTTCCCTTTAAAAGTTTAATATCTTCTAATCGAGGCTTTGCTTTTGCCATACTTGGAATTGCCGCAATTTTTACAGCTGCAAAAATATTCATATTAGCCTCGATAAATGGCAGCGCACCTGCCATAACAGGGCTTCTAATCTTAGTCCTGGCCGATTTAATTAAAACCAGCATTTACATCTTTATGGGCGCAATGATCATTCGCATCATTAGCTCTTGGATAGCTCCACAAGGTGGCTATAACCCAGTTCTATCTATCGTGCACACACTGTCAGAACCACTGGCAGCGCCAGCCAGAAGAATCATTCCAGCTATCAGCGGCATCGATCTTTCGCCAATTTTAGTATTTATTCTTTTGCAACTGGGCTTAATTATGTTGGTTCAACCATTATTTCGACTTGGAATAACGCTCGCCTAAGACTTAGGTTAAGCTAATTTAAACCCGTTACTATTTTCAATTCTCTGGATCGCAATGGCGCACACAACTCAAACAGACCCCAACACGGTGGATATAGTTTCTACTCAATCAATAGAGATTAATACTCCATTGAAACTACTCTGTGGTGAAACACTGTCGTCGCATAATTTAGTCTATGAAACCTATGGCGAATTAAATTCATCAAAAAGTAATGCCATTTTGATTTGTCATGCCTTGAGTAGCAATCATCACGCTGCTGGCTTTTACGCTGACAACAGCAACAATCCTGACCCAAAAACAGAAGGCTGGTGGAATGATTTAATTGGTCCTGGCAAGACCATTGATACCAACCGTTTTTACATTGTTTGCTCAAATAATATTGGCGGCTGCCATGGTAGTACTGGCCCCAAAACGCATAACCCTAAAACAGGTAAACTTTTTGGACCTGATTTCCCAATTGTGACTGTAGAGGACTGGGTTTCGTCTCAAGCTCTTTTAAGTGATGCGCTAGGCATTAAACAATGGGCTGCAGTCATTGGTGGTAGCCTTGGAGGGATGCAAGCATTAGATTGGTCTATTCGCTTCCCCGAACGGTTACGCCATGCAATTATCATCGCATCCTCACCTAAATTAACTGCTCAGAATATTGCTTTTAATGAAGTTGCCCGACAAGCCATCATGCGCGATCCTGACTTCTTTGCTGGCCGTTATTTCGAACATGAAACCAAACCCGTGAATGGCTTACGAGTGGCGCGCATGCTCGGCCACATCACTTATTTATCAGACCACATGATGGGACAAAAATTTGGGCGCGACCTACAAGACAAAAATCTAATTGATTTTTGTTACGACGCTGAATTTAAAGTGGAAAGCTATTTGCGTTATCAAGGTGAACGTTTTGCCGAACAGTTTGATGCTAATACTTATCTATTAATGACCAAAGCTTTAGACTATTTTGATCCTGCTAAATCGTATAACAATGATTTAAGTCAAGCCTTTGCCAAGGCTCAAGCTGATTTTCTTGTTATGTCGTTTAATAGTGACTGGCGTTTCGCTCCGCAACGTTCTCGCGAGATTGTCAAAGCTTTGCATGACAATCGTTTGAATGTCAGTTACGCTGAGATTGATGCACCTCAAGGGCATGATGCATTTCTCTTATCAATTGATGATTATGTGAATGTGTTTCAAAGCTATATGAACAATATTGCTACCGAACAGGTGATTTAATTCCATGAATTCAAACAATCATTCCATACGACAAGATTTCAAAATCATCAGTGATTGGATTAAACCAGAATCTGAGGTGCTTGACCTTGGCTGTGCTGACGGTTCTCTACTACGTTATCTACAAGACAGTAAACAAGTTCATGGTTATGGTCTTGAACGTGAAGCAAATAACATCTCAAAATGTCTTAATAACAACATTAACGTCATTCAAATGAATTTAAATGACGGTTTACCAAGTTTTGCGAATAAAAGCTTCGACTATGTAGTGCTTTCATTAACACTTCAGTCAATTAAACTCGCATCAATCTTGATTGATGAAATGCTTCGTGTTGGAGAAGAAGCAATCGTTTCTTTTCCAAATTTTGGACATTGGAGTATACGCTTTCAATTGGCTTTTGGAGGCAAAATGCCCGTATCAAAACGCCTGCCTTATAAGTGGTATGACACACCAAATATTCGTCTGTGCACTGTCCATGATTTTGAAAGCTTTTGCTCGACCAACGACATTAAAATATTAGAATCTCGAATGCTGAACAGTAACTATCAAACAACTCAGCTACAAACATTATTACCTAATTTATTTGGCAATATCGCGATATATCGAATCAGTAAAAACCTGAGTGATTAACATCAATAAATTACTCGATTAAGACGCAATACAACTCTTGGCAATGATTGCTTTCTTGCCTTGTTTCTTTTGCAGAGCAACTGTTTGATAAAAACGCGAAAAATCATTATTACAAGCTGCTAATAACACTTCAAATTCTGGTACTAAGTCACGATAGGTTGCAATAGCGGCTAAACGCGCATTATTGAGTGGTCGCTCAAACCATCCCCCATACCAAGCTTTGCCTTGCCAACGCTCAGCCTTTAATGTTTCATAATTTTGCTTTAACTGAGTGAAAACCGCTTGCTTACGTTGACGTTTTTCCTGATCTGGAATATCTAAACGATACACTTTTTTCAAATCCTTTTTAATTGACTTAATGAGTGCTGAAAAATCATTCCGTACTCGCATTCGTTCTTGATATGCCTCAACTTGATCCGGTCGATTTTTTCGTAACCATTGCAGAGTTCCATGCTCACCGACCACTGTCGCAAACGCCTCACTAAAGGCACTGTTGTTATTCACATACAACTGTTGATGTGCCAACTCATGGAACATCACTTCCGCTAACGTGTTATCGCCATAACGAAACATGGGAGGAATCAAAGGATCATTAAACCAGCCTAATGTAGAGTAGGCGGTTACACCACCAACCAAGGTTTCCAGTCCCTTTTTTTTCATTTTCAGTGCATACCGATTAGCCGCTTTTTCAGAGAAATAACCACGATAACTGGCGCAGCCAATTACTGGATAGCACCAAACTTCTGGTTGAATAGAAAATTCTGAAACCGCAACAACGGACCACACCGGATGCTCGCGCTTCAAATCTACATAACTTAAATAACTATTATTCTTTGGCAACGCTAGCTCATCGATAGCATATTGACGCAATGATTTAGCTAGCAACAAAGAAGACTTATCTTTATCATCGACATTTTTTAAAGCTTTATCAATTGGTTGCCTCGCCAACATAAGCTGACTATGGCCAATAATACTTTGCGAATAATAGCCAACTGTTTCACAGCCTGACAATAATAACGTAGCTATTAATAGAAATTTAAATCGCTTGTTTTTCAAGGTTTTGTTTCTCCACTATCGCAATTAGTTCCGGCATCAATATTAAAAAAGCAGTTTCAAATACAGCATAATTTTCTCCAACTTCCTGTATCGCTCCATGCAATTTATTTTTAAATCTAATACGTTTAGATAAACGATTCAAAGTCACATCAACACCCGCAAGATCTCTATTCACTAATAGACCATCATAAGCCAACATAAATTGCATTGATTTTTGCATCCGCGGATGCATCATAGTTAAGACTTGTTGAATCTGATGGTATACATCTTCTACAAATATTCTAATTTCTTGTGAATGGAAGCTGCTCCAATGTTTTATCAGAAAATAATCAAAGACCACATCAGAAATAATTCCAATGAAACGGCGGCGATCTTTACTAACTGCTGTTTTTAATGGTTCCAAGGCAGAATGAGCATCGGTAAAGCGGTCTACCAGTTTATGATTCTCCAGTCCCCTCAACACTTCATTTGGCAATTTCTCTAAATCAGCACCTGCAATAAAATCACCTAACAAATTTCCATAAAGAGAAAAAGCTGTGCCTTTGGACAAAAAACAGTGTGCTAAAAAATTCATATCATTTATTGTAGAGCCTCTCCAACATTGCGTATAGAAAATTCATTGTGAAAACCAAATACTTTATCTATTTAATAGTGTTAGCAGCTATTTGGGGCCTATCTTTTTCATTCATTAAAATAGCATCGCCTGAATTCGGCTCTTTGGCACTGGCATTCATGCGAATTATTCTAGCGGCAATCTTTCTATTGCTAGTAATTGCGTTTTCAGGACAAACTCATGCTCTGCTAAAGCTAGTATGTAAACCTGGCCTGCGCTGGCATTTATTCATCTCAGGATTACTTGGTCAATTAGTACCTTTCATTTTATTTGCCAAAGCCGAATTAACCATTTCTGCGAGTACTGCTTCAATTTTAAATGCGACCACGCCAATATGGTCAGCTATTGTGGCCTATTTTTGGTTAAAAAAGCATTTTTCATTACTACAATTATTCGGCATTATTTTATCCTTTATAGGCGTTAGCATTTTAGTCGGACATACCAGCACAGCTGACGACAATCTACAAGGAAGCTTGATTGGCTCGGCTGCAATTTTATTGGCTGCGTTTTGCTATGGCTATGGCTCTAATTATTTAAAAAAATACCTTAATCAAACTCCTCCGTTACAAGTCGCTACTGCCAGCACTCTATATGCCGCAATTGCTGGCTTGCCGTTAGCAGTTTATGCTTGGCCAACAACTGAAATTTCAACTCAAGCTTGGAATGCTGCCTTGTTATTGGGAATTTTATGTACGGGTTTCGCCTTTATTATTTTCTTTGAACTCATCGCAAAATTTGATGCGACTAGTGCCGTTTCAGTGGCTTTTTTAATTCCAATTTTTGGCGTTTTATGGGGAATAAATTATTTAGGTGAGCAAATTAATATCACCATGATCGCAGCAATGTTAGTGATTTTAATTGGTTTAGTAATGAGCACTTTCCCAACAAAAGGAAAAATAACAACTCAATCTAAAAAACCACCTACAGCTTGAATAGGTATCAAACTTTTATTACTTGAAACCCACGCTGCAACGGCATAACGCGGGGCTGAAACCTTGGTCGTTGGCAACTTGCCATGCCATACACCATTTTTAATTTCGTAATCAACCGCCTCTAAAACAATGAAATCATGATCCAATGTTCGTCCTGCATTCTCGCCACGTTTAACTTCAGTAGAAATTTCCATTCCAAGTAAGGCAACCGTAACAATATAAGGCTCACCACGAATACCCAAGGCCTTCAAACCCTCTTGTTCACTTAATTGGAAACTAGCATTGAAAGTGCCATCTGACTGAATATCAACATCTAAAACACCAATTTCTCTACGTTTGACATCGCTAAAGCTTTCCAAATCAGCTCGACGCCAATGTCTCCATTCTCGTCCTTCAGCACGCATTCCAGGTGTATACACTGTAGGTTCACGATTTTCAGAAGCATAATAACGTTGCCTAAGGCTGTATTCAGGCTTTGCATAAATATCTTTCCAACCTAAATAATCCCAATAATCGACGTGGAAAGCGACAGGTACAAAATCTTTCCAGATGTTAGATTTATTTTTTAAATCATTGATAAAATGCTCTGCTGGAGGACAGCTATTACAACCTTCCGACGTGAACAACTCAATCAGCGACACTCGGCCTTCCTTACTCTGGAATTTTTGCGCTTTATAGGTAAATGCCAAAGCAGTATTCGACAACATAAACAAAGCAATCGTGATTGTTATTGTGACTAAACGCATATCAACTGCCCAGTATCAATTATAATATTCATAAAAAAAGGTTAGCAGCAACATAGTCACCACCAACCTTAAAAGAGGATGAAGAAAAGTGCATAATCTTCATATTAATAGAACGCATCAAATCGAAAAATATTACAAAAATTATTCATTTTTTATATTTTTATATTCAAAAATCAAAATAAGTAAAAAATGATTGTACTTTTTATTCAAAAAAATTACGATTAACTCATGAATAAAATGCTTAATATACTATTACAAAAACTCTGGCTTAAGCTAATCCGCGCAGCCAAGGTAAGTTAATGTATTAATAGAACTTGCATCACAGAACTGGCTGCGAAATTATTTGCAGACAGGCTTTCCAAACCGCATATAAATTCGCAGCTTATAAATAACCCAACACATCAAGGGTACTATGACTGCTGAAAATCAAACACCTAATACCAACCAAGATTATCTTATTGGCATAGCTTTCGCCATTTTTGGAGCTGCTTTTTTTTCGATACGACCTGTTTTGGTCAAATTTGCCTACCAAGAAGATGTTGACAGCGTAACTTTGCTCGCTCTGAGAATGCTATTTTCGGCACCATTTTATATCGTGTTACTTTGCATTTTTCTACGCGATCCAAAAAGACGAGCGAATGTAAACTGCAAAATCATTACCTTTACCGCCGTAATTGGATTAATGGGTTATTACGCTGCTAGCTTACTAGATTTGTATGGATTACTTTATATCTCTGCGCAATTAGAACGTTTGTTGCTATTCACTTATCCAACCTTGGTCGTTATTTTTGGCGCACTTTTCTTTGGTAAAAAAATCACAGGCAATATCATGGTTGCCTTGATGTTCAGCTATGGTGGCATTGCAGCTATTTTTATTCACGATTTAAAACACTATGGTGACAACATAGCTTTAGGGTCTATTTTCGTGGGTTTGTCGACAATCGTTTTCGCCTTTTATGTATTGTTTGGTAAAAATATTATCACCAAAATTGGCAGTCGCATGTTTACTTGCATTGCCATGATTGCTGCCAGCGTCGGCATCTTTGTGCATTTTATGGTGACAAATAAAATACAAGACCTATCAACAACACATACGGTTTATCTGATCAGCTTTGCTATCGCCATTTTTTGCACGATTATCCCAAGTTTTTTCATCAGTGAAGCCATTGCCAGAGTTGGACCCGACCGCACCAGCATCACAGGCACCATTGGGCCAGTGTTCACCACACTATTTGCAGTCAGCCTCTTGGGAGAAGCCTTTACGATTTATCATGGCATTGGCATGCTGCTGGTGATAATAGGTGTTTCCGTCCTCGGTTATAATAAACCCGTTAAACGGCCATCCGTATAATCTAAACAAAAAATGATTGATAAAAAAATTAATCTTCATCCTAGCTGGTTGAATCTTTTGCAATCTGAATTTAAGCAACTCTATATGCAAAAGCTCAATGACTTTTTACGCAATGAAAATGCGGCAGGCAAAATAATCTACCCAGCGCAAAGCGATATTTTCAATGCCCTGAATACCACGCCACTAAATCATGTGCGCGTAGTCATTCTCGGCCAAAACCCATATCATGGCCAAAACCAAGCACATGGTTTGAGTTTCTCCGTGTCTAAAGGAATCCGCATTCCTCCCTCATTATTGAATATCTATAAAGAAGTTTCTTCTGACTTGAAATTGCCCATTCCTGAACATGGCAACCTCGACTATTGGGTGCAACAAGGCGTATTGCTACTCAATAGCGTACTCACGGTTGAATATTCAAAAGCTGCTTCACATCAGAATCGCGGCTGGGAACACTTCACCGATGCCATCATCAAATGCATAAACGACAACTGTAAACATATAGTATTCTTGCTTTGGGGAAATTATGCGCAAAAAAAAGGTCAAGTCATCAACCGTGAAAAACATCTAGTACTAACCGCGCCGCATCCTTCACCTTTATCTGCCCACCGAGGCTTCTTAGGTTGCCAACACTTTTCAAAAGCCAATCACTATTTACAACAACATTGTTTAACGACAATAGATTGGTCCAATCCTGATTAAAAACACGTAAAAAGATAATTAGCAGAATGCCAACTCGACGCAATCCATCCACATTCACTGAAAACCATCAAGCTTCGCGACTAGACAATATTCGTGTGGTTTTAGTTCGAACTTTTCATCCTGGAAATATAGGCTCTGTTGCCAGAGCAATGAAAACTATGGGGCTAACGGATTTATGCTTAGTTGCTCCCAAAGACTTCCCGAATCAAGAAGCACAAAGAATGGCGATGAGCGCTGCTGATGTTGTCGACAATGCCATGTTAGCCGAGGATTTACCTAGTGCGATTGCTGATTGTCAAGTTGTGATAGCCAGCACCGCTCGAATTCGTGGCATCGATTTACCAGAGCTAACCCCACAACAAAGTGCAGACAAATTTTTATCCTGCATCAGCAACAATCCAGATGCCAATGTCGCCTTGGTGCTTGGACCAGAGCGCATGGGATTGCACAATGATGATATTCAACACGCAACTCACAGAGTGACTATCCCAACCAGCCCACAAATGCAGTCATTGAATATCGCAGCGGCAGCGCAAACCCTGTGTTATGAAATCTATAAACGTCACATTCAAGATACACAAACCGACGACCAAACAGTAAAACCAACCGCAGGGGTGCTTACTCAAACAAAAACTCGTGAAAATCTGAGCTCAAGGGAAGACCATGAACGGTTTTACGGACACTTGGAACAAACCATCAAAGCCACAGGGTTTGTTAAATCAGGTCATGGCGGCCCGATTATGCAACGTTTACGCGTTCTATTTGCCCGGGCCGAACCAGACAAAGACGAACTCAATATCTTGCGAGCAATTTTAGCTTCTGTGGAAAAGTCACTAAACAGGAAAGGCTAGATAACGTAAAAATATACTCGCTATTTCACCCTAAGACCTAAACCGCATCAGGTGACATCGAATTGCGTCCTCTTTCAGGGTTTGGCTCAATATCAGTCTTTAACTGATTACTCAGCTCTGAAGCTCCACCAATATAAGCACCTGACATCCAAATTTGCGGAACTGTCACTGGCGTTTTCGCACCGATGATTGGTTTCACTCTAGCCAACATTTCATACAAGGCACGCGGTTCTTTCACCACGTCTCGATAAGTATAAGCCAATTCTTTTTCATCAAAGTTCTGTTTGGCTCGAACACAATGCGGGCAACTTTCTTTGCCAAAAATGATATTACCTTTAGCATTGATTTTATTTTTCTCAGCATAGGCCTGGATTGCAGCTTGTGTTAACAAACCGCGATTCAATGCTTGGCCTTGGCTGACAATCTTGCCTTCAACCATCACAATTGGTGCATGCCAACCCCCTTTTAGTAATGGTTTCCACCATTCATCCAACCAATCACGAATTTCTAACTCTACTTCAATTCCGTCTAAATCATTTTCAATCGTATCTTTAATAATATCCGCTGTTAGCGAACACTCACCACAAGGAATATTCACCTTAAACGGCCCCCAAGCACCCGCCCAACGATACACTAAAATTTTCACTGCTTGCATACTTGCCATTAAGATACCCTCATTCTTCGAGTTATTTTATTCTCTACCGTATTAGACCTACACATTATCAAAAAACTCACGCAGTGTTAAATTAGAATTTCAAATAAAACACTCTTGGAAAGTTTATCCTCACCAAAAAACTTGCTTATACCCACTTCAGACCAGGAGTCAATCTAAGCTACTTGGACAATGCATTAAGTGACAATGCATTAAGTATTCTTACGAACTTCTTCAATCAGAGGAATTAATGCCTTCCAGTGAGTTTTGGTATAGCCTCTAAGAATCCATGGTTTCCACTTTCCAAAACGATGTTCTTTCAATACTCTCTCTACAACCCAATCAGTTTGAAAACCAGCCCATTCGGGACCAGGTGAATCCAATATATTAAATTTCAAAGCTGGCAAAACTTCGTTAAATAAGATCTGCTCTAGTTCTTCTAGACTGTACTTAGAATGAGCAGCAACCTCACTGATATAGTTATAGGAAAGCGTCACATCCGTGTTCATGTAAAGATCTTGCATACAATCCCAGATAGGTGTGCGATCTTCAATGTCATCCTCAGGCTTTTTCATATGGTATAACTAACGCTATCTAGATAGACAGCTTCGATTTTCGAAAAAATATGAATGCTTGTATCAAATGTCGCAACACAAAAATGTCGCTTTTACGACAAACCAAGTAATGATTGCAGCTGTAATCGTACCAGCCCAAAACAAAATATATCGATACTTTTTCCAATGCTCTCTATATTCAGAATGCTGTATAAAAATATTAAAACAAACTCCCTTGTACAGGCAAACCGCCTTCGAACTCAGGGACATTATCTAAATTTTCAGTGGTTTTGATTGCAGCAATAGCTTGTTGTAATGCCGTTTGTTGTTGCTCAGAAGTATATTTTTTAAGCAATGAATTCAGACCTGAAAGCTCATAATACTTATGCTCACCATTAAAATTGAGCACTGCTAACAAGCCAGCTTCACCGCCACGAGTGATCGTAATAAATTCAATAATTGTCGTTGTGAAATTGTCTAAGAAAGCACTCATTCAAACATTATAGCCGCACTTCAACGCCTGCATCACGCATTGCTTCTTTAGCTTCTTGAACTGTGTACTCACCAAAATGAAAAATACTGGCAGCCAAGACTGCATTCGCTTTGCCCTCGGTAACACCTTCGACTAAATGTTCAACATTGCCTACACCGCCAGAAGCGATGACTGGAATCGACACAGCTTCTGAAACAGCCCGAGTGAGTTTGAGATCATAGCCTGCTTTAGTGCCATCGCCATCCATGCTAGTTAGTAAAATTTCGCCTGCACCATAGTCATCCATCTTTTTAGCCCATTCAACTGCATCAATGCCCGTTTTTTTACGGCCGCCATGAGTAAAAATTTCCCACCTATCTTGATCATCACCTTGATCTAGAAACTGTGTTTGTTTGGCGTCTATTGCCACAACAATGCATTGTGAACCAAAGAATTCGCTAGCCTCTTGAATAAATTCAGGATTAAAGACCGCTGTCGTATTGATCGACACTTTGTCTGCGCCGGCATTCAACATTTTGCGAATATCTTTCAATTCACGAATACCGCCACCAACGGTTAATGGAATAAACACCTGTTCAGCCACTTGTTCAACAACTGATACAATGGTCTCACGGTCATCCGAACTCGCGGTGATATCCAAGAAGGTGATCTCATCCGCGCCTTGTTCGTTATATCTCTTTGCTACTTCCACTGGATCACCCGCATCACGAATACCAACAAAATTGACACCCTTGACTACACGGCCAGCGTCAACATCTAAACAGGGGATAATCCGGGTAGCTAATGGCATGGTTTCCTTAACCTCTAAACAGCTCGCTGGCAATAAGCCTGCGCCTTGGCAAAATTGAGAGTACCTTCATAAATAGCGCGACCAGTGATCACACCTTCAATGCCAGCGCTTTCGATAGTGAGCAATTGTTCAACATCTGCCATATTCGTCACTCCACCTGAGGCGATCACAGGAATATCGATAGCTTCAGCTAGTTTTTTGGTGGCCTCAATATTCACGCCTTGCATCATGCCGTCGCGGGCAATGTCAGTATAAATAATCGACTGCACACCATCACCTTGAAACTGCTTAGCCAAATCGATGACATTCACATCCGAGACCTTTGCCCAACCGTCAGTGGCAACCCAACCATCTTTTGCATCCAAACCAACAATTATGTTCTCGGCAAATTCTGCTGCCACGTCACCCACAAAGGCTGGCTCATTGACCGCGCGAGTGCCAATAATGACAAAAGTCACGCCTGCATCAATATAGGTTTTGATAGTCTCGCGGTTACGAACTCCGCCACCAATTTGCAAAACTAGTTCCGGATGTTTTTCTGCAATTGCATGAACAATACCTGCATTAATAGGTTCACCTGCAAAAGCCCCATCTAGATCAACCAAATGCAGACGTTTTGCACCTTGCTCAACCCATTGAGTCGCCACATCAACAGGCGAATCACTAAATATAGTGGAGTCATCCATCTTACCTTGACGCAGACGGACACACTTTCCTTCTTTTAAATCAATTGCTGGAATAATTTGCATTTAATCGTGTAAAAATATCGTAAAAAAAATAATTCAGTTAAGTCTGACCGTTCCATCGACTGAAATTTTTCAGCATTTGTAAACCGTCAGCATGGCTTTTCTCTGGATGAAACTGAGTAGCAAAGACATTATCTCTGCCAACTGCCGCAATAAATTCATGATAATAATCTGCAAAGCCTTGCACAATAGATTCATCTGCACTAGTTGCCGCATAGCTGTGCAAAAAATAAAACCGTGCCTGATTTTCAACACCTTGCCAAACAGGATGATCACTACATTGATTCACCTGGTTCCACCCCATGTGTGGAATTTTCGCTTTTACACCTTCAGGCTGGTGCGCAGTAAAATGTTCAACCTCACCATCAAATAAACCTAAACCATCAACACCCCCATCTTCAGTGCAATGCGCAAATAGCGCTTGCATACCCACACAAATACCAAAGCTTGGTTTGTCAGCCAAGGCTTGATCGACCGCTTCTGCTACGCCATATTCATCATAAGCCTTAAACCATGAGCCAATCGCACCCTGACCTGGCAACACCATTCGATCAGCGTTTTCTATATCTTCAGATTTCGACGAAACTAGAACGTTTTGATCAGGTGCAACAGTTTTCAACGCTTGTTCAACCGAGCGCAAGTTGCCTATGCCTAAATCTACAATAACGATTTGCATATCAGTAAAACAATGTGAAGAGGTTTACAAAGAACCTTTAGTCGATGGAATCACGCCAGTGCTACGCTCATCAAGCGTCAATGCCATGCGCAAAGAACGACCGAAAGCTTTAAAGATAGTCTCAGCAATATGGTGGGCATTTTTTCCACGAATATTGTCAATATGCAAAGTGACTAGTGCATGATTGACAAAGCCGTGAAAGAATTCATCAAATAAATCCACATCAAAACCGCCTATGCGCGCTCTTTTATAATCCACTGAGTGTATCACAGTCGGACGACCCGAAAAATCAATGACCACGCGGCTCAAGGCTTCATCCAACGGTACATAAGAATGACCATAACGTGTAATGCCTTTTTTATCGCCAACAGCTTGAGCGAACGCTTGACCCAAAGTAATGCCAATGTCTTCAGTTGTGTGATGATCATCAATATGCAAATCACCTTTGCAAGTGATATCTAAATCAATTAAACCATGACGACCAATTTGATCCATCATATGCTCAAGAAATGGAACTCCTGTATCGAACTTTGTTTGTCCCGTTCCATCCAGATTCAACTTTACTGTAATCTGGGTTTCAGAGGTATTTCGAGTAACTTCAGCGACGCGTGCATTCATGATTCAACATTATAAATGGCAATATATTTAAAACTGAATTTTAGCTGATCCACAACTTAAACGCACGCAAAACACGGAGAATCGATATAAGCAAAATTAAGCTAAAACATTAACTTATATCATTATTAATTTTATTAAAATTTTCAATAACTTACATAAATTTAGTTACATTTTATTCATGCAATTACTGCTTATTTATTAAGGTCAAATAGATAAGACGTTAATAATTAGTTTATATACCTAACATCCATAGATGTATCACCTTGCCATTTTAATTCTGATCGCAACGCTCGCCTTTTTGTTATCAAGCATTTCATCAATTGCCCAATTCGGACTGAGTGCATTACCACTTGCTATTCTGATCGGTATATTTTTTGGACATTTCCATACAGGCAAATTAGATCTAAATAAAAAAGAACTGATCATCAATAAATTTTGCCAACAAAAGTTATTGCGCTTTGGTATTATTTTATTTGGCTTTAGCTTAAGTTTTCAGCAAATTGTCGCTGTCGGTTGGCAAGCACTAGTTTTAGATTTTTTAATTATCAGCATTGTATTTTCAGTTGGTTTATATCTTGGTTTAAAGGTTTTTAAACTTCATCGTGATGTTGCTATTTTAACCTCTGTTGGCAGTGCCATTTGTGGAGCAGCTGCAGTACTTGCTACAAGTCCAGTCCTCAAAGCTAGACAACAAGACATTGCCGTCGCTGTCGCAACAGTAGTAGTATTTGGCACAATAGCCATGTTCAGTTATCCGTTGATTTTTCAATTCTCAACAATGACAGAGCCAGCATTTGGCATTTTTATTGGTAGTACTGTCCATGAGGTTGCGCAAGCTGTTGCAGCAGCAGAACCTATCGGCAACAATGCACTGCAAAATGCGGTGATTGTAAAACTCATTCGAGTCATGCTCCTTGTACCTTTTATTGTCATGCTCAGTGCAATACTAAACCGCCGGAGTAGCAAAATAATCATTCCTTGGTTTATTTTAGGTTTTATTATTGCGGCAGGCGTTAACAGTGTCATCATTCTTCCAGAAAGCTTGTTGATAACACTCAAAATAGCTAGCCAGCTTTCACTTGCTATGGCTATGGCTGCATTGGGCATTCAAACCAAATGGTCTGTTATCAAAAAAGCCGGTGTGAAACCGATTTTATTGTCCTTTATCTTGCTATTAATACTATTGCCTGGCGGGTATATACTTAATAAGTTAATAATTATGATCTAGAGACGACCTATAACTTCACCTGAGACTTTAATGGCCAATCAAACGCATGAGTGACTCGGCCATTTGTAAAAGCAACAATACAGTTTTCGTACTTCCATATATGATAGTCTCTAACAGTTCCAACAGGCCCTTTTTTAGACAGCGGCTCTCCTAAAATAGCCTTAACGTTTGCCATATTTTTCCAACGCAACTCATCGTATGATTGGGAATAAGCTGTACCCGCAAAAAAAATACCTGCAAGCAACGCAGTTACTTTTATTATTTTTAACATATTTTCATCCTATATTTTAATTAGGCCTATTTCTAAATTCGGACTAATTTTGAAATAATTTTCTATATTATTGAACAAATTAACTAATAAAAACAAGTTTCTTAACTGTAATTCATTAAATAAACTACATAAAAATAAACACAAAAAAGCCGAGTTATTGAAAAAAACCCGGCTTTAAATGTATTGAAATATGTATTGGACTAAAAATTAGCCTAACGCTTTTTTCATCATTGAACCCATATCAGAAGGATTTTCAGCAACATGTACGCCTGCTGCTTTCAATGCTTCAATCTTAGATTCTGCAGTACCTTGACCACCTGAAATGATCGCACCTGCGTGACCCATACGTTTTCCCGGAGGGGCTGTGATACCTGCAATAAAACCAACAACTGGCTTAGTCATATTGTCTTTGATCCATGCTGCACACTCTTCTTCATCAGTACCGCCAATCTCGCCACACATAACAACTGCTTCTGTTTCAGGATCATCATTAAACATCTTCATAACATCAATGTGCTTCATGCCATTCACTGGGTCTCCACCGATACCAACACATGAAGACTGACCAAGACCTAGTTGAGTCAATTGATGAACTGCTTCATAAGTCAACGTACCAGAACGTGATACAACACCAATGCTACCTTTTTTGTGAATGTAGCCAGGCATAATACCAATCTTAACTTCTTCAGGGGTGATCACACCTGGGCAGTTTGGACCAACAAGAATCGTCTTGCTGTTCATTTTGCGCATGCGATCACGTGTTTTGATCATATCAGCAACTGGAATACCTTCTGTGATACAAATAACTAAATCTAGTTCTGCGTCAACAGCTTCATCAATTGCAGCTGCTGCAAAACGTGGCGGAACGTAGATAACAGAAGCGTTAACACCGTGTTGTGCTTTCGCATCAGCCACAGTGTTGTAAACAGGAACACCCTGCACTTCTTGACCTTCTTTACCTGGAGTTACACCAGCAACAAAGCAGTCTTTACCATAAGCATAATCCAAACATTGTGTCGTGTGGAATTCGCCCGTATTACCTGTGATACCTTGAGTAACAATGCGAGTATCTTTATTAATTAAAATAGACATATCTGATCTCCTAAAGCCTTAACCTTTCACAGCAGCTGCAATTTTCTCAGCCGCATCCGCCATTGTGGTAGCAGTTTGTAGTTTCACATCAGAGTCGTCTAAAATTTTACGACCTTTCTCAACATTAGTTCCTTCCAAACGAACAACTAATGGCACTGACATACCAACTTCTTGTGCAGCCGCAACAACACCTTCCGCGATCACGTCACATTGCATGATGCCGCCGAAAATATTCACCAAAATACCTTCAACATTAGGATTACCTAGCATAATTTTGAATGCTTCAGTCACTTGCTCAGTGTTCGCACCACCGCCAACGTCCAAGAAGTTTGCTGGCTCACCGCCATACAACTTAATGATGTCCATAGTCGCCATTGCCAAACCAGCACCATTCACTAAACAACCAATGTTGCCGTCTAATGAGATATACGAAAGATCCCATTTAGAGGCTTCGATTTCGTTAGCATCTTCTTCGTCAAGATCACGATATTCCATGATTTCTGGCTGACGATATAAAGCATTTGAATCAATATTAAACTTAGCATCCAAAGCGATTACACGCTTGTCACCAGTGACAATTAATGGGTTTATTTCTGCTAAAGCCGCATCAGACTCAACAAATGCAGTGTATAACCCTTCTAAGAAGTCAGCGCCTTCAGCAATTGCTTCAGCTGGCATGCCCATTTTAGCGCACACATCTTCAGCCTCTGCACGATCCAAACCATCCGCAGGATCAACAAAGATTTTAAGAATTTTTTCAGGTGTTGCTTCAGCAACTTCTTCAATATCCATACCGCCTTCAGAAGAACACATCAACACAACTTTTTGTGTTTCACGATCAACTAACGCACCAACATAAAGCTCATCAGCAATATCAGCACCATCTTCAATATAAAGACGCTTAACTACTTTACCTTCAGGACCTGTTTGGTGTGTAACCAACTGCATGCCAAGAATGGCATCCGCATGTTCGCGGACTTCTTCCAAAGATTTAGCGACTTTTACACCACCGCCTTTGCCTCGACCACCTGCGTGAATTTGTGCTTTAACAACCCAGACTGGGCCGCCTAATTTTTCTGCCGCTTCGACAGCTTCATCAATGGAGAAACATGCGATACCGCGTGGTGTAGTTACACCATATTTTCTCAGGATTTCTTTACCCTGGTATTCGTGAACATTCATGAGAGATTCTCTTTGTTTAAAGTTAACGGTTTAGATTTCTGAGTACCATGATTTATCTTCGCTCACGAACTCATATAATAAATCCGGCGTGCATTTTACCAGTTTATTGTTGCAGCAAAAGCTTTAAATTAACTTTAACTGAAAAAAGCATGTTTTTATATTCATAAAGTTGCATACAGCTCTTGCATAAGAGTGTTTCTGAAACGCCATGGCACACCTTGATTAAACAAAAAAGTGAAATAATAGTCTTTACCATTCTTAGAAATATAACCTGCCAAATTGTGCACACCATTTAATGAACCTGATTTTGCATAAGCTTTGCCATTTAAATATGACTTCATTAATCGCTTGTGCGGCTCAAACCTTAACAACAATGCATTCAACTGCCGTGCAGTTAATTTATTTTTTCTTGATAATCCCGAACCTTCCACAATTTGTAGGTCACCAAGGTTCTTGCCCAACAATTGCTTTACATAATCGGATGAAGCTGAAAAACTAATTGGCGTGTCAGGAGAACGCATTTGCAAAAACAATTGATTTGCAATGAAGTTATTTGAGAAGACCATCATGCCATGCACTGCCTCTAGCATTGTTTTAGAGTTCACGTGTTGGTAAACAAGTTTTGCTTCCAATGGTGTAAAACCAGTTTTGGACTCAATATCCCCTTTGAAACCATGCTCTTTGAACTTGGCCACTAACAACTCTGCAAAATACTGTTCTGATATGTCCGTTTGCCGCAAATTAATGCGGTGCACTCCGTCTGTTAATTTTGATGCCAGCTGTTTGGCTAAAGGTGTGATCGGCGTTTGTGGTTCAGCACTAGCAATCACTTTGCCACGCTTACGAATATTAATCGTATTAAAATTAGCCGAGACCGCAGCAAGTGGAGCATCATAAGGTTGATTGCTTATCTCCCGACCAGGCACTTTCAATAGTGGAAAATGAGTGCCGTCTACTACTACTCTATTAACATGAAGAAATTGTAAATTAATTTTTCGAATCAAATTAAGTACAACAATATCTAATTCTTCAGAGGTTAAAAATGGATCACCATAACCTTTAACCCATAAAGTACTTCCTTTATGAAAAAAATCTGTGCGAAATTTAAAATCTAACCCGAAACGTTCTATAGCTGCAATTCCAGTAATAATCTTTACAGTTGATGCGGGGATTAAGGCTTTGTCGGGATTCCATGCATACAAATCCTTGCCATTTGCATCGGTGACTAACACTGCAGATTGGCTGCCAAATTTGTGCTTACTGAACAAATTGGTCGCCTGCGCAGCAGACATTAGTAGCATTAAAATAGTGAATGCGATTATTCTCATAGAACGCATAATTTTATGCCTAAATAAATTCTAATTTAGACAAAGAATATTTTAAGAAAAAAAGCAAGGTATTACACCTTGCTTTTCTAACAAACTTTCAAAGACGATTATTTGTTATTGTGGTACAACATTTGTTGCACAAGGACCTTTACGGCCTTCACCAACTTCATATTCCACTTCTTGACCATCATTTAGAGTGGCATAACCGCCACCACTTTGAATTTCAGAATAGTGAACAAACAAATCATCACCGCCATCACTTGGCTCAATAAAACCAAATCCTTTTTCTGAATTAAACCACTTAACTTTACCTTTACTCATATCTAACTCTTAAACTCTTTAACTTTTAAAATACATTTGGGAATGAACTCCAAATGAACAAGACCTTCAAAAAAAGTACTGTAGAACAAAGAAGAAACAATTCCTATTATCGCTAACCAATCACTGAACTAGCTCAATACAACTATAACGCATACATTGTAACAAAGATATGATCATTACAAATTAAGAAGGAATAAATAAGCATTTACCCATTAATTCATTTAACTTTTAAAAAGCGAATGTAATAAAAATATTAATTTTTTATCACATTCGCCTTATCTTAAACTACAGGCATTATTAGTTATCAGTTTCATTTCTAGCAATTTGCTTTTTCAATGATGAAACAGTGCCATCTTGTTTTTTCAATCTAGCAACAGCTGTTTGCAAACTAACTTGCATACGATTAAATGATTTATTCAACAACCTAATCTCATCATTGCCTTTCACTTTTAACTTACCTTTTGACAATGCTCCCATACTAACTTCATCGGCATATTTTGAAACTCGCTTTATCGGCTTTAAGACAAATTTACCTAAAAGTAAGTTCATTACAATCGCAATTAATAAGAATGTCGCGATGATAACCATCATAAATAAACTGAATTCTGAACGGGCTCGAGTTTGAGATAGTGATAAAGGCACCGTTACAATTTGAGCTCCAACAATTTCATTTAACTTCCAACCAAAGCCATTAGTTGATCCATACTTCTGAATCATACTCTGCGGTGCAATATCAGGAGTAGAATGACAAGCTAAACAGTCAGGATTAGTGATTTTAATTGGACGACTAATATATAAAAATTTACCCTGATTTGTTTCTCTAATACCAACAGTTTCAGTTTCTTTATTTTCTTTAAACCGATTGATAATGTTAGTCTCCCATTCGGAAGCTTTATCAACAAGATTTGTTGGATTAAAAACAGCCTCTCGATAAGAGTATTCTGGATATTTTTTCTGTAAATTTTCAATAAATTTATTTGCAGAAAATGCAGGAACGGTTTCTGCAAGAAATTGATTTGTATCTATCCGCCTTAATAAAGGCCGAATTTGATTAACTGTATATTTACGAATAGCTAAAGCACTTTCAAGAACGATGCCCGCCGTTTCCAATGCTTCTTGATTAGTATGCTTTTCTTGAATGTTATATGAAATGACCGCTGGAACAGTTATTCCGATAATCGTTAATACCAATAAGATTAAGCTTAACTCTAAGACTCATGATGCCCCCGATTTTTACAAATTTATAGGCCATGAAACTTAAAACAACTATCTGAAACACCTTACAAAAAACAACAAAGCCTCCACTAGGGAGGCTTTTGTTTTGAATGGCGGAGAAGGAGGGATTCGAACCCTCGAAGGGCTATTAACCCTTGCTGGTTTTCAAGACCAGTGCATTCAACCGCTCTGCCACCTCTCCCGAATTCAAATGTTTCAACAAACAAATTATGCCTGTCTCAACAGGTGCGCAATCATATATAAGTGCTGCGCTTTAGACAACTTTTTCTGAACTAAAAGTACAGAAAAAAACTTATTTTCTGAAAAATTTTAAATTCTCTCAATTCCACCCATATAAGAACGCAACACCTCGGGCACAATAATCGAACCGTCGGCTTGTTGATAATTTTCTAGCACCGCAACCAAGGTACGACCAACTGCCAAACCAGAACCATTTAAAGTATGCAACAATTGAGGCTTTTCGTTACCTCTTTTTGAACGAGCCAGCATTCTTCTAGCTTGAAAAGCTTCAAAATTACTACAAGACGAAATCTCACGATAAGTATCTTGACCTGGCAACCACACCTCAAGATCATAAGTTTTGGCAGCGGAAAAGCCTAAATCACCTCCGCAAAGTACCACAACGCGATAAGGCAATTTAAGCTTTTGCAGAATTGTTTCAGCATGGCCAGTTAGCTCTTCCAAAGCAGCATAAGAATCTTCAGGCTCAACCAATTGCACCAACTCTACCTTTTCAAATTGATGTTGACGAATCAAACCACGCGTGTCTCGTCCATAACTACCTGCTTCGCGTCGAAAACATGGCGTGTGCGCCACCATCTTTATAGGTAAATCAGCTACATCAACAACCTCATCACGCACAATATTGGTGACAGGTACTTCTGCTGTTGGAATCAAAAAATAATCATCTTCAGATTGTGTGCGAAATTGATCTTCCTCAAATTTCGGCAATTGTCCCGTACCATACAAGCTATCTTTATTCACTAAATACGGCACATAAACTTCTGTGTAATCATGCTCTGTGGTGTGCGTATCCAACATGAATTGCGTGAGTGCACGATGCAATCGCGCCATTCGATCACGCATGATCACAAAACGTGACCCTGTGATCTTGCTCGCGGTCTCAAAGTCCATGCCTCCATCACGGGCACCTAAATCCACATGATCTAGTGGCTCAAAATCAAATTCAGGAATCTTGCCCCACGTGCGAACTTCAACATTGTCTTCATCACTGGCACCTGCTGGAACCGCCTCGTTAGGAATATTGGGCAAAGATTTTTGAAACGCATCAAAAGATTCTTTCAATTCGTCCAATTCGGTTTGCTTGGCTTTCAAGTTATCACCCAAGCGTCCCACCTCTTTGAGTAAAGCGTCAACATCACCGCCAGAGGCTTTGACCTGACCAATTTGCTTCGACTCTTTATTACGAATTGCCTGCAATTCTTCAACTTCAACTTGAAGAGCTTTGCGTTTACTCTCTAGTTGCTGAAAAGTATCAACATCTAATTCAAAACCACGTACGGCTAATTTTTTTTCAACCGTTTCAATATCTTTACGCAGCAATAACGGATCAATCATTTTTCTAAACCTTTCTTATAGCCTCTGGCTATTACTCACTATTTTTAATTCTTTAAACAAATTGTTTGGCTAGCATTAAACCCGCAAAACAAGCAACCACGCAAACAAACACACTTAAACAAGCATATAGCATCGCCTTTAACGTTTGTCCTGTTTGCAACATTTGCAGCATCTCCATCGAGAATGCCGAAAAAGTGGTGAAACCACCTAATAAGCCTGTCAATGCAGCCGTTTTTAAAGTCTCTACATTGTCAAATCCCGACCAGCGATGAACGATATACCAAGACAGGAAGCCAAACAATAACGAACCTACAACATTGACAAATAAAGTACCAAAAGGAAATGCCGCACCAAATAGATGATTTAGGCTTTTCACACTGACAAATCGAGCTAGCACGCCAATTCCACCCGCAATAAATACAGATAAATACAACATGTATTTAACCTTCAATCACATCATAGCCCTGAGGGATTTTCACTTTGAATTCACTACGAGATATTTTTGGGTTATTTTGTGTTTCTGACAAAATGATTTCTGTAGTTTGACTCAATACATCAACCAACCGCAGCCCTAATAACTTGCCATTCAAAAAGCTCACTTCGACTGACTCATAATTCGAATCCAAGGATTTGGGTAGCAGTTGAAACCGTGTGATGCCTCCTTGACTTGACAATTTTTTAATTGCGAACAATTCAGTTAATTTAGATGGGTCAGTTACTAGAATAAGGCTTGGCACAGTTGTAATCGCATTGGCAAAGTCTTTTTTAATCACTTGTTCCAAATCACGCATGACGAAAAATATAGTTTTTCCATCAGACACAATATCTTGATCTTGATCAGCATATTGCCATTTGAATTTGCCTGGCTGTTTCAAAAAAAGCTTGCCTTTTTGTACATCGACCAACTTAAAGTTCTGATCACTAACTCTTTGTTCAAAGTTTGCAATAAGGGTATTAAAATTTCCCAATTGCTGTTGCAACTCTTCAGCATCAGACTGAGCAAAAGCATAGGCACTGAATAATAATGATGCGCAGACGAGATAAACAAAATTCAATAAGCTTTTCATAGCGAACTCATATTTTCAGATTAGTTTTCAGGTGGTGCAGCTACAAAAATTTCTCGTTTGCCATGCTCCAAAGGGCCGACAATCCCTCCCTGCTCCATGGTTTCAATCATGCGCGCCGCGCGGTTATACCCAACACGTAATTGACGCTGCACAGCTGAAATTGATGATTTGCGAGATTCAGTCACAAATGCCACCGCTTGATCGTACAATGGATCATCCTCAGGATCATCTGACTCACCTTGCAAAGCTGATGGCAAAGCTTGATTGACTTCTTTCATACCATTGAGAATAGCATCATCATATTTCGCTTCACCATTGGCTTTCAAATGATCGACAATTTTGTGTACTTCTTGATCTGAAACAAAGCTGCCATGTACTCGCTCAGGAATACTTGTGCCTGGACGCAAAAATAACATATCACCATGACCCAACAATTGCTCAGCACCCATTTGGTCAATCACCGTGCGCGAGTCAATTTTAGATTGAACCTGAAAGGCAATCCGAGTTGGAATATTGGCTTTCAACAAGCCTGTCAACACATCAACAGAAGGCCTCTGTGTTGCCAATAAAAGATGCAAACCAGAAGCTCGACCTTTTTGCGCAATTCGCGTAATCAACTCTTCTACTGGCTTTCTTGCCACCATCATCAAATCCGCCAACTCATCAATCACAACAACGATACATGGCATCTCATCTAACTTTTCAGGCAATTCACCTTCTTTAGCTAATGGATCCATAATCGGCTCACCTGCTTCAATCGCCTGGGTTATTTTTTTGTTATAACCAGCTAAGTTACGTACACCCAAAGCTGACATAAGTTTATAACGACGTTCCATTTCAAAAATGCTCCAACGCAAGGCATTAGCAGCATCATTCATGTCTGTGACAACAGGTGATAGCAAATGTGGGATACCTTCATAAACCGACAATTCCAACATTTTGGGGTCAATCATGATCATCCGCACTTCTTTTGGCGATGCCTTATAAAGCATGCTGACAATGAGCGCATTAATACAAACCGATTTACCAGAGCCCGTAGTTCCCGCAATCAACACATGTGGCATTTTTTGCAAATCCGCAATAGTCGTTTCACCCGAAATATCCTTACCCAACACCATGCTCAGAGGCGAGGGACTAGCATCAAAATCTTTAGATGATAAACCTTCAATTAAGCGAACAATTTCACGGCTCTCATTGGGCAATTCAATACCCATCACATTTTTGCCTGGAATATTTTCAACCACTCGCACACTAATGGTTGACATAGAACGAGCTAAATCTTTCGCTAAGCCTACAATCGTTGACGCCTTGACACCGGGTGCAGGTTTTATCTCAAAACGAGTTATCACTGGCCCTTGGTGCACACTCTCAACTTCAACTTGCACATTAAAATCAGCTAATTTTTTCACTAGCAGAGTAGACATTGCTTGCAATTCTTCTGCTGAATAACCGATAGACACTTCATCAGGCTCATCTAGAATTGCTAATGGTGGAAAGCTATGATCACCTATTTCCGACGCGGCGAACATATTCACTTGCTTTTCCCGCTCGAGGCGCCCACTGTCTTCTTTAACAGTAGCATTAATCTTAGGTTCTATCTTGATGGGCTTGCTTGGCGTAATCCGTTCTCGCAATGTCGCCACACTGTCTCCTCGTGTTTCACGAGCCACCTCACCGATGGCACGATCCTCTTTCTCGTTACGGAAATTTTTAAGCCAACTGACACCATCACAGCTTTTTTCACCAACGGTGTCCATCAACCAAAACCATGACAAATGACTAAACAATGTGACTCCCGACAAAAATGCAATCACCGCCATAAGCGTTGTGCCAAGATATCCAAAAATAGCAATAATACTATCGCCAAAGGAACTACCTATAATGCCGCCACCAACAAAAGAATGTTTCTCAGCCAAATGTCCGAAATGCAAATATTCTATAACGCTGCCACCAATACAAGTTAATGCAACACCTATTGCAATTGCTACAAAGCGAGAATAGGAAAGTTCATCTTCGCGCGATTTAAGCTCAAAAACTTTATAAGCGCCAAACAAAAATAAAACTGGAATCAAATAGGAAAAATAACCCATCAAATGTAAAAGCAAATCAGAAAAATATGAGCCGAAAATACCGCCAATGTTTTTCACTTCTTCTGTTTTGGCAGTTTTGGACCAACCCGGGTCAAGCTCGTTATAAGAAGCCAAACTTAAAAAGAAATACACCCCAATCACAGCCAAAACAATGGCCAGAAGTTCTAGAGGAGAACCTTTAATTCGTTCACTTAAACTAATACGAGAATCTTTAATTGGCGACTTTTTAGTCGGCTTCTTTTTTACTATTTTCTTCTTCACTATGTCGTGCATTATTTTCCATCAATATCAATGAATATTCTATCGCGTAAATACCCTCTTAGACCACCTTTAAACAGAAATTAACTACTTCTTACATTGCATTGCTATACAGCACGAAATTGTGGCTTGGAATTTAGAGAAATTACACAAATTAATGCTATTCAAAGATTCAAACATTGTTAAAATCGAATATATCCATAACTTCCAATTATTTCTTATTCAAATGTCAATCCATAGTATGAAGCCAACGCAATTAGATGCATTGGCAACAGAATTACATGCAAGCTATCAATCACTGAAAAACAAACGATTAAATCTGGATATTACTCGTGGCAAACCATCTCCAGAACAATTAAGCCTCTCTGAAAATTTGGATGGAATATTGAATAACAATTTTCTGTCTGCGGCCGGAGAAGACACCAGAAACTACGGTAATTTACGTGGTCTTTCTGAAATTTGCGAGCTTGGAAGCAGCATCCTTAAAACACCTGCCAGTCAAGTGCTCACAGGTGGCAATAGTAGTTTATCACTGATGCATATGACCGCTATGCTGCAATATACCAATGGCACGAAAGGGTCAAACGCTGCATCACCGTGGCAATCACTCGACAACCCAACGTTTATTTGTCCAGTGCCAGGCTATGATCGCCATTTTTCTATCTGTGAGGCTTTAGATATTAATATGATCACCGTGCCGATGTTAGCGACTGGCCCTGACATGGATGCTGTTGAAAAACTCATCACAGAAAATGATCAAATCGTCGGCATGTGGTGCGTACCAAGATTTTCAAACCCAACAGGCGTCACCTATGATAAGACAACTGTTGAGCGTATTGCTAAGTTAGGAACTATTGCCCAACCTTATTTCAGAGTTTTTTGGGACAATGCTTATGCTGTCCATTCCCTAAGCGATAATGCACCAGAATTAAACAGCATCTGGGTTCACTGTGTTAAATACAGCACTGAAGATAGCGTTTGGCAGTTTGCTTCTACATCAAAAGCAACATTTGCTGGTTCAGGCATTGCCTGGGTAGCGTCTTCAACAAACAACTTAAAAGCACTTGAAAGCCTACTTGGCATAACCACCATTGGCGCTGATAAAGTCAATCAACTCAGACATGCTCGCTTTTTAACTGACGAATCTGCATTAAAAGCACATATGCAGTTGCACGCAAAAACTCTTAAACCAAAATTTGACATTGTCTTTGACTCTCTAGAAAGTGAATTAGCTGAATTTGGCAGCTGGACTCACACCGATGGTGGGTATTTTATTTCGTTTGATGCCAATTTTGGACTTGCCACCCAAATCATTGAACTAGCTGCTCAAGCTGGCTTAAAACTAACACCGGCAGGAGCAACCTATCCTTATGGCAAAGATCCAGAAGATCGCAATATTCGCATTGCACCTTCTTTCCCATCTGAAGATGAACTCAGGAAAGCAATGAAAATTTTTACTGTTTGTGTGAAACTCGCTACGATTAAACAACTGATTGATCAAGCAAGTTAATCAATCTAGCTTAGGTCTTTTATTCATCATTTTCAAAATACTAACTTCGCTCTAAAGTAACAAACCGCAATCATGACTGACACTAATAACACCCCAAAACATTGTAAAGTTCTTATTCTAGGCTCTGGACCCGCGGGATACACTGCCGCCGTTTATGCAGCTCGAGCGAATTTAGATCCTGTTTTAATCACAGGCCTTGAACAAGGCGGTCAATTAACCACGACTACAGATGTGGATAATTGGCCAGGCGACAATGACGGAGTGCAAGGTCCAGAGTTGATGCAACGTATGCAAAAACATGCTGAACGTTTTGATACCGAAATCATCTTTGACCATATTCATAGCACAGAATTGACACAAAGACCGTTTACCTTAGTTGGCGATTCTGTCACTTACACTTGTGATGCGTTGATTCTATGTACTGGCGCTTCGGCAAAATATCTTGGTCTTCCTTCTGAAGAAGCCTTTAAAGGCAAAGGGGTTTCTGCTTGCGCCACTTGCGATGGTTTTTTCTATCGGAATAAACCAGTTGCTGTGATTGGTGGCGGTAACACTGCTGTCGAAGAGGCGCTTTATTTGTCTAACATTGCATCGGAAGTTACCTTGGTTCACCGTCGTGACGAATTGCGAGCTGAAGCCATTTTGATAGATAAACTCATGGATAAAGCCGAAAACGGCAATATCAACATTGAATGGAATCACACACTTGATGAAGTTCTGGGTGACAACATGGGCGTGACTGGCCTTCGTTTAGCCAGCACCCAAAGTGATGCCACTAAAGAAGTGACTGTCGATGGCGTATTTATTGCCATTGGGCATTCACCAAATACCGGTATTTTTGGTGACCAGCTAGACATGAAAAATGGTTATTTAACCGTTAATAGTGGCATTAACGGCAATGCAACCCAAACCAGCATCCCAGGTGTATTTGCAGCTGGCGATGTAATGGATCATGTTTATCGTCAAGCCATCACTTCTGCGGGGAGCGGCTGCATGGCTGCTCTAGATGCTGAAAAGTTTTTAAAATCTTAAAGCCAAACACCATCTATGGTTGATGACAACAAGAAAACAAGTCAATCATTTGCTGACTTAATGTCATCAACCAAACGTTTGCGTACTGACAAAATAACACCCTATCGCAAAAAAATTCCACCTATCGCTAAACAAACTCAAGCAGATGAACTTCGAGTAATGGAAGAATTACTTTCGTTTGATGATGAAGCTGGCAGCTTTGAAAGTGGTGATGAACTCATTTTTTTACGCGATGGTTATCCGCAAAAACTTTTAAAAAAACTCCGCCGCGGCGACTACTCTATTCAAGAAGAACTGGATTTGCATGGTTGTTTTGCTGAAGAAGCTAAACAGCAAGTCCATGGATTCATTAATGAATGTGCACAATATAATATTTCTACAGTGCGAATTATTCATGGCAAAGGTTTGCATTCTCCTGATAAAAAACCTGTATTAAAAAACCTAATCCTAGGTTGGTTGAAAAAAAATCAATACATCATCGCTGTCTGTTCAACTCCATCTAATGATGGCGGCACAGGCGCTATTTACGCATTAATTAAAACCAAATAAATCATTCGATACTAAAAATTCGGAATAAATTGCAATAAATCAGCGGTCCAATCGTTCTTAAAAAGAGTAACATGTACAAAAGTTCATGTTTTAAACAAATTAACATGACCACTTATTTAAAATAATAAGTCGTATATTTGTTTTAAATCTGATGATAGAGGGTAGCAACTATGGATACAAAATTAGCTAATGGCTTGTTCATGCTTCGAGTCACTATCGCAATCGTTTTTATTATGTGGACTGGCGATAAATTCATTAATCCTGTCCACGCTGAAAAAGTTTGATCTGGCTTTTTCTACATGCCGGAATTAGGCAAAGCAATTTTCCTTGGCATTGGTATTGTTGAAGCAGTTCTTGTCATTCTATTCATTGCTGGAATTTTCAAAAATGTTACCTATTTAATAATTCTCATATTGCATACAGTATCTACTGTAGCGCCCTTC
Source organism: uncultured Gammaproteobacteria bacterium (assembly GCA_964633815.1). GTDB lineage: Bacteria > Pseudomonadota > Gammaproteobacteria > Arenicellales > Arenicellaceae > CALKZN01. Next base: position 32,537 of record CAZWHW010000007.1, read on the forward strand.
AATATTTATTTAAACGCCTATTCAAGCGATTTTAACTTGTTATTTTTCACTGCATTTCCTATGTGGGGAGCTTGTCTATTTTTGTATTTATTCAGAAATGAAGATATAAAATTCACGCTATTAAAATAAAAGAAACTGCATACCGCAATAAATAAAAAAGCAGAATGATTCCATTCTGCTTTTTTATTGTCTAATTCACTCTAGGCTAAGACTGAGAAAACTTAATACCAGTACCACCTAAGCCACAATATCCATTGGGGTTTTTATGCAAATACTGCTGATGATAATCTTCGGCATAATAGAATTTTGGCACCGTCAGAATTTCAGTGGTTATTGATTCGAATTTGGCATTGGACAAAAGCTTCTGAAATTGATCTTTAACTTGATGAGCGAGCTGTTGTTGCTCAACCGAATGCACATAAACACCTGAACGATATTGAGTGCCAGTATCATTCCCTTGACGCATGCCTTGAGTCGGATCATGTGCTTCAAAAAACACTTTCAACAATGCTTCATAACTGATTTTTTCTGGATCAAACACTACCAAAACCACTTCATTATGCCCCGTCATTCCAGAACACACTTCTTTATAAGTAGGATTGGGTGTAGCGCCTGCAGCATAACCAACTGCAGTTGAATACACTCCTTCAAGCGTCCAAAAGCAACGTTCAGCCCCCCAAAAACAACCCAAACCAAACAAGGCTTTTTGCATTTTTTCAGGAAAAGGTTTTTGAATAGGCGTGCCTAAGACTGCATGTTCATTCAATACATCAATCGGTTCATCTCTGCCAGGCAACATGTCTAAAAAGCTAATCGTATCCATAATTATTAGAAAGATTTTATCAAATAAATAGGTCTTTAACTAAACAATGTTTTCACAATAACACGATTTAATTGAAATTAACTAGTAATAAACATTATGCAAATTTTTCCTTCAATAAAGACTGTGCTCGATTATTTAAAAAAGCGAACTTTTTTAAAAGTCCTAGCTTGTAGCTCATTTCTGTTCACTGCATCTTTTGTTATCGCAACAGCTGACAATCAAACAGTTGATAAATCTACAGCACAAAACACTCAAACATTAATTGTTGCTGGAGGGTGTTTTTGGTGTGTAGAAGCAGACTTTGATGTTCATCCTGGCGTCCTTGATGTGGTTTCTGGTTATATTGGTGGCACCACTGACAACCCAACCTATAAAGAAGTCACTTTCAGAAACACAGGGCATTATGAAGCAGCAAAAATTACCTTCGATGCAGAAAAAACATCGGTTGAAGAACTAACTGAATATTTTTGGAAAACCATTGATCCAATCGACCCAAGCGGTCAATTTTGCGATAAAGGTCACTCCTATAAAACCGCTTTATTTTATCAAAGCGATGCTCAAAAAAATGTTTTCGAACAATCGATTGAGCAACTCAAAAATAACAAATCATTCGACGGCGATATTGCAACAGTTATCTTGCCGGCGGCAAATTTTTATCTTGCCGAAGACTATCACCAAGACTATAAGAAAAAGAATCCGCTGCGATATTATTATTACCGCACAGCTTGTGGTCGTGACAACCGTGTCAAACAACTTTGGGGAGAAGTGGCAAGTAAAGGCTTTACTGCAAAAAAATAATGTAGTTATTAGTCCGCGCAATTCACGCAACATTCAACAGCAGGATCAATTTCTAAACGCGCTATTGGAATAGGTGACAAACACTCAATACATTCACCATATTCTCCTTCATCTATTCGAATGAGTGCAGCTTTTATTCGTTGCAACAAATCACCTTGGCGCGCCTGCCCTACCAAAGCCATGGCTTGTTGTTGCATAGCATCCATGCGCGACAGTCGCCCGACTGATGATTGATCCAAAGTCACCGCACTGGCTGACTCTTTGACTAAATCAGCCACTCCCATCAACTCAGCTTGCTGATCAAGCAACCGCTCGGCAAACATCATTAATTGCTTAGCATCCAACATACGACAATAAATTTAATTTTCTTGAACAGAGCGCTGCGCCAACAACAGCGCAGGTGATTCATCAAAAGCAATATCCAATTCCTGTAAATTTTCAGCATCGTCAATGCTCAAATTAGCAAAATCGAATAACTCGGTATCAAACAAATGTGACTTGGTCACCCGTTGCATTGATTTAAAGATATTCACCACACGTCCAGGCTGCACTTTTTCCCAATCAGCCAACATGCTTTTCACATGCTTGCGCTGTAAATTTTCTTGCGAACCACAAAGGTTACAAGGAATGATAGGGAAACCTTTAATCTGTGCTAATTCAGCAATATCCTTCTCACGACAATAAGCCAATGGGCGGATAACCACATTTTTCTTATTATCACTGACCAGCTTGGCTGGCATGCTTTTTAATCGCGCACCATGAAACATATTTAAAAACAGCGTTTCAACCATGTCATCCATGTGATGACCCAAGGCAATTTTAGTCGCACCCAGTTCACCCGCAGTTCGATATAAAATACCGCGCCTTAAACGCGAACATAGTGAACACGTAGTTCGGCCCGCAGGAATCTTGTCCGTCACAATACTAAAAGTATCTTCTTCAACGATGCGATATTCCACCCCAAGCTTTTCTAAATACTCAGGCAATACATGCTCGGGAAAACCCGGTTGCTTTTGATCTAAATTAACAGCTATCAATTTGAAATCAATTGGTGCATGTTGCTGCAAATGCAACAAAACATCCAACATGACATAACTATCTTTACCGCCAGACAAGCACACCATCACACGATCACCCGCTTCAATCATATTAAAATCAGCGATAGCTTTGCCTGTTTCACGGCGCAAGCGTTTAAGCAATTTGTTTTGGTTATATTTTTCTCGGCGATGATCTATTTGTTTAACTTCAGCATCAACACCCTGATTAATAGTCGAAAGAGTCATTTTTTCTCAACAGTCTTTTGAGTAAATTAATTTTTTTCAGAACGTGCTTCTAGCGCAGCTAATTGTTCAGGGGTAGCAGGCAATTGAAACTGATCCTTCCATTGTGAATAAGGCATGCCATACACAATTTCACGAGCTTGTTCATAATCAATTTCAACACCATGATCATGGGCACTGCTGACATACCACTTCGCCAGACAATTTCGACAAAAATCTGCCAAGATCATTAAATCAATATTTTGCGCATCTTTATTGTTATCTAGATGCTTCAATAGTTTTTTGAAAACTGCCGCTTCAATTTGAGTCGTTGTTTCTTCGGTCATCATTTACAGCCCAGAGTATCTTAAAGCTCTCTATTATACAGCTATACATCAACTTTGAAATTTACCCTTCTCCGCAATCACGCTCTTTATTAACAATATTATTACTAAACAATGACAAACTTAAACAACACCTCTTTCCAAGTTTATTAAAATTTGATGACAAAACAGTCGCTAGCATTACGAATAACAGAGTAAATTCGGCATTCACACTGGACTAGATCCAGATGTCATTTAGCTGTAACATTTCGACAGTACAGTCAATTTTTGCCCAAAATTTAGACTATGAAACACACTATTTTAATTGTTGATGATGAGTCCAGCATACGAGACATGTTGCGTATGGCTCTGGAAAATAATGGCTTTATTGTTGAAGAAGCTAATAACGCAAAAATTGCTCAAGATACGATTCAACAATCAATGCCTGATCTATTGCTCCTTGACTGGATGATGCCAGGCACCTCAGGAGTCGAATTGGTTCGACGTTTACGCAAAGACGAAAAAACTCGGCTGCTGCCGATCATCATGTTAACCGCCAAAGATAGTGATGATCATAGCGTGCAAGCTCTGGACACTGGGGCTGATGATTTCATCACCAAACCATTTTCACCCAAAGCATTAATCGCCAGAGTCAACGCCATGTTACGCCGCTTGAGTCAGGAAAATTCTGGCTTCCCCAGCAATGAAAAAATTGTGGCTGACCGCATAGCCATTGATATGGCCTCTCACAAGGTTAATGTTGATAATCAAATGCTAGAATTAAGCCCCACTGAATTTCGTTTATTAGCTTTTTTTGCCAGCCACATTGGGCGAGTATTCTCACGCAATCAGCTACTGAATCAAGTTTGGGGAGAATCCGTCTATGTTGAAGATAGAACTGTCGATGTTCACATCAGACGCCTAAGATTAACGCTTGAACAATTTGGCGTTGCTGATTACATTCAAACTGTGCGCGGAGTTGGCTATCGCTTTGATCCTCAGACGTAATCATGTGACGCGATTTTTAGCCCTTGCAAATCTAATTAAATAGTATCGATCGATTAAAAAAGCCTTAAAATAGCACTTGTGAAACCCGATCTCATCATCATTGTTTTGGTTGTCTTCGCTTCGATGGGGCTGGGCTGGACATTTAATTTAGCGGCTGAATTTGGCTTGATAGGTTCATTCGTGTGTTCAATTTGGTTACTCTATAGAGCACAACGATTGCACAACTGGTTTACCCACATCAAAAAACTACCTGATGCTGAACAAGGTATATTTTACTTGCTACATCGCGACATTAAAAAAATGCGCGAAAAACACCAAAAAGAAACACGCCAATTGCAACGTAATTTAAAGCAAGTATTTGAAGCTTCGGCAGCTTTGCCTGACGCCGTTGTTATCGTCGATCAACGTGGCACCATTTCTTGGTCAAATCCTTTGGCTGTGGAATTATTAAATATTAAGCAACCTCGAGACAATGGACACCGCATTACCAACTTGATTCGCAACCCCAATTTTACAACAGCTTATGAACAACGACAAACAAAACCACTGAACTTGGATATGGAAGCGCCGACCAATCGACTATGCACTATTAATGTCAAACTGGTCGATCTGCCGCAAAACCAATATATGCTAGTTGCTCGTGATGTCAGCCGTCATGTCAATGTCAACCGTGCGCAAAAAGACTTCGTTAGTAATGTTTCCCATGAACTAAAAACGCCATTGACTGTCATGCATGGTTATTTAGAAATGCTGGAAGACAAGCAATCAATCGATGGTTCAACTGGCAAAGCGATCAGTGACATGCTGCAACAAACCAAGCGCATGCAATCAACCATTGAAGATTTATTGTATTTGTCAAAACTTGAAAACCAGAGCTCAGACAATCCAAAACAAACATATTTGGAACCGATAAACATTCGCCAAATTCTCGACGGTTTCATGGATTCTGCGAACTTATTAGCCGAACAAAACAAGCAAAATATCATTCTAAATATCGAAGATGAATTATCCTTACTTGGCAACCCTCAAGAGCTGCAAATTGCTTTTAGTAACTTAGTCACCAATGCCATTCGATATACCCCGACTGATGGCGACATCACTATTGAATGGCAGAACCAAGACAATAAAGTGGTTTTTTCCGTCACTGACACTGGCATCGGCATTGCTCCAAACCACATCTCCAGACTCACAGAACGCTTCTATCGAGTTGATCAAGGGCGCTCTCGTGAAAAAGGAGGCACCGGCCTAGGTTTAGCCATTGTGAAAAATGTGTTGGAGCGCCACGACGCTGAACTCAATATTTCCAGCGAACTAGGCAAAGGCAGTCGCTTTGCCTGCGTGTTCTCCATTGATAATGCCTAACAATTTAAAGGGTCAAAGCCCTTTGTTTTTCATGAAACACCTATCAGGGTTTTTAATGTTGATAATCTGCTTATATATTGCGATTGACTTTCTTGCTATGTTTTTCAACGATGGTGAGAGTGGATGAACTAGAAGCCATTTGACATCAGTTTCAGAAGGATCGTATTCATCTTTTATGACTCAAAAATTAGAATAAGTAGTTTTACCCAGAGTTCAAATTTGAAAGAAAAAAATAAAGTGTTATTATATTTGTTAGTTGCGAATACTATCCATATAAATTCTTCGTTCATTAGTAATTGATTAAAATCTCTGCATCTATAAAAATAACAAATAAATCAAAAGGACTAAATCATGAAAAAATTAATTATTGTTGTTCTAACTCTTATTATTGGGAGTACTCAAGTCGTATTTGCACAAAGCCTAGCAGAACGTCGCGCGCTCAAAGATTATCAAGAATCGGTGCTGCCAGACCTGCAAAAGCAAATTAACTCTGCAACTGGTTTTGAAGTTCCGTTAAATATTAAATGGGCAGAAATAGCTCAGCCAGGAGAAGAAGAAAATTATTCTAATGATGCTTATTTCACCAATGTATTTTTTACGCCTTTAGTGAAAGCGCTTTCGTCTATCACTTCAGACGCTCTAGGCAAAGAAGCCTTAAATGCAAAGCTGAAAGGTATCAATATTGGCTATGACCCTAAAACTGCACCTTCATCTGCCTATGAGAATGGAGTGGATTTTAAAGATGGCCAACTCTCTCTGAATTTCAAACCCTTTAGCAATGCATCAGATGTCGATGCTCGCGCTCAGGCCATTGTTAATCTGCTTGAATCTAAACTCTAATTCGGCGCAAATCTTGGCAGTACTTTGATTTAAATTGCCATGCCGCGGCGGAGCAAATTTAGCCCAGCAATTACTAAAACCACTAAGGTAATTTTTTTAAAGAGTGCTTGGTTGAGTTTGTCCTGAATTTTGAAGCCAAGCCACATGCCGATTAAGGCGATTGGGAGCAAAATGGCAGACAGTGGCGCAGTTTGACTATTGAGAATGCCTGATTGTAAATGGGCAAATAGCAAGGTGACCGCTCCGATGCCATAGACCACGCCTTGGATGATAATTTGCTTGGCTTTGGGTGTTTGTATTGCCAATAGATAAAGCACGGTTGTTGGTCCCCATGTGCCTGCAAAGCCACCTAAGGCGCCAGAAATTGCTCCGACCAGCCATTCTGCTTGCTTGCGATATTCAACAGGAATGGTGAGTTGTATACCTAAGAGTTGAACGAGTGATAACACCACGACAGGAATGCCTAGTATCCAATAGAATAGTTGTGTTGGAATATCAGGGACGAATTGTGCTGAAGCAAAGATAAATAGACAAACAATTAACACATAGCGCCAACAATCGCGCAAAGCGTCAATGGCAGGAGCTAGGCCTTTGCGAAACGTTTGTAAAATATTACTAAAAACAATTGGAAAAATGATCGCTGCGATAGCGTGTTTGGGATCTATCAAGGAGCTTAAGCCAGAAATCATGACCAATGGCATAGCGAAACCGATTGCCCCTTTAATCACACCTGATATTAATGTGATTAAAAATACCAGCAATAACGTTAACGGTAATAATGTTTCGACAATACCCATGGATATGATTTTTAATTTTAATTCAGTTGAGAAGCAGGATTTGATTATTGCATAGAAGTATTATTTTCTATGCAATAATCTAGAGTCTGTATTTAAGAGAGTCTTTCGCTCATCAGGTTAGTGAAGAAACTAACTGGGACATCCATATGTTGGTATGCTTAAAAAAAATCCGACTGTCGGGGTATAATGCATTAGCAAATAAGGGGCAGCATGGCGAAAAATAGAAAACAAGTATCATTCATTGTACAAATAGTCATAGTTGTTCTGTTTATAGGACTACTAGTATTTTTCATAATTCAAGTATCTAGCCCAACAGCTCAATTCGAAGTCATTCAATACGGTATGTCTAAGAAAGAAGTGCTTACAAAACTTGGCGAACCAGATCATATAAAAAATGATTTAGATGGGAATGCTGTTTATTTTTATGGGGATTTTTGGAAAGGGGTATGGGTTACAACAAAGCTCACAATCGATAGTCGAGATATAGTGATCGATACGATGAATGATTCAAAATGAAAAAATAAATAAGTACACCCATCGTTAGAAAACTGCAATCTCAAAAAGAAGTTCCTGGTTATGCTGGGCTCTGACCCTTTTTATTTCGAATTTTGTGATACCTTAGCACTGAGCTTTTAATGCTGTAGCTAGATATTATCAGATTAAATTAATCCAGCTCTGACCCCTTTTAATTCTCTATAAAAATGGGGGCGATGTGTGGAATTATGATTTAATATCTACTACTCGGCTTTGCTGCTCATATACGTAAGTCATAATTTTATTGAAAAGCTTGTTTATACGTTTTTCTCAATTCCACCTTTTGTACCTTACCCATAGTATTTCTAGGTAACTCATCAAGAATAAAGATTTTCTTTGGTTGTTTAAATTTTGCCAATTTATCAACAAGTTCATTTTTTATCTTGTCAGGATCAACTTGCTGTCCTTTCTTTGCAATAACAACCGCCGCAACTCCTTCGCCAAAATCAGAATGAGGAAGACCAATGACTGCGCTTTCTTCAACTTCTTCAATATCATCAATCAATACTTCAATTTCTTTCGGGTAAATATTAAACCCCCCCGAAATAATCATATCTTTTGAACGGCCAATAATTGACAAATAACCCTTGTCATCAAATTTGCCTCTGTCACCTGTAATAAAAAAACCATTTGAACGAAATTCTTCAGCTGTTTTCTCAGGCATTTCCCAATAACCAGAAAACACATTTGGACCCTTCACTTCTATTGAACCAATTTCATTAACTGATAATTCTTCACCTGTCTCAGGATTCGCAACAATAACTTTTACACCAGGAATTGGAAAACCAACCGTTCCTGCAATACGCTCACCATTATAAGGATTCGAAGTATTCATATTGGTTTCAGTCATGCCATAACGTTCTAAAATACCGTGCCCTGTTCGATCTTTCCATTCAATATGCGTATCTTCAAGTAAGGGAGCAGATCCTGACACAAATAAACGCATTGAGTGTGTCGACTTTTCATTGAGGTTATCTAAAGCAAGTAAGCGGACATAGAAGGTAGGCACTCCCATCAAAACTGTAGAGTGTGGCATATCATCTAAAATTGACTGCGCATTAAACCCAGTATGAAATAATAAAGAAGACCCTGCCAAAAGAGTAATATTGATGGCAACAAATAAACCATGGACATGAAATAAAGGTAACGCGTGTATTAGCTTATCGTCTTCAGTAAATTCCCAAATTTCTTTCAAAGTCGAGGCATTTGATACTAAATTTTCATGTGTCAGCATTGCTCCTTTTGAACGTCCTGTTGTCCCTGAGGTATATAAAATTGAAGCAACATCATCGCGATCACGTTTAACCAGCAAAAAGCTTTCTTTTTGAACATCCATAGCTTTTATCAAACTTCCTTGATGTTGACCATCAAGAGTAAAAATTTCTTTTACACCTGATTGAAATGCAATATTTTTTAATTCTTTATATTTTTCAGGAGCACAAATAAAAATACTAGGCCTTGCATCATTAATAAAAAAATCTAATTCTTTAGAAGTATATGCAGTGTTTAATGGTAAAAAAACTCCTCCAGAAAGGATGACAGCAATATAAAGCTCAACAAATTCAATAGACTTTTCAACTTGAACAATAATCCTATCTCCTGGCTCTAATCCAGCTTGAATTAAAACAGCTGCTATTTTTTCCGCTTGCTTAAACAGTTCTTCATATGTGATTTCAACACCATCACTTAACTTCGCAAAACATTGATCTTCTCGACCCATTGAACCGCTTCGTAAAGAATTAGCTAAATAATTTTTTTCATACATATTATCTTCCTTATTTAATTGTTTTTAGCAGATCATTTACTTTTTTTGATGCCACTACCTCACCTGCATTCACAAAAGCTTCATGGTTTGCTTCAATATGATCTAAGTCATAAAGATAATTAACCATCATTCCCCATGAATTTTTAATCCCTTGCGGGCTTAAATCCGCATTCTTATGTAATAGTTCCAATCTTGCTCCATTATCCAAATGAAACCGAGCAACCGGGTCAATAATATTGTTTTTCTTTGAACGCGCAATTATAAAAAAATAAGAAAGCACTTGCAGAAGAGTATCTTCTTTAGTCAATAAACTTTCTATTTCTGGGTCTAGATTTTCTTCATTTTGAACACTATTTGACGCATTGACTAATGTCTCTAAAAACACTTGATATTTCTGACTAAAATCGACACTTTCAAAGTTATTTTTAATCAAAGATTCAACCCATTTGCGAAATCCAGGAACAGGAGAAAGTGTTACAAATTGATTGATATTAGGCAATTCACGTTGAATTTCGATAACAGCTTGTTTAATTAAAAAATTACCGAATGAAATCCCAAGAAGGCCCGGTTGGCAGTTTGAAATTGAATAGAATGCAGCTGTATTCAATCTTTTCATATCAATATTTTCATCACCGTCTTCTGAAAGAATCGTCTTAATTGAACCAGGAATATTTTCTAGCAAAGCGACTTCAACAAATATTAATGGTTCGTCGTTAATAGCCGGATGAAAATAAGCGTATAAACGACGGTTTGATTTGCCTACCCGCCGGCGTAAGTCGTCCCAACCTTTTATTTCATGTACTGCTTCATATTGAATAATGCGTTCAAGAATTTCGGCAGACGTTGACCAATCAATACGCCTTAACTCTAAAAAACCCCGATTGAACCATGAAGTGAATAAGTGTTGAAAATCATAGTCTAATAGTCGTAATTGTTTTCTTTTAGATGATTGTTGATTTATTTGATACAACAAATCATTGCGCATTGATACTAAACGGTTTGTCGCTCCTGAAACACGGTTTAAACGTCGAATAAGTTCTATGCTTCTTGGCTCTGACGCAAAATGAATAGGTCTTTCAGCTTGACTACCTTGTTTTTGCCAATCATCGATTGCTGAATTTAATAATTCGGTGTTTACGCCAAATTCGGAACTTAATAATATAAAAAAATCTAGCCTCTCATCGTCATTTAATTCGTCATAGCGATTTAAAATTTCATGAGCAATCGCAAGTCCTGTGGCCCCACCTTTTCTTGATAAAAGATGCTCACATAGGTTATTTATGTCCATCTCATTAGGATTGATTCCTTTCGCTAAAGAGTGACCGGCTTCAGTAATACGTGAAATAAATTCACTGAATACATTTGATGTCTGCATTAATTTAATCTCCCCATAAGAGTATCAGGCAGCCATGTAACCAACCCTGGAAAAGCAGACAAAATTATAATCGCGAGAATCATACATGCAACATATGGCAATGAACCTAACAAAATAGTTTTTAGTTTAATTTCAGGTGCTATACCGTTAATTACATATAAATTCAGCCCAACTGGTGGTGAAATTAGTCCTATTTCCATATTAATTGTCAAGATAACAGCAAACCAATATGGGTCAAAACCAGCGCTTATAATAATCGGCAATAAGATTGGCGCAGTCATCAATATGACAGCGACAGGAGGCAAGAAAAACCCTGCTATTAATAAAAAGATATTAATTGCAAACATTAATATCCAGCGATTAACGTCTAAAGTTGCAATCCATTCTGCGATAGACTGAGTCACAAACAAACTTGAAAGCATATATGAAAATACACCCGCTGCACCAATGATGAACAAGATCATGACACTTTCTTTTGTTGAATCCCTGAAAATACTCCACAGACCTTTAAAAGAATACAATTTATAAACAACTACAGTAACAATTAAACATAGCAATGCTCCAACTGCAGCAGTTTCAGATGGTGTTGCTACACCGCCATACAATGCATATAAAACTCCTAAAATAATAATAATAAAAGGGGCAACTCTTGGCAGTACTTCAAATTTTTCTTTCCAGCTATATTCTTTTTTAATTACGTCCGATCCTTGTTGCCTCCACGTAGAATAAATTGACCACATCATAAATAATAAGACTAATAATAGGCCAGGCAAAACACCTGCTAGGAACAACCTACCAATAGACGTTTCTGTAGCAATTCCATAAATAATCATTGTTACTGACGGAGGAATAAGAATGCCTAGAGTACCACCAGCAGCAATTGATCCTGATGCAACAGTTGCAGGATAGCCTCGTTTAAGCATTTCAGGGATACCCATTTTACCAATAGCGGCACAAGTTGCTGGTGATGAACCTGACATAGCTGAGAACAGCGCGCAAGCACCAAGGTTAGATACGACTAATCCTCCAGGCACTTTAGTTAACCACCGTTCTAAGGCTTCATACAAATCAGCGCCTGCCCTAGAAGAGGAGATAGCAGCTCCCATAATTATAAACATCGGTATTGAAAGCAATGCAAAGTTATCCAACTTGCCAAATAATAGTTCCGGCAAGAGTTCCAACGATGAAAACCCATCAAAAATAAGCAAAAAAATTGCTGAAACTAACATCAAACCAACCGCAATTGGCATTCCAGAGAATAAAATAGCAATTGTGGCAATAGCTATAATGGCACTAAGTAATAAAGGATCCATTAGTGACCACCAGGATTTTTAGGGATATTTCCTCTTATTGTTTCGGCAATATCAGCTAATAGTTGAAGCGCAAATAGTACAAAACCAACAGGAACAGATAAATACGGAATCCAAAGCCTAACTCCCCATACCGTATCTGAACGCCAATTACGTTCTAAGGCTATGTGAAAGATCTCATAACCATAAAAAGCAATAAGAAGGCTAAGAAGCATGGCGATTGAAAGAGAAAAGCATGCAAGAATTTTCTGTCCAGTTGGATTTAGTATAACTGACAAAAGATCAACATTTACATGCCCTCTTAATAACTGAACATAAGGCAAGCCAAGCAAAACTGCAGATATCATTAAATACACCACAGCTTCTGTTTGCCAAATGGTTGATCCATTTAAAACAAATCTAACCCATATCATTTGACAAATAATCAGAACAGAAGCAGCAATCATTGCAGATGAAATAATGCCGAAAACTGTCGAAATTTTTCTTATAATTTGTATCCAGACAGGCACACCTTGTCCTTTAGAATGAATAGTTCCCAAAATATAGGCTCTTTTATGTATTTTGAAAAACTCAGCATTAGCAAATGATTGCCTGCTTACAGTTTAAGTTTAAATTATATTTTTTGTTTAAAGCTAATCCTATATTTAGGATTTAAGCTGAACCTATAAAGTAATAGGCTCAGCTTAATAAAGTACTCTACAAATAATTAGTCAACAGATAATGCAAGATCTAATAGCTTTTGACCACCAGGTGTATTCTCTGCAAATTCTTTGTATGAGGATTTCTTAGCAATTTCTCTCCAAGCATTAAAATCTTCTGTACTCATATTTGCAATTTTCACTCCAGCATCTTTAAAAGCTTTTGCTGACGCAGCATCAGCTTTTTTTGCTTCGGCCAAGTAGAATTTTTGAGCTTTTGCAGATGCAGTAGTTAATGCTTTTTGTTGCGCAGGATTGAGACCTTCAAATACAGTTTTATTCATCAACATTGGCTGATACATAAACCATAAAGCAACATCTGATGCTGGTGTAAAACATTTAATTTGCTCATGCAATCTATATGAAACAAAACTAGAAGATGATGTGTTTGCTGCATCTAAAACACCAGTTTGCATCGCTGAATAGATTTCAGATGAGGCCATTGATGTAATTGACGCACCTGCTTTAGCCAACATTTTTTCAAATGATTTACCAGCCGCTCGAATTTGTACCCCTTTCACATCATTTGGATTAGTGATGCATTCACCCTTACTTCCAAAACCTCCCGCTAAATATCCATGCACCATCACCTTGATATCATCTTTAGCCATGATTTCTTCGATTTTCTTCATAAAATCTGACTTAACAAGACGCGCACCATGATCATGGTTTTTAACCAAACCTGGCATTAATGTTAGGTTATATGCTGGTCGTTGTCCTCCAGCATAACTTAAAGGCAATACTGTCATATCTACTCGACCACGAGAGAGTGGATTGTATTGCTCTCTTGGTTTAAGTAGTGATTTTGAAGGAAAAATTTTAATTGATAAATCAACGTTGGCTGCCTTGACTTCATCGGCAACCATCTGAGCGACCTTATGACGAACATCTTTAGTCGACCACTGGTGGCTTAATTTTAATTCTTTTGCATTAAGTGGACCCATAACAAGAGCTGTAGTTAAGACTAAAGCCTGACATATATTTTTTAATTTCATTTTTCCCTCGTATTTTATTTTAAAAATTCGACAAATATTAAATCATATTGTATACAATTTGACAATATAAGAATACAAAATATTTTTTATTGAATACAGTTTAGCTCCGATATATACTTATATTTATTTAAAATCACAGCTTAAATTTATTGTATGAATGAACAAAATATTTCACTCACCGAACAATTAGAGGAAGAAATTATTACAGGAATACTGACTCCTGGTGAACATTTAGATGAAGCTGGTTTAGCAAAAAGGTTTGGAGTTTCAAGAACTCCTATTAGAGAAGCGTTATTCCAATTAGCATTTGTTGGTTTTGTAGATAGAAAACCCAGAAAAGGTAACTTTGTTGCCGAAATAGGTCCAAAAAAACTAGTAGAAATGTTTGATGTTATGGCTGAACTAGAAGCAATGTGCGCTCGACTTGCAGCAAGACGCGCAAATGAAAAACAATTACAAGAAATTATCGACGCTCATGAGGCTTGTTATGAAGTCAGCTCAAATGATGATTCTGACCTATATTTTTATCGAAATGAAGTTTTTCACAGCAAGATCAGACATGCAGCTGGGAACACTTTTTTGGTTGAAAAAACTGAACAATTATATAAAAGACTTAGAGCATATCGAAGACTTCAACTTCGAACTAGAGGTCGAGTAAAAACGTCTTATAGTGAACACAATGATATCATTGAAGCAATCAAAGATGGCGAACCTGAAAAAGCAGCTGAAATCATGCGCTCACATATCGTAGTTCAAGGAGAGCGTTTTGTTGACCTAATATCTTCATTAGAAAATTAAGTTTAATATCTAAGTTTTGCAACATAATAATTGTAAACATTTTCAGTTCTCTCCTTCTTTTAATACTGCATAATAACTAGCACTTAATATCGCGTTTTTTGCCGAACCAATAACGATATCTAAGCAAAGTTTGCTTTTACCTTTTTCTATAAACTCGTTATTAAAAACTGCAAGTTCACTTTGTGAAATCGATGAAAAACACTCAATATCATCTGTAATTGCTGACCTATATCGAATTTGAGCGTCACCAACAACAAGATCACCATCCATACCTAAAATGTGCATGTTATAACTACATAAAGCCCAACCAGTAAGTACACCTAAAGAATAGATACTTCCAGCAAACCCAGTGCCATGAATATTCAAATTAACATCAAAGGGCGCATAAGTTTCGATCAAATCTACTTGCAGATTAACTATTGAAAAACCCATAAATTCACTTAAAGGAATTGTATTTCGAATCTTTTGCTCCATCCAAACATTTGGTTTCGTTTTATTCATGCTAGTTTCGTTTTATTTATTTCTATAAGTCTAGATTATATAAGGTTCTATTGATTGCCTGCAAAAAAGCACAACCCATGAAGAGTCTATGTGATAATCACTTAACTTAAAATTTTAATCTGATTGATTAAAAGCGACTTTTCGTTCATCGTTAACCAAAGAGAAAACTATGATGACAAAAGTAAAATCTACAAAACAAAGTACAAAAAAGGCGTTTCAAGATGCCCGTCGGGTAACGATAATATTCTTCTGAAAAAAAACTAACAAAAACCAAAACTTACGCTTCCGGCTCGGACGCAGTAAACCGCGCCCATTTGGTGGGCGTTAGGCGCTATTTCATCCAAAATAAATTGAGGAAAATAAATGGATAAAATAATATTTACTACTGAAAATCTACCAGAAGGAATAATTGTCAAAGAAGCCTTTGACATGATTCAGGTGACAGGTACAGTTGAGATATCTAATAAAGGTATGATTCGAGGGCTTATTGAACGAAAGAGGAATGAGTATCAAGAAGTAATAGACTCCTTTGTTAATAGCGCTCCAAGTGAATCAAATGCAATCTTAGGAGTTCAAATATCAACTTCATCACAACAATTTAGAAACGGTACGTTTTTACATATTACCTATATAGGAACTCCTGCAATAATTGAAAATAATGCCTAACAAGTACATCAAAATCGCCCACAACAAACGTGAGCTGGACTCGCTAACGCTCGCCCTTTATATGGGCGGACGGCTAGAAAACGCGAGGAAAATTCACCAAGTTTTCGCACAGACCTCATATACGGGTGCAATACTTTCAGGATGAAACAATATCTACCTAGCGAAACGACAGACCGACCATTGATTCAATATAAACTGCAGAAAATGGAGAAACTCGAGCAATATGCTCTAACGGAGGAAGCATGAAGTTCGGACGGAAAGCAACGTGGATGCTTGGACTTTTTCTCCTATGCGGCATCGTAGTCTATTTTCTCATTCAGTACAGCAGAGCCGGTTTATTTCCTCGCTCCAAGTTGGAGGCCGTGGTCGCGCAACTGCACGAAAAATCACTAGAACCTGGGCAGATACATCGCTTTCGGATCGACAGGTTCCCTGATCCTGCCTCATTACGCCCGCTAAAGGATGACGAGTACGTTAATAGAGGAGAGGGTCAAGGACTGGTATGGGCAGAACTATCGACAGACAGAACCCTGCTTATCGCATTCGAGACTCTCGATTTGGGGCACGCTGGCGAGTCGGGTTACCTCTATTCGGACAAGCCAGTTACCTCGGCGGACGTCGATGAGCTTGGTCGCGAATGGAAGCTCGGACGGCGAGTTTCCGAGCACTGGTGGGTGATTATCTACGACGGTGGCTGATCTTTTTGACGCCGTCCGGTACCACACCCAAGGGGCGAACAAGACGACGCTGAACATTATTACAATTCGTTTTTATTTCCCTTTGACTGTTTCTATCACTTCGTCTAAGTGTTGATGTCTAACATCTGCGCCTTTCACTGAGTAAACGACATTTTCCAAAATATTCACGCAGTGATCGCCTACTTTTTCCAGACAGCGAGTCGCCCACATGATGTCAAGTGCACTGGTGATGGCATCCGGGTCTTTTTTCATGCGATCAACTAATTGTTTAGTCATTGAATGAAACTCACGATCAATAATATAGGCTTCACGCATTTGTTTGACAGCTGTTTTAACATCCATGCGCGCGAAACAATCTAAGGTTTTTTGTAGCAATTTGCGTATGCTTTCTCCAGTGGAGATGAAACCTTTATAATATTTTTCTGGTGATTCAATCTCAATCGAATGTTGAATCATGCGTGCCATGCGCTCAGTTTCATCACCAATACGTTCAAGATCACGAATACATTTTGTGACCGCAACCACTAAGCGCAAATCACTTGCAGTTGGCTGACGACGTGCCAAAATTAATACGCATTCTTCATCAATTTCTATTTCAAATTGGTTGATTTTATAGTCTTCTGCGGCAACTAATGCTGCTTGATCTGCATTGCCATCCATTAACGCGGTCATAACTCGGCCAAATTGTTCTTCAACTAGACCGCCCATTTGCAAGACGCGTTCACGAATATCATCCAATTCCTGATCAAATTGCTTATTAATATGGGTGCCAATAATATTGTTTTTTTCACTCATCGTTATTTCCTCTAAATATCACTTATGCCAAATTAACCAATTCGACCGGTAATATATTCCTCCGTCAATTTGTGAGTAGGGTTAGTAAAAATTTGGTCTGTTTCACCCACTTCGATCAATTTGCCTAAATGAAAATAAGCTGTTCGCTGAGATACACGAGCTGCTTGTTGCATCGAGTGCGTCACAATCGCAATCGTGAATTTCTCACTGAGCTCGTTGATCAATTCTTCCACAGTCGCTGTAGCAATTGGATCAAGCGCTGAACAGGGCTCATCCATCAAAACAACTTCTGGATTGATAGCGATGGCTCTAGCAATACATAAACGCTGCTGCTGACCACCTGACAAACCTGTGGCAGGCTGATCCAAACGGTCGCGAACTTCTTTCCATAAACCACAGCGGGTTAAGCTGTTTTCAACTATTTCATCAAGCTCAACTTTATGATCCACCAAACCATGAATGCGTGCTCCATAGGCAACATTCTCAAAAATACTCTTTGGAAATGGGTTCGGCTTTTGAAACACCATGCCAATGCGGGCACGAAGCTCAACAACATCAATCTTACGGTCATAGATGTCTTCACCGTCAAGTTGAATAATGCCTTCAACACGGCAAATATCAATGGTGTCATTCATGCGGTTCAAACAACGCAAGAAAGTAGATTTACCACAGCCTGAAGGACCGATCATGGCAAGCACTTGATTTTTGCCAATATCAAGATCGACATTAAAAATCGCTTGTTTATCACCATAATAAACATTGACACCGCGAGTGCTCATGCGCGGGTCATCTAATAGTGGCTGGCCTTCAGTTGTGTATTGATTATCAAATTCAGATGTATTCATTGTTTCTACTTTGCCAATATTCCTAAAAAGTTGCCCTTTTGTTCAATTTCGTTCAATTACTTATCGACTACCATCGACGTTCTAATTTTTTGCGCAACCAGACGGCGAAACTGTTCATCACAATCAAAAATGCCAATAGCACCATGATAGCAGCTGCAGTGCGTTCCACAAACGCTCGCTCTGGGCTGTCAGCCCATAGGAAAATTTGCACCGGTAATACGGTTGCTGGATCAGTAACACCACCAGGAACATCAACAATAAAAGCAATCATGCCGATCATTAATAGTGGTGCAGTCTCACCCAAAGCTTGCGCCATGCCAATGATCGTGCCTGTTAACATGCCAGGCATGGCAAGGGGCAAGACGTGGTGCAATACTGTTTGCATTTTTGATGCACCCATGCCCAAAGCAGCCTCACGAATGGAAGGTGGCACAGCTTTGATGGCCGCACGACTTGAAATGATTATCGTTGGCAAAGTCATCAGTGCCAACACTAAACCACCAACCAATGGCACAGAGCGCGGCACGCCAAAAAAGTTAATAAACACCGCCAAACCTAATAAACCAAAAATAACCGATGGCACCGCCGCTAGGTTGTTGATGTTGACTTCAATTAAGTCTGTGATTTTGTTTTGCGGCGCAAATTCTTCCAGATAAATCGCGGTTGCTACCCCGACTGGGAATGATAAGACCAACGTGACCAACAAGGTCAGCAATGACCCCATTAATGCGCCACGAATTCCCGCCAGCTCTGGTTCACGTGAGTCTGCATTTTTGAAAAAGACCCAGTTGAACTTTTTCTTAATCTTGCCTTGCTCTGCCAAACCCTCGACCAGCGTTTTTTGTATCTCAGAAATTCTGCCGACTTGATCGTCTGTGCCCAAAGCATATTTAAAATGCATATCCACATCATCATCAGCCAGCAACCAGAGTGTTTCTGTCGTGCCGAGTCTTTTAGGATCAGCCAACAGCCTATCGCGCAAAGTAAAGCCTGCCTCATTACTCAGCAAACCATACAATTGCTTTTTCTCTTTTCGCGATGTCAGATCAGGGAAAACTGCTCGCAAGCTCTTTTTGACCAAACTGTTGTAACTGGCAGATTTAATTTGTTGCTCGTCATTACTATCAGAGATGCCTAAGGTGTCCGCATCATAGTTCATTTCCATTTGAATATAGGTCTGGCTAAAAGCACCCGCGCCTTTGCCGATAATATCAACAAATAGCAAAACCACGAATAACAAGCCTACACCGACTGCCATAACGCCAAAAAAGCGAAAGATTTTTTCTGAACGATAACGCTTACGAATATTGGCGCGACGTTTTTCTATATCTGAATGCATGATGAATTTTGCCTATAAAAATTAGTCGTATTGCTCGCGGTATTTTTTCACCACATATAACGCAATAAAGTTCAAACCTAGGGTCACAATAAATAACAACAAACCCAGAGCAAAAGCTGCCAAGGTTTTCGCACTATCAAACTCTTGGTCGCCAACCAACAAGGTCACGATTTGTACGGTGACAGTGGTCACCGCTTCCAGTGGATTAGCAGTTAAGTTGGCAGCCAATCCTGCGGCCATGACAACGATCATGGTTTCACCAATAGCACGAGAAGCTGCTAGCAAAATACTGCCAACAATGCCCGGCAATGCAGCAGGGAAAATCACTTTGCGAACAGTTTCTGATTGTGTTGCACCCAAAGCATAAGAACCATCACGCAAGCTTTGTGGAACGGCATTGATCACATCATCTGACAAGGACGACACAAACGGAATGATCATGATTCCCATCACCAAACCCGCAGCAAGTGCACTTTCCGAGGAAACACTCAAGCCAATATTTTCTCCAAAATCACGCAAAAAAGGCGCAACAGTCAATGCCGCAAAGAATCCATACACAACTGTCGGCACACCTGCCAAGATCTCAAGAACAGGCTTCACATAAGTGCGAACACGTTTGCTGGCATATTCAGACAGATAGATTGCTGACATCAAACCAATTGGAACTGCAATAATCAAGGCAATTGCAGAAATTAATAAGGTGCCAGTAAAAATTGGAATTGCGCCAAATGAACCATCTGCAGCCACTTGATCGGCACGGATTGCAATTTGTGGGTTCCAATGTGTGCCAAATAAGAATTCAGAGGCTGGGATTTTTTGAAAAAAGCGTAACGACTCAAAAATAACAGATAAAACGATACCAACCGTGGTGAAAATGGCGATGCATGAACATGCGATTAAAATCACATTAATGGTTTTTTCGACAGGGTTACGTGCATTGAAATTGGCTCTGATAAAACGCCAGCTAAACATCGCTCCCAACGCCAACACAATGAACACCACCAGCGGTTTGATCACCGCAATTTTCTGACTCAGTCCCTTATAAACCTCGACAGCAGGCATATATTGCTGCTCAATATTACCAACACCTTGATTTGCGGCGATGGCTATTTTGTTCATTAACAAATTGAGCTCTTCTACAGGCAGGGCTTGAACATCGGCAGGCAAATTCGCGATGGCAATATTCGAAATAAAGGTATTTTCAAACAACAACCACAATGCCAATACAATCAATGCAGGAATCACTGCCCACATTAGGGACAACGTACCATAATGGGAAGGCAATGAAGACAGATGCTTTACTCCACCTTGTTGTTTGGCAACGCTTAACGATCGATTACGACCAAAAAAATAAATTGCTATGGCAGCAAGCAAAAAGACGACAATTAAACTAGATGCTGTCATTCCATAATACCAATGTGTTTTGAGTTATTAATTTAGCACCAAAAAAAGTCAGATTGATGACAATGTGATTTATTTATTGGCGGATTATATGCTATTAAAACAAGAAAAGCAGGTGAGCATAACTCACCTGCCTTGTCTTTTGATTGATGACCTATGTGTATTGGGCTATAGCGCTAGGTTGGCTAAAGATTTAGCACCAGAAACCACATCTTTACGGTCAGAACCACTGAGTGGAATCAAGCCTTTGTCAACCAAATATCCTTCTTCGCCCGTTGCATCTTCAGAGACGAAAAAGTTCACATACTCTTGCATGCCTGGGATAGTACCAATGTGGGCTTTTTTCACATAGAAGTATAATGGGCGTGAGACTTTGTATTCGCCTGCAGCAATTGCTTCGAACTCAGGCTCAACACCGTCAACAATAGAACCTTGCACTTTGTCTGAATTTTGTTCAAGGAAGCTGTATCCGAAAATGCCTAAGGCATTCGGGTTGGCAGTCAACTTATTAACAATAAGGTTGTCGTTCTCACCCGCTTCAATATAAGCACCATCTTCACGAACACCGTATGCAATTTGCTTGAATACATCTTTACCTTTAGCTTTGTCGCCTTTCTTAGCAACAATGCCTTCCCAAACACCAGCAGGCACGCCAATTTTAGCAATCAGTGCTTCGATTTCAGCTTTTTGGTCTGCTTTCAAACCACGAAGGGTTTTTAGGTCTTCAATTTCTTGTGCACCACCGCCTAAGGCTAGTTCAACGAACGCGTCACGAGTACCAGAACTCGGTGGCGGGCCTAGCACTTCAATTTTAATTGCTGGTAAATCAGCATTAACGGCTTGCCACGTTTTATATGGATTTTCGACCAACTTGCCATCCTTACCTGGAACCCATTTAGCCAAAGCCAAATAGATATCTTTGCGAGAAAGCTTGTATTGTGAAGAAGCTTTTGAATTAGCCAGCACGATGCCGTCAAAACCAATCAATACTTCTGTGATTTCCGTTACACCGTTTTTAGCGCATTTTTCAACTTCGCTTTTCTTGATGCGACGCGATGCATTCGTGATATCAGGTGTGCCTACACCAACACCGTTACAGAAAAGCTTCAAACCACCACCAGAACCAGTAGATTCAATTTTTGGCGATTTAAAGTCCGTTGATTTACCGAAACGCTCAGCTACCACTGTTGCGAAAGGAAACACTGTTGAAGAACCAACAATAGAAATAGTGTCACGCGCAATAGCTGTTTGCGAAACTGACACGCTTGAAGCAACTAACGCTGCAGAAACAATTAATTTTTTCACTTTTCTCTCCAAGTTAACAAACATTCAGAATAATTTCTGTCAGTAGTTTATCAAAAAACTTATCTCAACTGACGAGTGCTAGGATATTCAACTTATATGACAGTTTTATGACAAGCTGATAACAGTAATATTACAGTTTGTAACAATGCTATCTTTCATCAATCTTTCTAACTAACAATACAGAGACAAACAAAAACAATGACGATATAAGCAAACAGGCTAAAAAACCGTAGATTTGAAAAACCAAACCAGATAACACTGTGCCTAACAATCGCCCCGAGGCATTTGCCATATAGTAAAACCCTACATCGGTTGATACCTTGTCTGCATCTGCCATGCGCACAATTAGATAGCTGTGCAAAGAAGAGTTCACTGCAAAGAAAAACCCAAAAATCCCTAAACCAAATAAAAGAACCACTGTGATGGCAAAATTTTCTCCAACATAATTTTCTCCAACATTGTCACCAACCAGATATTGCTGGCTTAACCACATAGCAATAA
>CAZWHW010000007.1:55372-79740 GCA_964633815.1 uncultured Gammaproteobacteria bacterium
TTTTCTCCAACATTGTCACCAACCAGATATTGCTGGCTTAACCACATAGCAATAAAAATAAGCAAAGGAATAAATGCTAAGCAAACACACCAAAAAGCAGCACTTTGTGCTGATTGAGTTGTTTTTTTCGTGAATTTTGGAGCAAAACCTTGCACGATACCGTACGCAATAATCCAGCTGGCTAAAAAAGCACTGATCTGCCAATGTGACCACTGCAACTGTGTTGACAAAAATACTGGCAAAGCCACCACAAACCACACATCCCTAGCTGCAAACAAAAACAAACGTGCCGCAGACAAGCAATTGATTTGCCGAGTTTTAGAAAACAAGACTGAAAACTTCGGTTTTGATTTAGATTTACCTAAGTTGTTTTTCAGCGACAACATACTAAGCAGCCAGACAATTGCTAACGCCACAACCATGGCTAGCACAGCGTGTTGGAAGCCCAGCAAGGTTAGTAATAAACCACCAAGGAAAAACCCCACGCCTTTTAAGGTGTTTTTGGAACCAGTCAAAACGGCAACCCAACGATATAAACTGGTTTGTTGCTCATCTGGAACTAATAATTTGATCGCACTTTTGGCGCTCATTTTATTCAGATCTTTGGCAATCCCTGACAAGGCTTGCGCGCCCATCACCCAAATCACGGTCAACCAAGTAGTTGGCACTAGCAAGATTGATAAAGCGATAACTTGGAGGCCCAAGCCTAGATGCATAGTGTGGTTCAACCCCCAGCGAGACCCAAGCCAACCACCAAACAAATTAGTTACTACTCCAAAAACCTCATAAAACAAGAACAGCATAGCGATTTCGAGCGGACTGTATCCCAGCTGATGGAAATACAACACCACCAACATTCGCAGAGCGCCATCCGTTAGCGTAAAAGCCCAATAATTAGCTGTTATTAGCGCATATTGTTTCACTTCAGTGGACAATTTTGCCAACATGAAAACCTACTGTTGATTAGCTCCAACCCAATTTGGCGACTAATTTTATCAACTCAGCCGTTCGATTTGCATAGCCCCATTCATTGTCATACCACAAATATAATTTCAGCTGAGTATCATTAATCACCATAGTTGAAAGTGCATCTACTACACTTGAGCGTGGGTCAGTTCGATAATCAATGGAAACGAGCGGCTTCTCTTCATAGCCTAATATACCTGCCAACTCACCTTCCGCCGCTTCTTTGAACAACGCATTCACTTCTGCAACCGTCGTTGCACGCTTTAATTCAAACACGCAATCCGTTAACGATGCATTAGTGAGCGGCACCCGAACAGCATGACCATTTAGTTTGCCTTTCAATTCAGGAAAAATGTGCGTGATGGCTGTGGCTGAACCCGTAGTTGTCGGAATCAAGCTCATGCCACAAGCTCGTGCTCGGCGTAAGTCTTTATGTCCTTTGTCAATAATGGTTTGCGTGTTAGTAATGTCATGAATCGTGGTCATTGAACCATGTTTAATACCCAACTTTTCTTGAACAACTTTCACCACCGGCGCCAAACAGTTTGTCGTGCACGATGCTGCCGTCACAATTCGGTGTTGTTGAGGCTGATAGTCATCTTGATTAACGCCCATAACAATATTAGCCACACCTTCTTCTTTGACTGGCGCGGCAACCACTACCCGCTGGACACCTTGTTCAAAATATTGGTTCAACTGAGCTTTGGTTTTGAACTTTCCCGAAGCCTCTAAAACAATATCGCAATCCGACCAATCAGTATCCAAAATTGCAGTATTTTGAGTATGTTTGATTCGTTGATCAGCCACAATGATTTCTTCTTGACTATTACTGGAAATAGATTGACTCCATTTACCATGAACAGAATCGAACTCTAACAGATGCGCCATTGTGTTCGCATCACCTGAAGGATCATTGCTTTGCACAAATTGCAGCATTGTTTGATCACTCCTACAACCGTCAAGCATAGCGCGAAAGGTCAAACGCCCCATCCGGCCCAAACCATTAATACCTATTTTCATCATATGACCATTAATCTGGATCTAATTCATCAAAATAATACAAACAAGAATTATAGATGAAAAATAACCACTGTGATTATGACATTTCAATGACAAAAAAAGGCCTCATGAATTTTCATGAGGCCTCTTTACGAATAAACGCATATACAAGTAATTTAATACATTATTTTTAGCTATTTAACTGCTTACTTAGCTTCTTCTGTCACTTTTTCAACAGCTTTTTCTTTAATAGTCTCAACCGTTTCAGCGACAATTCCTGAGGTTTTTTCAGTAGACGCATTAACAGCTGCATCAACAGTTTTTTCTACTTGTGCATCAGCAGCAGCGGCAACAGATGAGCTATCTGTAATTGCTGGAGCACTGATTTCATTCGCCACGCTGTCTTTGATTGCCTCAGAATTCTTTTCAGTAGATGCATCGACAGTTTTTTCGACTTGCGCATCAGTTGCAGTAGCAACAGACGAGCCATCTGTAACTGCTGGCGCACTAACTTCATTCGCTACACCATCTTTGACTGCCTCAGTAGCATCATGCACAACCTCACTAGTGTTTTGTATTGCATCAACTGCAGTGTCTTTTGCAGCATCCGAAACCACCTCGCCAGCTTTCTCAGCGACTGCACCGTCTTTATCAGCTCCTGCTGTATCCGAAACAACCCCTCCGGCTTTCTCAGCAACATTAACTGCATCATCTTTTAACTCGACCGACTTATCTACTACATCTGAACTAGCTTCTGATACAACTTCACCAGTTTTTTGTGCCGCATTGACCGCACCATCTTTAACAGCTCCAGCTGTATCTGAAACCACCTCGCCAGTTTTCTCAGCAACATTCACCGCACTGTTTTTCAATTCAGTTGCAGATTCTTGCACGGCCTTAACTGCATCACCTGTAGCTTGTCTAGTCGACTCCAATGCTTTATTTAATTTGGAATCACTGTTTTCTCCACATGCTGCGACTAGCAACGCAGCTGAAACAATTAGCACTTTATTATTGAATTTTGATATCATTTCTAACCTCTTTTATTAAAAATTTCTTGATCAAACTTAGATATGAATAATCTAAGGCGAGCAACTATACTCAGTTCATTCATACTTGCTATTAATATTACAGTTAGATAATTAGATAAATATAACTAACAAATCTGCATTTAACTTTATTTTTCATTTATTGCTATTGAATAGAAAGTTTTCATTGCATAATATTTTTATGTAGTGTAAAAAACGCAACTGACATGTTTTTTTGAGAGTAAAAAAATGACTGCACAAGCAAAGCTAAAAGACGAAGATAATTTAATTTTCGGTGTGACTCCCTATCAAACTAAAAAAAATGAGGAGTATATGAATGAAAACCAACTCGAACATTTCAGGAAAATCCTGAATAATTGGCGTGCTGAGCTTTTTGAAGATATTTCAAAAACAATCAATGTTATGCAAGATGAGTACAGCAATCTCCCTGATCCAAATGATCGTGCTAGCCAAGAAACAGATATGTCATTAGAGTTACGTAGTCGTGACCGTGATCGTAAACTATTGAAAAAAATTAGCAACTCAATTTCGCGTCTTGATATTGGCGAATATGGTTGGTGTGAACGCTGTGGAGTTGAAATTGGTATTGGCCGATTAGAAGCGAGACCGACCGCTGAGCTTTGTATTGACTGCAAAACTCTTGAAGAAATCAAAGAGAAGCAACGTGCTTAATTAATATCGCTATAAATAATAAAAAAGGCGAGTAATTTACTCGCCTTTTTTATTTAGTTGATTTTAGAATAACATTTTAAAAATATTTAATATAAGACTTGCCCATCAATTTAGACAAAAATGTCGGAAAATACTGATCTACTTTTTGTGTCATTAAATTATTATAAGCTAGCACTCGCTTTCGCTCATTTGGATCAGCGACCTCAGAAATTTCATTCAATTTAATCACATGCACACCATATTGAGTGACCACTGGTTCACTGATTTCTCCTTCATTCATTGAAAATAGCTTCGCCTCAAACTTTGGCACTGTTTCACCTTTTTTCATCCAACCTAAGTCTCCACCATTCGCAGCAGAACCAGAATCATCAGAATAAAATTTAGCGATATTTTCAAACTTCACTCCCGCTTCCATTTGCACCAACAATCGATCTAAGGTCTGTTGCGCTTTTTGCACTTCAAGCGGAGTTTCAGCTTTGATGAGTATGTGTTGTGCTTTGCGCTTTTCTGTCTTAGTTAGATTGCCTCGAAGATTATTAAGCTTCAAAACATAAATACCACTTGAGGTTTTAAATGCTGAACTCAAATTTCCTACTGTCATTTTAGCTAATGTCGAAGCAAAAATACTTGGTAGCTTATCAGGAAGATTGAAGCCCAAATCTTTTTTCTCTGAATTGATTTGAACAGCCGCTAAGGCACTAGCCAACTGATCTAAATCTGAGCTTTGTGTTTGATTTTGTAACGATTGAATAGTATCTAGCAATTCTTTTTGTTGCTGTTCATTAACTTCAGCAGGAGACTTAACAAACAGAAAACTAACGTCATATTCAGGATTTTCAGCTTTAATATTATACGCCTTAGCAAATGTTTCTACTTCTTCATCAGAAACCTTAACTGAACGAACAGCATCACTACGAATTAATTTCCTCATCATTGAATTCGTCCACATCGCTTCTCGCAAATCATTAAAACCTAATCCGAACTCAGCAAGCTTTGCAGAAAATTCCGTTTCAGTAGTCTTTCGTTGACTTAAAAATCGTTGAACTAATTGATCGACTTCAGCTTCAGAAACTTTAATTCCTGCTCGTAAAGCAGTTTGTATCTGAACTAATTCTTCAACCATGCTTTCAAGGATACGGTCACGTATACTCTGATCAATTGTAGCCACTTCGTTCGTTGCTTTTATTCTTGCAATACGCTTCTCTAAATCATTTTCAGTAATTACATCATCGTTCACGATGACGATGATTTTATCAATCAATGTCTGCGCAACAGCAAGAGAGGGTAAACAAAGTATTATCGAAAAAATAATAATCAATAAATTTTTATTGAATAATTTCATAATTAAAAGACTCTTAATAAGGAGAGTTCACATCAGTACAGTTTAGTTTATTGAAAGCCAGTTCTGATTTTACCAAAACCAGCAAATTCAATTTGCGCAAACAATGCATTTCTAAATTCATCATCACTTTCACGCAAACGGTCAGCGGTCAACGTCAAACTCCAACAACACCCATCATATTCGGCACCAAATTGCGTTTGAATACTTTCAGAGTCCTCAATATCATAACGTTGAGTACCAAACAAACGCCATTGCGAATTCAACTTCCAAGAAGCGTCAGCTATAAATTGACCAGTTTCCTCAATTGTATTATCACTTGCCAGGTCTCTGTTCAAACGATACGAAAATTTTAAGAAGTTATGTACCGAAGGTTCGTATTCAATATTAAAGTCTGCATTGCGTATCTCGTCGCCAGAACCATCAATATCGCCATAACCCAAGAAAGTGCCTATTGTTAGCGCATCATTCACATTGTAATCTGCCTCAATCAATATATCCGACTCATCTTGCGTTGTAACTACTCCTTCGCTGTCCGTAGATTCCAACTCATCGATAAAAAACACTTGACCAATTTGAGCACGGAAGCGTTGATCACCATCAGCATCAAAAAAACGTGTTCCTAAAGCAAGTGTCAAACGCTGACCGTCGGCAACACTGTCGCCGCCAGTAAAGCCTGTTGTACTGAAAAGATCGTTAAAATTATTAAAATCTAATGCAATAGTGTCAAAGCTAGTCGTTAGTTCACTATTATCATCATCAGAATCTGAATTGACATAAAAAATTCTTGGCTCAAGCGTTTGAATACCTCTACCACCTTGAAAGTTCACGCGTCGCTCAAAATATAAACCCGAGTCAATTGAAAGAATAGGCGCCGTACGATCATCTACTCCTTCCTCGCTAAATGCCGCATAATCAACTTCAAATTTCGGTTTAAAGTATCCCCATGTAGTCTCAAATGGCCGTTCGATGCTTGGATTAACCAACACTCGAGATTCTGCATCATCGCCATCGCGATCAAAATGTGTCGCTGATGCATTTGTACGGTAGTTTATACCTGTACCGCCAATATCTTCAAAACGATTATTAAATGTCACCTGCGGCAACAAATCAAATGGTTCAGTTGTAACTGCATCATCAATCACTTCAAATGTCACAGTTCTTACGGTTAGATCCCAATTGTCTTCAACATAACGCAACCTTGCTTCACTTGGAGTGAATGTTGAACTAAAAGCCGTGATATTAGTTCTGAAATCACGAAAATATTCTGTGTCAGAAACATCGTTAACATCGAGAGTGAATGTCAACTTATCTGTAATATTATACTCATGATCAATCGCAACAAACGAGCGTGTTTCATCATCAAACACATCATCGCTAGGCAATACCTCAGCATTGATTTCAGTTTCCGAATTTTTTGATAGATGACGGAATTGAACACCTAACTGAACACCACGATCAGTAAATATTCTTGGCGTGATAGTTGCATCAGCATTTGGCGCAATATTCCAGTACCAAGGCGTGCCAAAGAAAAAACCTGAATCACTATCAGTACCTAAAGTTGGAAATAAAAAGCCTGTTTTCCGTTTATCACTAATCGGAAAGCTAACTTGAGGTAAATATAAGAATGGAACTTTAAAAAAAACAAATCGAGCATTTTTTGCTCTGCCAACACCCGTCGCTCGATCCAGTTCTAGTTCGCTCGCTTTAATATAAAAATCATCTTGGCCTTCTACACAAGTTGTATAGACTGCACCTTTAAGGCGAACAAAATCTTCACCTTCAATAGAAACACTTTTCGCTGAACCACGAGACTGCACTTCAACCGCATTAGTTTCATCTGTTATCTCACCACGTTTGGCAAGCTTAAATTTTGCATTTTTTGCTGTTCCTAGTGACGAGTTCACATCAAGGTCCACATCATCGGCTTGAATTAAATCTCCCGCTACGGAGCGTAATTCAACCTTACCAGAAGCTTTAACTTTATCATTTTCACGATCGTATTCGATACTTTCTCCCGTGATACTTTGTCGACCTTGAGCCACAAACGCATTGCCCTTTAGGTTGACTTTTTCCTTGCCCTCGGTTTCAACATCATCAGCTTCAACTACGATTGGCAAAATTCCATCAGCATCTGCTTGGCTATGGTTAGGAAAAGCTAACAAATCGGGTCGACAATGCGCTGCTCTTTCTGTATTTGAATCAAAAACAGCATTAGCAGAAGGTGCTGCATAACTGATATTTTGCGTTGCAATCATCACAGGTGCTGCTAATAACGTTGTGATTAATTTTACTTTCAATTTTGAATTTCGATTCAATACAGTTTGATATGGCAAATTGACTCGATTTCGAAAAAGCATAATGTTTCCTCTTGTGGATTTTCATGACCGGAAAGATTACTGCAAAGCAATAAATTAACCGTTTATTATCAGTCGTTATTATATCGTTATTCTCAATTTTATTCTTAAGAATAGCGATTATCGGTACTCAATCTTTCGCTTAATTATCGACTGGTTTTAATTTAATGCTTACTATACATTACTATTCTTAATTCACCCAATACGACAAGAGCAAAAAAGCCTCTAGTTGATTATTTTTTAATTTAAAAGCACATATTTTGGATAAACGACTCAATCAATTATCATCTTGGCTATCAAATAATCTTGGATTGACGATAATCTCTATAGAACCCGCTTCTGCTGATGCCAGCTTCCGGCGATATTTTCGTGTTCATATAGAAAACAAAGGCCAAACTTCGTTATCAAATATCTTTATTGTGATGGATTCTCCTCCCGAACATGAAGATAACGCCTTATTTATCCGTTGCACAACCGAACTAGCTAAGTGTGGCGTGCATGTGCCAACGATATACGCACAAGATTTATCGCAAGGTTTTTTAGCCATTAGTGATCTTGGAACAGAAGTTTATCAATCGGCTTTAAACTCTAAAACCGCTGATGCTTTATATGCGGATGCGATGGACTCTTTACTTAAAATACAATCAAAATTCCAATCAAAATCAATTGAAGTTTATAGTGCAGAGAAGCTAAATTCAGAAATTCAACTATTTAATGATTGGTACATTCAACGCTATCACAATACAGAGTTAGATAACATCGAGTTACAAGTTCTCAATACGATTTCTGAGTTGTTAATAAAAAGTGCTATAGAGCAACCACAGGTTTTAGTCCATCGCGATTTTCACTGTCGCAATTTGCTCGTGACTAAAAAAAATAACCCCGGCATCATCGATTATCAAGACATGGTGATCGGACCAATCACCTATGACCTTGTTTCACTATACAAGGACTGCTATATCGAATGGCCCAAACAACAAGTCAAAACATGGAATTTAGAATTTCAAAAACAATCCCAACTTGCTGGAATCCACAACCACACCAACCCAGACCAATGGCATCAATGGTTTGACTTTATGGGCGTGCAACGCCACCTTAAAGTATTAGGAATTTTTTCACGCCTATCTTATCGTGATGGTAAAGATCAATATTTGCCCGACATGCCGTTAACATACAAATATTTGCTAGAAACTTGTCAAGAATATGATGATCTAGCACCATTGGCAGAAATTTTACTGAAATATCCAGTGCGCCTATAAACTGCTAATGACCATTAAACCCAACGAAACGACCGTGTTCATTTTAGCCGCCGGGCGCGGTCAGCGCATGATGCCATTGACGGCGGACACACCCAAACCATTATTGAAAATTGGCGAATTCAGTCTCATTGAACATCACATCACCCGCCTTGCTAGCAAGGGATTCAAAGAGTTTGTGATTAACGTTGCCTATCTAGGTGATCATATTCAACGAGCGGTCGGCAATGGCAGCCGCTGGGGAGTTCGCATTGCCTTTTCAGACGAACATTCTCTAGGAGCTCTAGAAACTGCTGGAGGAATTCAACATGCACTTCACCTGATTGAAAGTGATTATTTTTTGTGTGTGAATGCTGATATTTGGACTGATTTCGATTTCAACGAATTATTATTTGGACTTTCGCAGACCTCTATTGACTCGAAATTTTCTGGCGCAATCGTAATGGTAGAAAACCCAAAACACAATTCCGATGGAGATTTTTGCCTTTGCACTAACAGAGAAAATTTATTCGAAGCAGTTCTGCACAACAACAAAACAAATCCAGCATTAACAAGCTATACATTCAGCGGCATTGGTCTATACTCAAAAGCAGCTTTCACAACTTTGCCGCCTGGCAAGCGCGCACTCGCCCCCTTATTCCGACAATGGATAGATAACAACAGCTTATTCGGCACAGTTTATGATGGACAATGGTCTGATATAGGCACACCAGAACGATTGAGTGAAATCAATCATGCCTTAGATTGATTTAGTGCAAAGCTGCACCGAACCAAGCAATTAAATTAGACAAGCAAACTTGAAAACTCTTTATGCAGCGCTTGCTGGACGGTTTCCAATGATAATTTTTCAGCTAAATGCTTATCCAAATGATCTTTAATTTGTGTCACTGGCATACCTTGATAACCACAAGGATCAATATTTTGAAATGGAGATAAATCCATATCCACATTTAAACTCAAGCCATGATAACTAAAGCCTTTTCTAAAGCGTAATCCAAGCGCACCAATTTTTGCGCCTTCAACATAAACACCGGGTGCGCCTTGTTTGCGAATAGCAACAATATCAAAACTTTCAAGCACATTGATCATTGTTTGCTCTAGCATATCAACCAAAGCTTTTACACCTAAGCCATGCCGCTTTAGATTGAGCATGACATACATAACAATTTGACCCAACCCATGATAGGTAATTTGCCCGCCTCTATCTGATTTTACCAAGGGAATATCAGATTCAATTAACGCTGTTAAATCACATGCCGTTCCTTGCGTGTAAACAGGTGGGTGTTGAACAAACCATATCTCATCAGGCGTATCTTTATCAGAAAGCTCTACGAACGACTGCATGGCAGTCAAAGTTTCGGCATATAATTTTAAGCCCAATTGGTGAATAATCATTGCTTTGTTTCAAAAACAAGATTACAAAGTCATCTTCACAATTTCTAATGAAGAAATTGCTCGATAAACCGCTTCAAGCTCTTGTCTATTTTGCAAATGCGCAAGCGTTGTAACTGAAACATATTTCCCTGCCTTGCTTTCCTTGACTGCAGTTTTCTTGACTGCAGTTACTCCTAAAACTTCAGTAACTGTTTGCTGAAGCGTTTCTTCAATTGATTGAACAGAATTCGCTGCATTTTTCTCGCACAATGCTTTGAAGGCGAAATCAATTGGATATTCAATAGCATCAAAACCATCTTGTTCAGGCACAGTCATGTTCAATTCCTAAAAATAGCTTTTCACTTTATCAGTTAAACGCTTAACAAAAGAACCTTCTTTAATGCTATTTTGTGACTCCATTGCTTGAGTTGCAATGACTTCATCTTTGTATTTCACTCGAACAACACCGACATTTTCACCACTGACAACCGGTGCAGCCAATGATTTCTCAAAGCGAAAGTGAATCGACACATTCTCATAATCATTAATTGCCTGACCTTTAGGCAAGACCATTTGAACTTGAGATGATGGGAGCGTATCAACTAAATCTTGCTCACCTCCATAAACACGAATCTTCCTGCTTAATTCATCAAGTTTTGGAGCATAGTATTCATAATTTGCAAATCCGTATTGTAACAAACTAAAAGACGCTTCATTTCGCAATTTATCACTCTCAGCACCTGTCACAACCGTAATAAAACGTGTGTCCCCCTGTTTACCACTTGCTGCTAAACAGTAACCAGCTGCTTCTGTATATCCCGTTTTTAGCCCATCAACCCAATTTGCTCGACTTAATAAACGATTTCTATTTGGCTGGGTAATATTATTGTGCGTCATCTCCAAAACACTAAACCAGGGATAATAAGCTTCATATTTTTTGATTAAAGCCTGGCTAATAATCGCTACATCACGCGCTGAAGAATAATGTCCTTCATCAGGCAATCCAGAAACATTTTTGAATTGAGAATTTTTTAAGCCCATACGATTGACCGCATCGTTCATCAAGGCAACAAAGCCTTCTTCTGAACCTGCCGCGAACTCTGCTAGAGCAATACTTGCATCATTGCCTGACTGGATGATCACGCCTTTAAGTAAATTTAGTACAGTGATCTCACTATTAAGTTCTGCAAACATTCGTGAACCTTCGACATAGCGAGCTTTCTCACTAATAGTCACTTTATCTTGCAAACCGAACTGACCTTTTTCAATAAGTTCGAATAAAACATATAAAGCCATCAGCTTCGTCAAACTTGCGGGTTCAATCCGCATATCAGCATTTTTTTCAGCAATAATCCATTGAGTTTCCGCTTCCATTAGAACCCAAGATCTTGCCTGAATATCTGGAACAGGCACAGAGCTTTGAAGCACAGCCGGCAAACTTGCCGCAAAACTATTTACTGACAAAAAAACATATAAAAATGCACACCAACATATGTAAAAAATGCTTCTCATAACGACTTTATTTTAATCCAAACAGGCAAAAAACCTTTAAAAATTTAATAGAGTCGTAGGAAATTTTTTCCTAACGCTTCGCCTTAATTGCCGAATAGCCATTGGTTTTTAATGATCGAATCGTTGTAGAAGACTCTTCTGCGCTAAACGGTCCAACTAAGACTTTAAAAAGCGCATTCTGGCTAACTATTTGTGAATTACTATAACCAGATAATTTTAGGCGAGATAACAAATCCTCTGCATTCTTTGACGAGGAAAATGCACCTACCTGAACCCATTGATCTTGAATAGAATTATCCACTTGCTGGGACACAACATCGTTTTGATTTAATCCCGTCTGTGTTTGAGATCCTTGCTGATTAGGCACCAATTGTGGGGGCTGAGCGTTAACAGTTGAAGCGCCGCCTTGTGTCTGCGATGGCGCGGCAATAGGCCCAACTGGCAAAATTGTAGTCGCAGGATTCGCTACTGTCTGACTAGAACGATTATTTTGAGAATTTGGTGTCAAAGACTCAACAATGACATTACCGGTGCCCGCGGAAACAACACCTAATTTTTTGGCTGCCACATAAGAAAGATCAATGATTCTATCGCCAATAAACGGCCCCCTATCGTTCAATCTAACAATTACTGAACGTTGGTTATTGACATTGGTGACACGAACATATGAAGGTAATGGTAACGTTGGGTGCGCAGCAGTCATCTTGAACATATCGTATACTTCCCCTGTTGAAGTTTTACGACCATGGTAGCGACGCCCATACCATGAAGCTTTCCCCTCCTCAAGATAAGTCCCAATAGAGGTTAATGGCACATAGCGTTTACCATTGATTGAATATGGCTTTAATGTTGCTTTAACAAAGGGTTCATCTTTGGGAACAGCATTAGAAATTGAATCAATATCCACTTTGCGTTTTCCCGGGCCATCGTTTTTATAAAAACCACCTTTATTACTAGACCCACAAGCAGTTAAAAAACACCCTAAAGCTAAAATCAAAATACTTTTATACGATGGTAATGATAAATTAGAAATTTTCATAAAATAGTTTTAATAAGCTTTGGCAATTTCTTGACTTAGTTCATAGACAGCACGTGCATATAAAGCACTATGATTGTAGCGCATAATGACATAAAAATTATGATAGCCCAGAAAATACTCAGGTTCATCATTTTCATCAAGAAATCTAAAAATACTTAGTGGTGTTGAAGCTGTGATATTTTCAGGCACAGTTTGAATCAAATGCGAAACTGCCTGTAAAGTTGTTTTTGGCTTTACTCGCGAATTTATCTTTGTCACTGCCATACTCTTTAGATTTGCAGCCGCTTGAGCATTTTTTGGGCTAACTTGGAACATAACGGGTTCATTTGCTCGCCAATCGTGTTTCTTGAAATAATTCGCCACACTACCAATCGCATCATCAGTGTTTGTGACCAAATTAACAACATTATCATTGTCAAAATCAATCCCAAAGTCTCGATAACTACTGGAAATAAATTGAGGGATACCCATTGCACCAGAATAAGACCCTTTGGTCTTGATATCTAAATGCCCTTGTTTCACCAAAGTTAAAAAGATCGGCAATTGTCCAAATTGCAACTTACTTCCACGATTTGCATGCGTGGCGATACTTTCTAAAACTAAATGTCTGCCTTTATTCTGACCAAATTTAGTTTCAACACCAATGATGGCAGAAATCATTGCACCATTTAAACCAAGCTTACTTTCCGCTTTACTCATCACAGATTCATTATCTCGCCAAAATTTCGCACCTTGTTCAATGCGATCTTGTCG
Source organism: uncultured Gammaproteobacteria bacterium (assembly GCA_964633815.1). Classification (GTDB taxonomy): domain Bacteria; phylum Pseudomonadota; class Gammaproteobacteria; order Arenicellales; family Arenicellaceae; genus CALKZN01. Next base: position 68,689 of record CAZWHW010000007.1, read on the forward strand.
AATAAAAATTCCCCGATAACCAGTGCCTCGTTTGCCTCCACGCCCCCAAGTTAAAACCTTTTCAGCTGCATTCGCTTTTTTCTTGATTACTTCTTCTTTTAAAGTAATATTTGCAAAAACACGCTGCAACTCAGCTTCCGTATACACTCCTTTAGCAATCAATGGCGCTACTGATTCCTGTAATCGCGGATAGTTTTTTAAATCTAAGGCCCAAGCAAACTGACTACCAATAAACGCGCCAATACAAGCAATAAGACTTATTAACACTTTAATTGGCATGATTAGTCGCTGTTTTATCATTCTCTTTTCTACTCCAGTAGTGTTTTAATTTAAATACTATTTTTATTCAATTTAGTGTGCAGCAATATCCCGATGTGATTTAACAGCCATTAACATACCAAAACCAATCAATAAGGTCACCATTGAAGTGCCTCCATAACTGACCAATGGCAACGGAACACCCACAACTGGCAAAATACCTGCCACCATGCCTATATTGACAAAAACGTAAAAGAAAAATGTCAATGTGATACTGCCACTTAATAGCCTAGCAAAAACACTTCTTGTATGAAGAGCAATATAAATACCTCTAAACACAATAGCTAAATATATCGTCATTAAAATCAGGAACCCGATAAAACCAAATTCCTCAGCAAATACTGAAAAAATAAAGTCTGTATGACGCTCTGGCAGAAAGTCTAGCTGCGACTGAGTGCCGCCAACCCAACCTTTGCCACCAATTCCACCAGAACCAATCGCAATCATTGATTGTATCGTATGGTAACCTGCGCCCAAAGGATCTTGCCAAGGGTTAAATAAAGTTAGGATTCTACTGCGTTGATAATCATGCAATACAAAATAATAAAATATTGGCACTACAGCAGCGAACACACCTAAGGCAGTAAGTATTAAACGCCATGAAATACCCGCTAAAAAAATCACAATTAGACCCGAACTGGAAATCAACAATGCCGTCCCTAAATCGGGTTGTAATATAATCAAAGCAGTTGGAATTACCACTATCAACAAACTAACAAATAGTTGACTATAACGGACAGGGAGCGGGTATTTATTCAACCACCAAGCAACCATTAAAGGCATAGCTAGCTTCATTAATTCCGATGGTTGTATCCGCATAAACCCTAGGTCTAACCAGCGTTGCGCGCCTTTGCCAACAACACCAATGACTAATACAGTAAAAAGCAATAACACCGCAAGAAGATATAATTTGGTGGCATGTCTTTTAAGAAAAACAGGAGAAAACTGAGCAACAACAAGCATAGCTACTAAACCAAAACCGATACGCAAACTATGCTTGAATACTACTTCCATATTACCACCAGAAGCACTATAAACGATAAAAACTCCAGAAACGCAGGCAGTCAAAATGAGTAAAAACAATCCCCAATCTATATGAAAAAATTTTTCTCTTTCTGCGATATTCATGCCGTTTAAATAACCTTAAACCTCAGAGCAACAATCTTCACTTTGAATAGATGCCTTTTTGACTTTATCCGCATCCGAAATTCCATATTCTTCAAAGTATTTATCAAACACTTTTCTAGCAATGGGTGCTGCAACCTTACTACCGCTCCCACCGTTTTCAACCACAACCGCTAACGCAATACGCGGATTTTTTACGGGTGCAAATCCGATAAACAATGAATGATCACGCTTAAATTCTTCTAACTTTTCAGCATCATATTTCTCACCCTGAGGGATTCCAACAACCTGAGCTGTACCAGTTTTACCTGCAATTTCATAATCAATCCCCTGAGCAATTCGACGTGCAGTGCCCTTTTTGCCGTGCACAACTTGGCGCATTGCCTCAATCACATTTTCATACTCTTGTTTTGAATTTGACGATGCTTTGACATCAGGCTCATTATTACTACTACCACCTAAGCTTGTTAAATTCAGCTTATCTTTATGTTCTTGCGCATTTTGCACTAATATTGGTTTAATGATTTTACCTCGATTAGCTAAGGTAGTTGCTACGGTAGCCAACTGTATAGGTGTCATTAGCATATAACCTTGTCCTATCCCAGTGATCACAGTTTCACCTGGATACCATGCTGTTTTATGGACTCGTTGCTTCCATGATTTAGAAGGCATCAATCCCGCTGGTTCGAACTGTAGATCGATGCCAGTTTTTTTACCTATGCCAAACTGAGTCATAAATTTTGAAATTTTATCAATACCTAATGTTTGAGCTAAATGATAAAAATACACATCACAGGATTCAGCGATTGCATCAACATAATTCATAGAGCCATGCCCATTGTGCTTCCAACAACGATATCTATGTTTTCTTCCTCGCAAAGAATACCAACCTGGACAATAAACTTGATTATTCTTATTAAAACCATGTTGTATTCCCGCAAGTGCAAAAACACCTTTTATCGTTGACCCAGGCGCATATCGACCATACATACAGCGGTTCAGTAACGGCTTATTGATATTATCTCTAAGCACTGAATAACTTTCATGATCAATTCCATTAACAAATTTATTCGGGTCATAAATTGGCGTGCTAGCAAATGTCAAAACTCCGCCCGTTTTAGGATCAATCGCCACAACTGAGCCGCGATGTTCACCTAACGCCTCTCGCGCAGCTTTTTGCAATTCAACATCAAGATACAATTTAATATCTTGGCCAGCAACAGCCTGATTCTTATTAAGCACACGAATCGTTCTTCCATGCGCATTTTGTTCTATCTGTTCAAAGCCTGGCTTACCCAGCAAGACATCTTCATAGCTCGCTTCTATCCCTAAACGGCCAATATAATCAACACCAAGGTATTTATTTTTATCAATTTTAGACTGATCTTTTTTACTTATTCTACCTACATAACCTACGACATGTGCCAACTCATCTGCATAGGGATAATCTCGCTGTAAAACCCCTTGCAATGAGATGTTCGGAAATAGGTGTTGATTGACTGCAAAGACCGCTGTTTCTTTCTCAGTCAAATTAAACTTAATAATGAATTTTTCAAATCGAGCGCTTTCACTGGCCGCTTGGCGAGCTTTTTTTAATTCCCACGGGGTAAAAGAAATAACCTTACTTAAGCGGTTCAACGTGCTATCCAAAGATTCGGCTTTAGAATGTAAGGCTTGTAAAACATATACCGCTGTATTTTCAGCCAATAATCGCCCTTTTCGATCTCGAATTTCCCCTCTATCTGGAGGCACTGCATTTAAGCTAACACGATTATCTTCAGACAAAGCACTGAATTTTTTAAAACTAGACACTTGTAGATGTCGAAGCCTAGCTACTAAGATTGCCGTCAAAAAAGCAACAAAACCAGATAAAATAAATAATCGTCTAGTAACTATAATAGATTCTTCTTTATTATCTTTAATTTGGCTTTTAAAAAACATCATTTAACTATGAGCATCAACCAAAAAAGCCTGCTTAACTTCTTGCAGAATCATAAATAATAAAGGCCAGAAAATAAGATTACCAAGAGCCGAATACCAATAAAATCGAGTAAATACAAAATCAGTACTAATTACAGCAGCTATTCCGATAATAAGCTTGCAAAAAGACAATAAAATCACCAAAAACAAGCACTGCTGCCATAATGTCAACGCACGAATTTGTGAACTCCAATAACCGATGAGATAAGCTAACAAAATAAAGCCAAGAGCATTCAAACCTAAAGGTTTTACCAGAATCAAATCTAAAAATATTCCACTTAGCAAGCCATAAAAAACAGATAGCTTACCCGGAAAGGACAACACCCAAAAAGTGACTACTAAGGCGATCCAGTCTGGTCGAAAATAAAACAACCAATCAGGCAAGTCGACCAAACTCAATACCCCTCCAATTAAAGTTGTAATTAGCAAAGCAATATACAAATGCAGAATATTGAGCTTATCTTGAACCATTCAACAACTACCTAATTTGTCGGATTTTTTTCCAATGCACTATCTTGAATATTGTTATTAGCTTCCAGATCTATTTTTGGCTTAGCAGATATAAACAACAGATAATTCAAACTTTCCACAGTAGCAACTGGGCTAGCGCTGATAGACAGAAAAGCCTCGCCTTCAATGGTTTCAATATCATCGACCTTTGCAACAGGATAACCATCAGGGAAACGGCCACCTAAGCCTGAAGTTTCCAAAATATCTCCTTTTACAATATCAACATTTTTATTCAAAAATGGAATACGAAGAAATGATAAATCCCCGCTACCTTCCGCGAGAATATGCTTACCATTACGCTGAATTCTCACAGGCACTGTATGCGCAGGATCGGTGATTAAAGTCACGATAGACGAAGATCTAAACACTTGAGAAACTTGACCCACAACGCCTTGATCATCCAACACCGGTTGCCCAACAAAAATACCATTTGCAACACCTTTATTTACCAACACTCGGTGCTGATAAGGATCTAAATCAATTTTCACTGATCGCGCGATTTTCATTTCTACACCAGAGCGTTCCACAACTCCGAGCAGAGCTCTTAGGTGGGCATTTTCTCGCTCAACGGCATTTCGCCTGAGCATATCCGACTTTAGTTTCACGTATTCAAGTCGCAAATGTTCATATGCGTTTTCTATTTCAGGTTCATTTTCTAAAAAACTATCAACTTGACCAAAAAATCGAGAAGGCATTGCCGCAACCCAAGAAATGGGATTCAAAGCATAAACTAGTATAGCTCTGGTTGATTGCAAATAGTTCGTTCTAGCATCAATTAGTAATAGCGCCAATGAAAAAACAATCACAAAAACAAGCGATTTTCCCGTTGCGGTGTTGCGATCTATAATCATGTCAAATGCATCGATTAATCACCAAGAAAATCACTATGCACAATTATTCATATGCAAATATATCGCGCAAATTGTTCATTTCCTCTAAAGCCTTGCCACATCCACGCACAACACAGGTCAGTGGATCATCGGCAATCACCACAGGCAAACCTGTGTCTTCCATCAAACGGCGATCCATATCACGCATAAGCGCGCCACCGCCTGCAATAACTAAACCCTTATCACCAATATCAGCACTTAATTCCGGCGGTGTTTGTTCTAAAGTATTTTTTATAGCTTGAACGATCAATTCTAATGCATCTGATAAGGCCTCATAGATTTCATCACTCGTTAGCGTAATAGCTCTAGATAAACCTTCAGCAATATCGCGACCTTTAACTTCTATTTCACGGCGTTCCGATTTATCCCAAGCCGTCGCAATTGTTTTCTTAACACGTTCAGAAGTAGCTTCACCAATAAGCACCCCATGCTTACGACGAACATGATTAATAATTGCTTCATCAAATGTATCGCCAGCAACACGAAGGGAAGTACTATAAACAGTACCACCCAAAGACATGACGCCTATTTCACTGGTACCACCGCCTATATCAAGCACCATTGAACCCGTTGGCTCAGCTACAGGCAAACCTGCACCAATCGCTACAGCCATCGGTTCTTCTATCAAGAACACCTCACGTGCACCTGCACGCTCAGCACTATCTCGAATCGCACGACGCTCTACTTGTGTTGACTCACAAGGCACGCAAATAATAATACGTGGGCTTCCACCAAAGAAACGATTGCCTTGAACCTTTCTAATAAAATCTTTCAGCATTTGTTCTGTGACATTAAAATCCGCAATCACACCGTCCTTCATAGGCCGAATAGCTTTAATAGTTCCTGGAGTTCTACCAAGCATTCGTTTGGCTTCCGCACCAACTGCTACAACCGCTTTTGCATTTATACCTCCACCAGCTATTTGACGTATCGCCACCACTGATGGCTCATTTAAAACAATACCTTTTTCTTTAACATAAATTAGAGTATTCGCCGTTCCTAAATCAATGGCAATATCGCTGGAAAACAAACCTAATAAACTATTTAGCATGTGCTGTGACTCTCAAACCTTCTGTGTAGATGATAATATCGCTTGTCTGATAAACTTAAAATTAACTTTTTTGTCAGCTTAAATTTAATAGCGAAGTATATTTTATTTAAGCGCATTATTGTACTAGAATAACGTCGTTTCTTGATACTCGTAGCCCGGCAAAGTTATGGTAATTTACTGGTTTTCTGAAAATTCCTTGTTTATTGTACGCAAAAAAGCAAATAATCATTTCTAAACTACTAATTCCCACCAAAACTGAACATTAATTTAAACACACCCATTTGATATCATGTCATCAAAACACACCTTAGATAAAGAGACCGTACTCAATATTGCTAAGCTGGCGCGATTGGAATTATCACCCGAAGATATTGAGAAATACCAACAAGACCTATCCGGCATTCTTACTCTAGCAGAACAAATGAATGCCTGCGATACTAACCAAATTGAAGTGATGACTCACCCTATGGATGCTCAATTACGCTTGCGCGAAGATAAAGTAACTGAAACTGATCAACATGAAAAATTTCAAACAATTGCTCCAAAGACAGACAAAGACCTATATCTTGTTCCTAAAGTAATCGATTGATTTTTACACTCATTCATTCCTGTTACTTTAATTGACCATTTTCTGATTTTTTAACGACATAAATGACCATTAATACACTTGTTAATCTTCACCGACAGCTTAAAAAAAAGACTATTTCTAGCATTGAGCTGACCAAAGAAAGCATCAAAAGCGCGCAAAATTCCTCGTTGAATGCCTTTATAACTGTCACCGATGAGCAAGCATTCCAAACTGCCGAACAACACACAGGAAATAATTTCACTTCAACAATTACAGGTATTCCGATCGCGCAAAAAGACCTATTTTGTACGGAAGGTGTTCTGACCAGCTGTGGTTCTAAGATATTGGAAAATTTTATCTCACCCTACAATGCGACAGTCACAGAAAAACTAAACATTGCGGGCGCAATTTCAATTGGAAAAACTAACCTAGACGAATTTGCTATGGGTTCATCGAATGAATCTTCCTTCTATGGAGCTGTCGATAACCCATGGGACACAAGCCGTGTTCCAGGTGGCAGCTCAGGTGGTTCAGCCGCAGCAGTAGCTGCAGGCATAGTGCCTTTTGCGACCGGTTCAGACACTGGTGGTTCAGTTCGGCAGCCCGCAGCCTATTGCAACTTGACTGGTGTTAAACCAACTTATGGTCGTTGCTCGCGTTATGGCATGATCGCTTATGCGTCTTCTTTAGATCAAGCGGGTACATTCACACATACAGCAGAAGATGCCGCCATAGCCTTAAATGCTATTAGCGGTTTTGATGAGAAAGATTCCACATCTCTTAACGTAGCAAACGAAGATTTTTCGGCACATTTGAACGACTCGGTCGAAGGGATCAAAATTGGTATCCCACAAGAATTTTTCAATGCAGACCTAAATAATGAGGTCGCCATATTGATTGAAGATGCGATTAAAGAATATGAAAAATTAGGCGCTCAAATTGTTCCTGTTTCATTAGCTAATAGTCATTTAGCACTCCCTGCTTATTATATTATTGCTCCAGCTGAAGCATCATCGAACTTATCCCGCTTTGATGGTGTTCGCTATGGTTTTCGAGCTACTAATTTTGACGACTTACATGATATGTACACTAAAACTCGTTCCGAAGGCTTTGGCGCCGAAGTACAAAAGCGCATCATGCTCGGCGCTTATGCATTATCGTCTGGATATTACGATGCGTATTATGCTAAAGCTCAGAAATTGCGTCGCCTAATTACCAACGACTATTTATCTGCTTTTGAACAATGTGATGTCATTTTAGGCCCAACTACTCCAGAGCCAGCTTTCAAAAAAGGCAGCAATGCCGATCCAGTGTCAATGTACCTAAATGATATTTACACAGTAACCGCAAACCTCTCAGGCTTGCCGGCCGCGTCTATTCCTGCAGGTTTTACCAAAAACGGCTTACCTGTTGGCATGCAATTGACTACCCCTCACCTTAAAGAAGCCAAGCTTTTGAATATTGCCCATCAATTCCAATTAAACACTGATTGGCATACAAAAACACCTGAAGGTTATACAATTTTAGGCGCAACAGGAGGTGCAGCATGAGTTATTGGGAAACGGTTATTGGCTTAGAAGTTCATGCTCAATTACAAACTAAGAGTAAACTTTTTTCAGGCAGCTCGACTGCATTTGGTTCTGCACCAAACTCACAAGCCAGCGAAGTTGACCTCGCCTTACCTGGCACATTACCAGTAATGAACATTGAAGCGGCAAAAATGGGCATCAAGTTAGGCCTAGCGCTAGGTGCTGAACTCAATTTACATAATGTGTTTGCTCGCAAGAATTATTTTTACCCAGATCTACCAAAAGGTTATCAAACATCTCAGCTTGATTTACCTATAGTTGGCAAAGGGACCCTCACTATTGCAATCAATGGCGAAGAAAAAATTATTGGTGTCACTCGCGCGCATCTTGAAGAAGACGCGGGCAAATCTTTACATGAAGACTATCAAGATATGACCGGTATTGATTTAAACCGTGCCGGCACACCCTTGTTAGAAATTGTCTCTGAACCAGATATGCGTTCAGCGCAAGAAGCGGTTGCCTACCTTAAGAAATTACACAGCTTAGTGCGTTATATCGGTATTTGTGATGGCAACATGCAAGAAGGTTCATTCCGATGTGACGCCAACGTATCTATTAGACCAAAAGGTCAAAAAGAACTTGGCACACGAACTGAATTGAAAAACATTAATTCATTTCGCTTTGTTGAACGCGCGATTGAGATTGAAGTCGAGCGCCAAATTGATATTTTAGAAGATGACGGTGTTGTTGTTCAAGAAACTCGTCTTTATGACCCTGACAAGAATGAAACCCGTTCTATGCGCTCTAAAGAAGAAGCGCATGATTACCGTTATTTCCCATGTCCTGATCTACCTCCAATGCATTTAGATCAAGCATTAGTTGAGGAAATTAAAGCAACCTTGCCAGAACTGCCCGAAGCAAAGAAAACGCGTTTTGTTGAAGAATTTAAACTCAGTGATGCAGATGCTCTTGTGCTGACACAAGATAGAGAAACAGCAGACTATTTTGAAACGGTGACAGAAAACTGTAATGGTGAAGCAAAAATCACTGCCAATTGGATTATTGGTGAACTTTTCGCCAGTCTGAACAAAGATAATTTATCAATCAATCAATCACCCATTGAACCCAAACGATTCACTGATTTACTAAACCGCATTGCGGACAAGACGTTATCTGGGAAAACCGCGAAACAGGTCTTTGCCGAGCTATGGTCAAGCGACAAAGCAGTAGATGACATTATTGATGAAAAAGGCCTAAAACAAATCACTGATACTGGCGCTATTGAAACTATCGTCGATGAAGTTATTGCAAACTGCCCTGATCAAGTACAACAATTCAAAGATGGCAATGACAAAGTTATTGGTTTTTTAGTTGGTCAAGTAATGCAAAAGTCAAAAGGCAAAGCTAATCCGCAAATGGCCAATGAATTACTTAAATCTAAGCTTAGTTAACTTAAATACAGGTAACACCCAAAACATGAAAACACACTCAATTTTTATCTTTCTAATTAGTTTATTAATGCTAATTTCTAGCAATATTTTTGCTTCCGAAAAAAAACATCACCATAAGCATGATCACAATAAACAAACTATTATCATAGAGCAAGCTCAAGCAAGAGAAACCCCTCCCGGTGCAAAAGTCGGTGCTGGCTATCTTAAAATAACCAATACCAGCAAAACAGCAGATACATTAGTCAGCGTTTCGGGTGATATTGCTCCTATCATAGAAATTCATACAATGACTCACATTGATAATACGGTCAGAATGGAACAACTCAAAGATGGTGTAACTATTCCTGCAGGCGAAACTATTAAACTAGCACCTGGTGGTAGACACCTAATGTTCTTGAACTTACAAAATCAACTTAAAGCTGGTGAACTTTATAAAGTAACCTTACGGTTTGCCAAGGCTGGTAAAATCTTAGTCGATTTTCCTGTTAAAAAAGTGACTTTTGATGACAACTCTAACGGTGTACATCATAAGCACTCCAATCATCATCAATATAGTGAACCAAAAAAACAACATTCGAAAAAACATCATCACCACTAATTAACAACGGAATTATTCAAATAAAAAAGCAGCCTTATCGTTGCTTTTTTTATGTCATGCCAAGCGAATTCTTATACAATTCAGCTTCACACCACTTTAGCGCCTGTAGCTCAGCTGGATAGAGTACTTGGCTTCGAACCAAGTGGTCGGGGGTTCGAATCCCTCCGGGCGCGCCACTTTTCAAATAACTGTTCGAATTCAACCATTATCCCAAACACCCATTTCCACCAATTCTTCAACAGCTCGCTCTGGCCAAAATTTATTAGCAATTGGACTAGCTGGAGATGGATGCAGCATTCGACCTACTGCAAACTCATTATCTTCAAAATATAAATTCCTTAAATCAATAGCTTGTTGTTCTGCAAAGGCTCCAACGCCAACTACAATCTTGGGTTGATAATATCGAATTACTGTTTTTAAATATGTATTACATATCTGATAAACAGGCTCCATTTCTGATTTTGATAACTTATCTGGGGTAATATTTTTCCCAGTCTCAGTCATCCACACTAAAGGGCAAAAATTCACAACAAAAGCATCTTTAAAAAAGTCTTGAGCATCAGGAAATCTATCCGCCATCATCCCCCAAAAACGCTTACCACTTACTTCAGATTTTGGGCATTCAAACCCTTGAATAGGCCTTTTTGGATGAACTATATTTGGTTGATTAATTTCTCCATCAATCTTCAACCAGTTCTTAACCATGTCAATTTCACCAAACGGAACGCCTGTCTGCACCATACCATAGGGGCCAGGGTTCATTCCTAAAAATAGAACGCGTTTCTTTCCCATTCCATATTTTAATAGAAATTTTTCGTGCGGATCCCAAGCATAATCCAATGGATTATAAATATAGGCAACTTCACCGCTAAAACTTAGCTGATTCAAACTCGCAGACATGGACTGAGTCTCAACTATCAATGGATGCATTTCTAAAATCACCTAATTAGACAAAGGTCCTCTAATTTACCAATGATATAACCAATAAAAAACCCCATCTGCAAAACAGATGAGGTTTTAGATATTAAAGTC
>CAZWHW010000008.1:0-43368 GCA_964633815.1 uncultured Gammaproteobacteria bacterium
AAATTGATTCAAGGAATTGAACAAATGACAGGTTCTAAATTTCCACAAACTTTATTAAACGAGCTCATAGAAGGACCATCAGAAATCGATTTAGTTCGTTCTGGACTTGAAGACGTGATGTGTCAGAGCTACCAAGACATCAGTGCGCGATGGCATTCTTCAGATAAAATTCCAGATCTTAGAACAGCAGCAATGATGATTGCAATTGAACGAATTGCAGCGTCTTACGAATCTCTAGGGATCTAGTAATCATTAAAAAAATCCACTTCAACTCAGCCAGCTGGGTATATTGCTTAATTACAGACAATAAACGGGGATATTATCTTTAATTTCACAATAAAAGCTGAGTCGAAGTGGTTTTCAAAGCACGGGAAAGTTGTTCATGATTAAATGGCTTTTGTAGGAAACTATGGGCACCTCGCATCAAAGCTTTAATGCCTATTTGTTGATTTTTAGCCGAACATAAAACTAAAATTTTAGTATCTGGCTTTTTTTCTAAAATCTTATCAATACAGCATAGCGCGGCAGAGCTTTTATTCTCATATTCAAAATCACTAACTTCCATCGTCACCAAATCCGGTTGCAATTCAGCCAATAGCTCAATTGCTTCTTGTTGATTAGCAGCAGCACCAATCACATCAAAAAACTGAAACTTTGCTAACTGCAGTTCAGCAGAATCATTTATTGTCATCATTTTTACAACGTTGCTCATACCCACTCCTTCAAATTTACACCTACAGCTAATTAAGCAATCGATATGCCAAGCATAAATAATTTCGCAACCTTCTGTATCTTCACTGATTAATTCGTTTTTTCAATATTCCTATCATGAAAAAGGGTATAACTAAAAGAATAATATTTGGAGCTGACTAGCTAAATCCAAACTGAAAACAATAATTTAAAGATTATTCCATAAATTATCATTATAACCAAATGAATACCCTTCCAAACTAGAGTTTCTTATATTGTTTTGGACATGCAATTTTCACTAGATAAACAAAATAAAATTTGCTAGCTTGGGTAGAAATTACCATCCTCATCAATTGAGACTATTTTGAAACAAAAAAATAAGCCTATCATTTCCCCAAAAAGAATACAAAAAGCTACCGTGCTTTCTATGTTTATGCTGGCAATATTATTTTGCATTTCTAATCTCGTTCTCGCTAAAGAAAACGGAACTAAAAAAAATAGTAACCACCCTGACTTAATCATTGTAGGCGGTGATCATAACTATCCCCCGTATGAATTTCTCGATGAAGTTGGCTTACCGACAGGCTATAACACTGAACTCACCTTCGCGATTGCTAAGGTAATGGGCTTAAACGTAGAAATAAAATTAGCACCTTGGAGTGAAATCAGAAATAAACTTGATAATGAAGAAATCGATATTGTCCAAGGAATGAGTTATTCAAAAAAGCGTGATGAAAATTATGACTTTGTTCCCCATCATGCCACAGTTAACCAATCTATTTTTACACGCAAAGGCAATCTTATACCTGCCGATGTAAAAGCATTAAAAGACAAAGAAGTCATCGTTCAGCGCAATGGTTTCACCCAAGATGAAATCATAAACCGAAACATTGGCGCAAAACTCATACAAGTTAGCACCCATGTAGATGCCTTACGCTTACTAAGTTCAGGTAAACATGATTTTGCTATTGTTGCGAACTTACCAGGCTTGTATGTCGGTAAAGAACTAGAACTCACCAACATTAAACCCAACGGCAAACCCTTTGCATCTATGAGCTATGGCTATTCCGTCAAACAAGATAATGATCGAGTTTATGCATTATTTAGTGAAGGACTCGCAATCCTCAAACGTACTGGCAAGCACCAAGAAATTTATGACAAATGGTTAGGATCTCTAGAAGAAGAATCTGGATTCAACTGGAGACTGCTAAGTTTTGTTTCGGCAGCATTGTTAGCAACCGCGCTGTTAATAAGTTCAATCATTCTCTTCTGGAATCGACAATTAACCAAGACAGTCAATCGACGTACTGAAAAACTAAAAAGCCAACAACAACAATTATTGCAAGCTGACAAAATGGCCTCTTTAGGTGAATTGGTATCAGGCGTTGCTCATGAAATTAATAATCCAACCAGTTTATTATTATTGAATTCGCCAGTCATTAAAGAAAGCTTTAGTGACATTGAAAGCATTCTAGAAACTCATTACCAAAAGCAAGGCGATTTCAATATGGGAGGACTAAAATATAGTCGCATGCGCACTGAAATCCCTAAAATGCTGGATGACATGCAAGATAGAGCTAACAGGATTCGCCGCATTGTCCGCGATCTACGAGACTATAGCCAAAATAATACAGCTGATTTAAATGAAAGTCTTAATCTAAATACTTTAACAGATACTGCCGTGCGTATTTTAAGCAAAACCATTCAAGGCGTTACCAATAATTTTTCTTGTAGTTATAGTCAAAATCTACCTCAGTTCAAGGGAAATTCACAACGAATCGAACAAGTACTGATTAATTTAATTTCTAATGCATGCCATGCGCTTACTGACAAAAAACAAGCCATCTCTATTCGCACCTTTCATGACAAAGAAAACAAGTCTGTTTGCATTGAGATCAAGGATGAAGGTTGTGGCATCGAAACTGATAAATTAAACAGAATTACTGAACCTTTTTACACTACTAAACGAACTAGTGGCGGAACTGGGCTAGGCTTATCCATTTCTGAGGGCATCGTTAAAGAACATAAAGCAGTATTAGAATTCAAATCAACGGTCCAAAAAGGCACTTGTGTGAGCATCTGCTTCCCAATTCCAAACAATAAAAAGATTCAATGAGTTATCCTAATTTTAGCATTCTCTTAGTTGATGACGAAGAAGCATTTCTTCGCAGCATGTCGATCACCTTAGAACGACAAGGCAATATAAACAACATTATGACATGCAATGATAGTCGTCTTGTGATGGATATTCTTAAAGAAGAAAATATTGGCTTAATTTTATTAGATTTGACGATGCCACATATTTCTGGAGAAGAATTATTAGAAAGCATTTCAGAACAATACCCACAAATAAGTATCATCATTTTTAGTGGCATGAACCAATTAGAAACTGTTGTTCAATGTATCCGTAAAGGAGCTTACGACTACTTTGTCAAAACCAGTGACAAACAGCAACTTATCGATAGCGTTAGACGCGCAATCAGCATTCAAGAAAATCGAATTGAACATCAAGCAATTCGCAAGCAGCTAGCACCTAAACAAAAAAAGCCCAGCCAGCGACATACTGCATTTAATCCAATCATCACGGATGATCCATCCATGCTCTCTATTTTTAACTATTTAGAAACAGTTGCAGTGAGCAGTCAACCCGTTTTAATTACAGGTGAAAGTGGAGTTGGAAAAGAACTGATTGCCCAAGCGATACATCACCTTAGCAATCGCCAAGGCAAAATCGTCTCTTTAAATTCGGCAGGATTAGATGAGCACGTTTTCTCAGACACTCTATTTGGCCATAAAAAAGGCGCTTTTACTGACGCACAAAACCAACGAGAAGGCCTAATCAAAAAAGCCGATGCAGGAACATTATTTTTAGATGAAATTGGCGATTTAAGCACAAGTGCACAAATCAAGCTGCTGCGATTATTGCAAGATGGTGAATATTTTCCTCTGGGGAGTGATCTGCCTGAACGCATGACAGCTCGAATTGTAGTTGCAACCCACCAAGATCTTGAAGCTTTACAAGAAACTGGTAAATTCCGCCCAGATTTATTCTTTAGGCTCAGCACCCATCAAGTTCATATTCCACCCTTAAGGGAACGTAAAAATGATATTCCTGCACTGTTAAACCACTTCTTAAATGATGCAGCAAATGAACTAAATAAAAATAAACCAACTATCCCAAAAGAGCTTTATACCTTATTAGGAAATTATCATTTCCCGGGTAATATCCGCGAATTGCGTTCACTTGCATTTGAAGCCATGAGCCATCACCAATCTGGGATCCTATCGATGCAACAATTTGAAAAAATATTACATTTCAAACCAAAGCAACAACAAAAAAATGAAAAATCTACTTTTTTTGATACGAATGAACCACTTCCAAGCTTCCAAGAAATTAATCATCTATTAATTCAAGAAGCCATGGCTCGCACCAACAATAATCAATCTATGGCAGCAAAACTCTTAGGTATCTCTCAACCGGCCTTAAGCAAACGTTTAAAGAAAGTTCTACTTCAAAGCAATAAAAAAGCCTGAACTAAACGGATCGAGTTTCTAATCAACACTACTAAAACTACAAGCTTTACAGTTAAAAGCGGGATATGTACCGTTTTGCCAAACTTTACTGCTTGCGCCTGACATCATGCACATTGGGTACTTGCATAATGAGATTAATAACCTGGCTCATGGATTCAATATTAGATAGCTCTGCCGTGACGATCATTGTCACTGATTGATCTTTAGGATCTGTACGAGTCGTCATTTCAATTACATTAACCTTTTCCGCTGTAAAAATACCCGCAATGTCTGTTAATAAGCCTTTGCGATCAAACGCTTCCACCATAATACTCATTGGATAAGTTCGTTGACCTAGATCAAACCAATCCACATCAATGATTCTATCAGATTCAGTTTCACGCAAGTTGAGCAAATTTTTGCAATCAATCCGGTGTACCGACACACCAGAACCTTTGGTCACAAAGCCTTTAACTTCATCACCTGGGATTGGCATGCAACAATTAGCCGCTTTAACCAACATATTTTCCAAGCCTCCAGCTGTCACCCCAGAATCAACATACATAGTGGAACTTGTCTTTGATATAGAATTTTGGTTGCTCTCTTGTTTAACTCCTTCATTCTCAAACAATTCATGTTGATCTGGTCGCACCAATTTCAGCGCCATCATTGAGACTCGACCCAATCGAATAGAACCATCTGCAATCTTTAAAAACAGCTCGTCTGTATCATCTAGTTTCATAGACTTTGCCAAACGGTCCAAACTAACATCCGGCACATTCATACGATGCAATTCTTTATCCAAAAGCTCACGGCCATGAGCAAGCGTTTCATCGCGATTTTGAAAACGAAAATAATGCTGAATAGCAGAACGAGCACGACGAGTCTTAATAAAATTATGATGTGAACTCAGCCAATCCAAGCTTGGCGAGCCATTTTTATTCGTTACAACTTCAACGCGCTGCCCCGTTTGCAAAGGAGTTGTTAATGGCACCATTTTGCCATTTATCAGCGCACCTCGACATTTATGACCCACTTCAGTATGAACTCGATAAGCAAAATCAATAGGCGTAGCACCCTCAGGCAAATCAATCACTTTGCCTTTTGGAGTAAAAACATATATTCGGTTTTCAAAAACATCATCTTGCACACGCTCAACAAATTCGCTGGCATCAACAACATCATCCTTCCACTCCATCAGTTGACGCAACCATAGAATTTTATGTTCGAGTGATGAGTCACTTTTTGCCCCTTCTTTGTAACGCCAATGAGCGGCAACACCTAGCTCATTGGCTTTGTGCATATCTATTGTACGAATTTGAATCTCAATGACTCGACCTTGCGGGCCAATAACGGCTGTATGGATAGATTGATAATTATTTTCTTTTGGAGTCGCTATGTAATCATCAAATTCTCCGGGGATATACTTCCATTTAGTATGAACCATCCCAAGAGCGGCATAACATTCTTGCACAGAATTAACTAATAAACGGACAGCTCGAATGTCGTAGACATTTTCAAAATCGAGATTTTTCCGCTGCATTTTCGACCAAATGCTGTAAATATGCTTGGAACGACCTTTTACTTCCGCTTGAATACCCCCTTGTTGCAGATCAGCTTGCAACTGTTCAACAAAATCGGCGATATATTCATCTCGATCCACACGTCTATGTTTGAGCTTTTTGGCAATTTCTTTATAGGTAACAGGCTCAATATAGCGAAAAGCTAAATCTTCCAATTCCCATTTCAATTGCCAAACACCCAGTCGATTGGCCAATGGCGCAAATATTTCCAAAGTCTCTTTTGATTTAGCTACTTGCTTATGCGTTGGCATATGTTCCATGGTACGCATATTGTGCAAACGGTCACATAGCTTAATCAAAACAACTCGCACATCTTCAACCATTGCTAGCATCATTTTACGGAGGCTCTCAACACGATTTCGCTCTTTGTTCTGTAACTTTTCTACAGTCGGGATCGAACCATCTTTATTTAAATCAAAAGCATGTTCATCTTCGGCAAACTCTTGAATACCTTCCATTTTGGTCACACCATTGACCATTTGCGCAACACTATCACCAAACTCTTGCCGAATAATATCTAATGTCACTTCAGTATCTTCAACGGAATCATGTAACAACGCTGCAATTATGGCTTCGAAATCCAAGCCTAACTCATGCACAATCGCTGCAACTGCAAAGGTATGGTTAACATAGTCTTCACCCGAACGACGCACTTGACCTCGATGACACTCAATTGCAAACAAGGCCGCTTTATGCACCAATGCTAAATCTTTTTCAGAGTGACCCTCAGAAATTGAATCCAGCCACAACGGAACATTTTCAGCTGGCAGCTGAATTTGAGAGCTAGAATGTGCGACCGCTTGAACCATAAAGTAAAATTCGACTTATATTAAAATTTTATCAATACACGCTATTTTGCTTTTTAAAAGCTACTTTTATGTATATTTAAACATCTACTTGAAGTTCTCACAACTATCTAGACCAACGGTTTTGATCATAATTGCTGCTTTGTCTTGTAATTCATTGAACTCTGCCTTTTCTTCAGAGTCTATAACAATGCCTCCGCCCGCAGAAAAATAGCTACGTCCATCAGCGCAGGTAATCGTACGAATAGCAATATTCGTTTCCATATTTCCACGAAAATCAATCCAACCAATTGCCCCACAATAAATCCCACGGCAACAGTCTTCCAACTCATCAATAATTTCCATTGCCCGTTTTTTCGGTGCGCCGGTTATTGACCCTCCAGGAAAACAAGCCGCCAACAAATCAAGTGCATGTATTTCTGCTCGAAGTTTGCCCGAAACATGGCTCACTAAATGATGCACATTGGCAAAACTTTCTACAGAAAACAATTCTGGCACTTGTACTGAACCAATCTCACAGACTCGACCAAGATCATTACGCAGCAAATCGACAATCATGACATTTTCAGCACGATCTTTGCTACTTTTCTCTAACTCATCTGCAAGCTCCAAATCCTTTTTCAATACATCAAGATCACGCGGCCGTGTTCCTTTTATTGGACTAGTTTTAACCTCACCCTCCACACACTCAATAAACCGTTCTGGTGAATTTGACAAAACCTGAGCAAAAGGAAAGTTCATGTACGCACCATAGGGCGCCGCACTAAGCGATCTCATTTTCAAATAACTTTGCCAAGCTGAACCTGAAACAGGCACATCAAAACGATTGGTTAAATTAATTTGATAACAATCACCAGCTTTAAGATAGTCTTGAATTTTAGTAAATTTTTCTGAATAAGCTTTACGCGTATATGACGCGTTCTGCGCGCCTACTGCCTGCCATGCATCACTAATGTCAATTAATGTTTTTTCCGAATAATCAAGGCTATTAATCCTTTCGAGCCATAACTCTTTTAATTTCCTATTTTTGCCCGTGACATCAATCAACCAGCTTTTTCTGAGCTTATGGCAGCTCACAATCGCGACTTCATAAATACCAATTGCCATATCTGGCAAGCCAATATCATCTTGTGCATGTTCTGGCAGCTCTTCTAGGCATCGAGCTAATTCATAACCAAAATAACCAATCGCCCCGCCCCAAAAAGGAATTTCCTGTTTTTGTTGTTCAGAGCAGCTTGAGAAATCAAGTTCATATTCTGCAAGAACCTCTTTTAATATAGTAAATGGATTTTCAGTAGATGTTTCACGCAATGACCGTCTTCGATCTCCTAAAGATTTTGGTGCGCCATACACTTCTGTTTCATCACCAAAGGTTAGTAAAATACTTTGCGGGTGACAAACTAAAATATCGACCCCTTCAGTAGCAGCGTTTGGACCGAAAGAAAAACCACTGTCCAAATATTGCGCCCACAAATCATCCGCAGCCAGATTGAACAAACTAGCGGTATCTTGAATATAGTGATGTAGTTGGATGATCTTCATGAGTAATAATTCGCTTAAGGCATTATCCAATCACTCTTGCTTGCACCAGTTCACGCAAAACACTGGTTGCAAACTCACCACGACCTAATGTGAAACATAATTGTAAATCAAATGCTTCACCTTGATTGCATTTTGAAATTTGCCAAGTCAATTTTTCTGGTACAAGCCGCATTGATCTTCTTCCATAGTCTAAACGCTCTTTTTCCAAACCTTGAGTAAATACCTGCATTGATTGCAATGCTGTGGATTCAAATAAATGTAAGTCTCCAGCTTGCTGCATAATTTTCTCAGCTCCTAATCCCCAAAGTGGTGCAGTGGTGTGGATATCGCCTGCATGAAGTCGGTGTAGAATTTTAGCCGTATCTCCATCATTAGAAAAAAACTGCCTTGAACCAGATAAATTCAACGGCTCACCTACTTGCGGGCTTAACCACGTACCCGCTTGTAAACGCTCTGAAAGCACCCGATTAAATAACCACGATCTGGCACTCGACAACAACATGGAACGTTTTTGACGTTGTTTGATTTTTTTGCCTGAAGCCAGCATAGCCATGGCTTGCTGCAAATTACTACCACCCCTACCAAAGCGTTGTTCTCCAAAATAATTTGGCACACCTTGTTGTTGAATCTGCACTATGCGTTGCTCGATTGCTTTGGCATCTGCTGCAACATTACGCAACAGTATTTTGAATTGGTTACCCGTATGGGTCCCTCGTTTTAACTTGCGGCTATGTCTTTGTATTTGATTAATTTGTATTTGATCATTTTCAATTAAAGACCAATCAGGTAAATCTTGAACCCCGGGCAACCAAATACTAAACCATTGACGGGTGCTCGCACGATAATCCTTCATACCTGAAATACCAATATCCTTCGCTCCAATACCAGACAATTTAGCTAACGCTTTAGCAATTTGATCAGAATGAGTCTGCTGCTTAGAAATTTGCAGCCAAATATGCTCACCTTCACCTGAACAATCAACTGTCATGATTTCATCAACCTGAAAATCTTCAGCTTTAGTCTTAATGTCAGCAAATGCTGCAGGCGGATTAAGCCCGCCATCCATAAAGGCTAAATCAGCGTAAAAATTTTCAGAAAACATAACTATCTTCTAGCTCGGAAAAAAGCTTTGAGCATTTCTGATGCACGTTCTTGTAAAACCCCGCTGACTATTTCACAGCTATGGTTCAGTTGCGGATTATTCAACAATTGAAACACAGAATCCGCTGAGCCTGAACGAGGATCAGGAGTTGCATAAATTACTCGGTTGAGACGTGTATGCACGATTGCACCAGCACACATTGGACATGGCTCCAATGTGACATATAAATCTGCATCTGGCAGGCGATAATTTGATAAAGCCTGGCAAGCCGCTCGAATTGCTTGAATTTCAGCATGAGCGGTAGGATCGTGTAGACCTATCGATTGGTTCCAACCTTCGCCAATAATTTCATTTTCCAGCACGATCACAGCGCCAACAGGCACTTCTCCTGCGTCTTGTGCTTTTTCAGCCAAACACAATGCATGCTGCATCCAGCGCTCATGAATAGCAATCTCTTGCATCATTAATCACTCACCATCCAAGAAAATTCTGGCGTATCATCTAAAGCTCTAATCAATTCTTTGATTGTAATTTCAGCGCTCAAATCATCACGGTCGGTATCTAAATTAATATCTGCTGAGGCTTCATATAAAGGCATGCGTTCGGCATAAAGTTCAGCAAAGCTTAGCTCTTTTGCTCGCACAATAGCACGTTGATCAAAATCTTTAATACGCTCTAATAATATGCTTGCCTTAGCTCTTAAATGGATTGTTAAAGCGTTTAATTTTAATTTTGATATAGCTTCTTGCTGATAGATGGCACTGCCACCTGTCGCAATCACTAAACCACTGCCTTGAATAGAATCTAGTGCACTGGCTTCTAATTCGCTATAACCTTCATCGCCGAATGAATCTAAAATTTCTTGAGCAGATAATCCAGCGTTAGCATCAATCATTGCATCCACATCAACAAATTGCAGAGCCTTTTTCTCAGCCAGTAATTTACCAAGGGTGCTTTTGCCTGTGCCAGGCATTCCAATCAATAAAATGTTTGTTTTCATAAGATGAGAATTGTGCCATATCTCGATTATTTACCCACGATTTATTTTGAATTACGGCATAATAAAGTTGAATCTACTAACCGATCAAAAAACATGCAATTTACTGGAAATATACGAAAACTCGTTAGCAAAATTGTCCCAAACAGCCATGAAGTGGATTACTATTTACCTATTGGTGATAAGCTCACTCCCATCAATCAGTTTATTGGCTCTCATCTAAGCATTCGCATGGCCGGCGAAATCCACTGTATTCATTGTGGGCGTAAAACCAACAAAAGCTTTGCGCAAGGACATTGCTTTCCCTGCATGAAATCACTGGCAAGTTGTGATACTTGTATTGTTAGACCCGAGTTATGTCATTTTCATGAAGGCACTTGCCGAGAACCCGAATGGGGAGAAAGCAATTGCTTTACAGAGCATTACGTATATTTATCTAACACTTCAGGATTAAAGATTGGTATCACTCGCGGCACTCAATTGCCAACACGCTGGATTGATCAAGGAGCAGTGGCAGCAATGCCAATTTATCGAGCAAGTAATAGGCTTGTTTCAGGCTTATTAGAACATCCTGCATCCAGTTTAGTCGCAGATAAAACCAATTGGCGAACTATGCTCAAAGGCAATATTCCTGAGATTGATTTAGCGGCACGCTTTCAAGATCTTGAACCACAATTAGAGGAAATAGCAGCACAAATTCGCGCCGAACATGGTGAAAATTCAATCTTGCCGGCGAATCGAGAAACGCTGAACTTTACTTATCCCGTGATTGAATATCCAAGTAAAGTCAGCTCACACAATCTCGATAAAGCTGGCGAGGCTCAAGGTAAATTAATGGGCATTAAGGGACAGTACTTAATCCTTGATACTGGCGTCTTAAATATACGTAAATACACGGGATATACGCTTGAAGTCAGCGCCGCATAATTTGCTATAAGGAAACTATTCCCATTCAATTGTTGCTGGAGGCTTGCTGGAAACATCATAAGTAACACGACTGATACCGCGAACTTCGTTGATGATGCGGCTTGAGACTTTGGCTAACAAATCATAAGGCAATGGCGCCCATGTAGCAGTCATGAAATCTATGGTTTGCACTGCTCGCAATGCCACTACATATTCATAAGCACGATTATCACCGACCACGCCAACAGACTTCACAGGCAGAAACACCGTAAAGGCTTGACTGGTTTTTTCATACCACCCCGAAGCCTCTAGTTCTTCAATATAAATCGCATCAGCTAAACGCAAAATATCTGCATATTCTTTTTTGACTTCACCCAAGATGCGAACACCTAAGCCTGGACCTGGAAACGGGTGACGATAAATCATCTTTTCAGGTAGTCCAAGCTCGACACCAATTTTGCGTACTTCGTCTTTGAAAAGTTCACGCAAAGGTTCTAGCAACTGCAAATCCATATCATCTGGCAAACCACCGACATTGTGATGCGATTTAATCACTTTTGCCTTACCAGTTTTGGATGCCGCAGATTCGATTACATCTGGATAGATTGTGCCTTGCGCCAACCATTTTGCATTTTTGATTTTACGAGACTCTTCTTCAAAAATCTCAACAAAGACACGGCCAATAATTTTGCGCTTGGCTTCTGGATCATTTTCACCTTCAAGTTCCAATAAAAAGCGCTTCTCAGCATCAACTCGGATCACTTTGACGCCCATGTTTTCAGCAAACGTCGCCATTACTTGATCGCCTTCATTTAGACGTAGTAAACCGTTATCCACAAAAATACAGGTGAGCTGCGACCCAATAGCTTTATGCAACATCGCCGCGACAACCGAAGAATCCACACCACCAGAAAGCCCCAAAATCACGTGATCATTACCCACTTGCTCACTCACTTTGATAACTGAATCTTCAATAATATTAGCTGGATTCCATGCTGTACCACACTCACAGATTGTGTGAACAAAGCTACCTAGCATTTTTTCTCCTCCATCAGTGTGAGTCACTTCTGGATGAAATTGAATTCCGTAGAACTTGCGTGATTCGTCTGCTATCGCACACAAGGGGGCGTTCGGAGATTCCGCAATCACTGTAAAACCTGCCGGAATTTCAGTGACCTTATCAGCATGGCTCATCCAAACGTTATGCTCACCAAGATCAAGCAAGGAATTCTCTTGCAATACTGTTACAGGTGCATGACCAAATTCACGCTTCTCTGAGGTGGCAACTTTGCCACCTAAAGTCGCACTCATGCATTGCAGACCATAGCAAATTCCTAAAATTGGCAATTCCAGTTCGAACACCCCTTCAGGAGCTTGAGCAATCATTTCACCTTTGTCCTCAATTGCTGATGCAGGTCCACCAGACAAAATAATGCCTTTAGGGTTAAAGTTCTTAATATCATCAAACGTATTGTCATAGGCCCATATCTCACAATACACACCCAATTCTCGAACACGTCGACCAATAAGCTGCGTATATTGAGAACCAAAATCTAAAATTAAGATTTTATCTTGATGAATATCGGACATAGCTGACTCTATTGCTTTTAACTGTGTTCTGAAAATAAAAACAGAGCTTATACTTTTGCATAAACTCTGTTTAAAAAATATAGGTTAAATTAACCGCCTTGACGATAGTTTGGCGCTTCTTTAGTGATTGAAACATCGTGAACATGACTCTCTCGAGAGCCTGCACCCGTAATCCTGACAAATTCACAGTTATTACGCATTTCTTCCAATGTTGCATTACCTGTGTAACCCATACTAGCGCGTACTCCACCCATCAATTGATGCAATATATTAATTGATGGACCTTTATAAGCAATTCGGCCTTCAATACCTTCAGGGACCAGCTTATCAGTATTAACCGTCGAATCTTGGAAATAACGATCTTTTGAGCCTTTTTCCATCGCTCCAATTGAACCCATACCGCGATAAGATTTATATGAACGGCCTTGAAATAGTTCGATTTCACCTGGTGCTTCATCTGTTCCTGCTAATAAACTGCCAATCATGACAGCACCAGCACCAGCAGCAATTGCTTTGGCAACATCACCTGAATATCGTAAGCCGCCATCTGCTATCAAGGGTATATCTTTATTTTTAAGCGCTTGAGCAACATCATAGATTGCTGAAACTTGCGGCACACCCACACCAGCAACTATACGCGTGGTGCAAATTGATCCTGGTCCAATACCAACTTTTACAGCATCCGCGCCTGCTTTAACTAAATCTAAAGCGGCTTCAGCGGTGGCGATATTGCCGCCGATCACTTGTATATCAGAGTAATCCCGCTTGATTTGTGCCACTCGGTCAATCACTCCTCGCGAATGACCATGCGCAGTATCAACTACCAGCAAATCAGCGCCAGCTTGCACTAAACCAGCAACTCGTTCTTCAGAATCAACACCAACACCAACAGCAGCACCAACACGTAAGCGACCAACAGAGTCTTTACATGCATTAGGATAATCTGATGATTTTTGAATATCCTTGACTGTTACCAAACCTTTTAAACGATGTTGTTTATCAACAATTAAGATCTTTTCAATACGATTTACATGCAATTTTTCAAGAATTTCTTCTTTATCAGCCCCTTCTTGAGCGGTGATCAATCGCTCTTTTGGTGTCATCGCTTTTGACACAGGCGCATCGAAATGCGTCTCAAAACGCAAGTCACGGCTAGTAACAATCCCAACTAATTGGTCTCCATCAACAACAGGAACGCCTGAAATTTTTTTACGACGTGTTAGTTCAATCACTTCACCAATCGACATTGTCGGAGCGACTGTAATGGGGTCGTTAATGATACCTGCTTCGTATTTTTTTACTTTAGAAACCTGATGAGCTTGTTCGGCAGGCGTCAAGTTCTTATGAATAATTCCAAGGCCTCCCTCTTGTGCAAGGCTTATCGCCATACGGTGCTCAGTTACAGTGTCCATTGCAGCGGACAATACGGGAATTCCTAGGGAAATTTTTTGAGTGAGTTGTGTGCGAAGATCAACATCGCGAGGCATAACTGAAGATGCTGCTGGAACCAGCAGGACATCATCGAATGTAAGTGCAGTTCTTATATTTTCCATCGCGGAATTATACGTAAGCCGTTTTTCAATTCAACGCCAATTCTAAATTATTTTTTAAAATTTTGGATAAAAATAAGCAGACTTTAAGGTTGACGTCGAATAAAAGCAGAATCAACTTAAGCATCATAATCAATTTCAACCTGACTAGACGTCGGCCTTGACTGACAAACCAATACCAAACCTTCATCTATTTCTGATTGACTCAACGCATAATTAACTTCCATTTCAACAGAGCCTGTCACAATTTTTGCCTGACAAGAACCACATGAACCATTTTGACAACCATAAGGTAAATCAGGGTCATGATCGAGGGCAATATCTAAAATTGAACGAGTTGAGTCATCATAATCTAAAGCAAATGAATCACCATCAATTTTAATTACAATTTTTGCTTTAATCGATTCAGAATCTGCCGCCAAAGTAGCTTCTTCAAAAAGTTCAATATGAGCGTGATCAGACGCAAGCCCTTGCAAGCAAACCCCTTCATACAAGGCAACACTCATATCTTTTGGACCACAGATAAAAAACTCATCGATGTCAGCTGGCGCTACGATTTCACTCATCATATCCAAATGGATCCTGCCTTGATAATCACCAACATCAGTCTGCGAATAAACTGAAACCAAATGAAAACGCTCCGAATATTTATCTAACAAGTTTTCCAATTCTTTAGAAAACATGACGGATTCAGGAGTTTTATTACCATAAACCAAGATGCATTGACTCATTGTTTCCGAAGCAAGAATCATTTTCACAATTGATAAAATTGGCGTGATCCCAGATCCAGCGGCAACCAATAAATAAGATTTTTTTTGCGAAGAATCCAGTTGATGAGTGAAAACACCCTGCGGAATTGACACCTTTAGCTTATCCCCAACTGCCAATTCATCATTCGCAAAATTCGAAAACATACCACCTTCAATACGTTTAACAGCAACTGTGAGTTTTCTTTCATAAGGTGCAGAGCAAATAGAATATGATCGAGTAACAACTTCACCATCTATTTCGGCTTGCAATTGCACAAACTGTCCATGTTGAAATTCATAGTGCTGTGCAATGTCATCACTAATAGCAAAACAGATGGCAACTGCGTCTTTCGTTAACGGGTGAATTTCAGAAATTTCTAATGTATTAAACGTCATATCTTTTAATTTGTTTAGATGGCATATGAACCAAGTTTAAATTCAGAATCTTGATTCAACATGATATCAGTTATTACTTGCGCTGAAGCAGGCGATGAAAGCAAACCATTACGGAAGTGCCCCATATTTACATACAAACCTTCCAATTGCTCCACAGCGCAAATATACGGCGTATCTCGATGCGAACCCGGTCTCAAACCAGCCCAGTGAGAAACAACTGGATAATTAACAAGAGCGGGCAACATTGCATAAGCAAACTCTAGTAACTCTTGTCTTGCATTCTGCGTTGTAAGTTTATCAAACCCTTGGTCTTCGATCGTGCTGCCAACAATCACAATGCCATCATGACGAGGAATCAAATATCGGTTTTGCTCCAGAATGACAGTCCTTAAAACTCCCAACCTTGCTTTTATAGCCAACATTTGCCCTTTAACTGGAAAAATTTCTGGCAGCAAACTTTCTAGTTCTGGAGCACATGTTTTGAGCAAATCAGAACTCCACGCACCAGCGGCAACAACCACTTTATTGGCATTGATTGTTTTATTTTCAGACGAAATCACAAAATAACTATCACGTTTGTTAAGTGACTGCACACAATAATTTGTCTTTAATTGCACACCAATTCTGTGCAGTGCGATTGGTAATGCTTTGCATAGGGCCGGATTACGGATGTTTCTAACACCTTCAACAAATACAGACTCTTGAGAGCATGCCAATCCCGGCTCGAGATCATAAACTTCTTCTTTACTAAGAACTTTAGAGTTTAAAAATGCACATTCCAATGCAGCATCGGCCTCATCAAGGTTTGGCACCAGCATACCCGTTTGCATCAAGGGAATATCGACACCCGACAAACACGTCAGTTGTTTCACTAACGTTGGGAAGTGCTCATGTGACCAGCTGGCTAAATTGAGCATTTCTTGAGAATAGCGCCATGGATGCAATGGCGAGATAATGCCTCCACCCGCCCGTGAAGCCTCGTTGCTTAGCTGAGAACCTTTATCGAGTAAAACAACTTCTAGCCCCTGATTCCGCAAGAAGAATGCAGTAAGACCACCGATGACCCCACCACCGATAATGGCAACATCAAAATGATTTTGCAGTTTATTAGCAAACACTATAGATAATTAAGAATAGACAAAAAAATTTAAATTTAGCGCGATTAAGTCTTGATTTGGAACTGTAGATTTTAAGCCGCTAATATTCAAGCAGAAGCTTCATTATTAACAAGATGTGTAGCTAAGGAAAGTAATTAACTATGCATTTTAGAAAAATATTTCTTTAATGTAGTTACTTGCCTACGGCTGACAGCAAAGTCTTTATTAACTTCCGACAAATGAACTGAATATGGAGAACCCTCGCAACCTTTATCAATACGATGTAAGTATTGTGAATTAACCAAGGTGTGTCGATGAATTCTGAAGAAAGTAGGTGTGAGCTTTTCTTCAAGTTCTTTAAGGGAAAGACTGACAACGGTTTCATTGCCGTCACGTATACCGGCCAAAACTAATTTATCCGCAGCTCTGAAATAAGCAATATCGCTAACTTTAAGAGACTCAATGCTAGCAGAACGTTTTAACACCAATGATTTTTGATCCACCGCAGATACATCTTTGGCTTGCATACGGTTCAATTGTCCCGCCCTGACAACCGCTTGGCTTAATTGCTCTTCTTGAATGGGCTTCATCAAATAAGCTACAGCATTGACATCAAAAGCATCCAAAGCATATTCATCATAAGCTGTAGTGAAAATAATTGCCGGAGGGCGTTTTTGTGTATCAACAGCTTCTTTGGCAACTGACAAACCATCTTTGCCTGGCATATTAATATCTAACACTAATAGCTCAGGTTGATACTCTTTAATTAAAGTAATTGCCTCAATTCCATCTGTCGCAACTACTACCTTATCTATAGATTCACACTTAGATAAAAAACGCTGAAGACGAGCATTAGCCAAAGGCTCATCTTCAGCGATAACTACCGTTACCATAAAACCTAATTACGCCAGCATAATTCAGTAGTATCTACACCACCTGCATCAAACGCTTCACGATTACCGCGCTCATCTATTACGAATGTACGACAATCAAGATCATCAATCTGAGATGGCTCAGCAGTTGCAGTAACAGTAAAACAAGAAAAAATTACCGCTCCATTAGCTAAAGTTCTTTCACAATTATCATTCTCAAACGCCAAAGTATAATGTTCATCTTGTGAGATAAAATCAGTTCCGTTCCAACCACACAAATTCTGTCCTTGTGCATTAGCTCCGTCCAAATAGGTAGAAGGCGACTCCCTTGAGAAAAACCTTGTTTGTGCCGAAGCGCAATCCAGTAATGCTTCAAATGCATCTGCACGACGCGATTTTTGAATTGAATCAAGATATGACGGATAAGCCAGCCCAGCTAAAATTGCAATGACAGCAGCTACTATCATCAACTCAAGCAGAGTAAAGCCTTGTTGATATCGTTTTTCTTTTATATACATCATTAGTATTTCACCTATTGTTCAATTTCACGCCAATTAATTCTTTCTACTGGAATGCTTGGATTTGAACCTCCAGTAAAGTTGCTTGGCCCACCTAAACCAGAAGTACCTACAAATCCGATTTGACCATCTTCTAGAGGCAGAGCAGAAAGATCAGAGACAAAACTAAAGCCAAAGAATTGGCTTGGCGGTACTACTTGGGAACCACCACCCGCTGCAGTTGCAGGTGTTAACTCATCAAGGAAAAATAATTCCGGAGAAGCGGTTCCTGTGACCAAATCCACAACAAATATATCGGACATACCACCCGTAGGCGAGCAAATATCATCATCTGGCGTAAACGCAGTAAACCCTAATACTGTACCGATTGAGGCAGAATCGGAGATAACGCGTTCAGAAGAGGCATTTGCAGTTGTATTGAAAAACCTTATCCACCCATTAGTACCACTGCCACCAGTGAGAATAAATTCGGATAATTCCTCAAAAAGAACTGTACCATCACCATTTGAATCTGCTAGACCAGAAGTACCATTAATCGCTTCAATACTTGTCGTATCTCCATCTGCATTAAAATTTTGAATGATGTCAATATCCGTAATATCCAACAATTGTGAAGCAATAAATTGTTGCGTAAAGCCAGTGTCTTGCTCACGAATTCCTACATAAACTTCTTGATCTTGGATCTGCGCATCTGATTGTTGAAAAAACTGTCCAGTGCCTGCATATACGAAATTCTGCCCTTCAACGACCAATGGCAATGGCGTACTTGCAATGGGACGATCAGTATCCAGCATTAAATTAATATTTCCAGAATCTGGTAAAAATCGAAATAAACCACCCGTTGGATCATCAAGAGTCGCAGCTGTAATATCTTGCTCGACTGTACCGAAATATACGACATCATCAATAAAATCAGGATCCCAATCAGCCGTGGCTAAGCTGCCTACAAATGCACCTTCACCACCTGGATTAGGAATAGTAAATGGCGTTGGATCTACATTTGCTAAGCTGCCATTATTTACTTCAAGATCTAAAGTAAAAATTGTCGCATCAGTAGAACTTGTGAAATCAACTCGATTATCTGGACCTGAACCAAACACTAACGTCCAACTATTATTAGCACCAGATAAATTATTGAAATTACCACCTGCGCCACCAACACGTCGTGTTACCACAGTCGGCTTAGTCGTTGTATGATCAAGATCATCGTGACTCACTTCACCTAACAATACAGGAGGTTGCTCAGGATCAGTAACATCTAAAATAACATAGCTTGAACGAGTTATTTCATCATCGCCATTTCCAGCAATATCACCCAAATTAATTTCACCGCCACCAAGACGCATACCCACAACTAAAATTGTTCC
This sequence comes from uncultured Gammaproteobacteria bacterium, assembly GCA_964633815.1. Classification (GTDB taxonomy): domain Bacteria; phylum Pseudomonadota; class Gammaproteobacteria; order Arenicellales; family Arenicellaceae; genus CALKZN01. The sequence goes on from CAZWHW010000008.1 coordinate 19,279, forward strand.
CCAACCACCTGGATGAGTTGCATCATTCGGGAAAATATTCACATCAAAAGTCGAAACTTCACCATCCGCGTAAAAAACATGCAAGTAATCAGGATCAGTTAAAAATTTAAGATGTGGCAACAAATTTTTCGGTGCATAGGCCCACAATTCCGCACCTAGAGGATGCGCTGTTTCATTATTTGTTCCAGTAACATCAAATACAACTTCAGCTGCTTGAGTTGAGGAGTTAAAACCCGCATTAAAAGCATGAATTAAGCCGTCATTCCCGCCGACATAAACTACATTTCGCCTGTTGGCATATTGATCGCGAAAATCTGCATACGTAGTGTCACCAAACAAAACATCATAAGCTTCTATGGGAGTGCCTACTAAAGCTGGTGTTGAATTTACGATATCACCTAAACGCAATGTCTCAGGTGTTCCGCCTTCAATAGAAAGATCCCGATTTCTAAAACCTGGAATATCATTTTTGCCACGAATAAAATCAACTACATTTCTTGCTTGCACATTCAAATCAGGGTCAACTCCATTAAACCCTAAAAAACCTTGGAATTCAGAGCCATCGCCAACTTCATCTCTTTCAAATGGAACAATTTCACTATTTTGTACTTCTCCATCACCATTATCGTCGATCCAAGTAAAAATAAAGCGACTAGGTCCAGTAGTTTCGACAGTGGAACTATAAATCCGGTTTTCATCAATAGTGTCATTGTCTAAATCAGACAACAATTCTGAAGCTGACCAAACAGTTAATAATTCATTTGAATCAAATAATCCTATCGACACAGGCAGGTTGTCAATTGGATCAAACTCCTGAGTGACATCATCCAACGTAAAACGTTCAATCATTAATGTATTGGTATTAACATCAAAAGTATATTCAAAAATATTATCAACTGCTGTTGAATCATCTAATTGACCATTACCATTGCTATCTTCGCGAAAAAACCCATTGCCATCTACAAAAAATGAATCAAGCCGACCAGACCAAGCAACATCCTCACCAGTGAATTCCCCACCAGCATCAGTTGAAGATAAATTCTCAAAATACACACCTTGAATTATCAAACCTCCACTACCATCAGAGTTACCCAAGGTTGCTGCAGCAGAACCTGCACTTTCGCCTTGTGCTAAAATAGCAGTTAGTGCATTTTCAACAGCCTCAACTAAAGTTTGTGGACTAGTTGCAGCAAAAAAACCATCCGGAACACCGTCAGGGGTCTGTTCTCCTGTAAAGTTATTTTGTACATCAAACTCATTTTGTTGATCTGGACCAGTGGCGCCGCCAAATTCATTAAAAAAACCATATTTAGCTGCATAATATAATGGTGGCTCTAACGGTTCGGTAAGTACCCCTGTAGTATCAATTCTAAAAGTATAACTTTGTGGTCCATTTTGCCCACCTCCTTCATTAAGCGCTCTACAGTTATTACATCCTGGAACTTGTCCGCCATTGTCTGGAGCTAACGGGTCAACAGGCGATGTGTCAGTAAAATCAGCCCCTAGAGCACCAGAATAGGCATGAAAACCATCTTGCGTTGTCCCAGCTGTAATAAAACCAAACAATTGTCCATTTCCCGTAGTCTCCGATACAGCATTGGTAGTTATTTCAATCAAACCAGCCGCTGCATTAAGCTCATACGATAAAGTGCCCCAAACATCATTATCAAAGTCACCACCTTGCTCACTATCTTCCCAATTCAAATAGTATTGCCCAGTAAAAATTCCAGAACCTGGTGAGGTTTCTTCATGACCTTGAACAATTTGAAAATCCACTAAGGCGCCACCACCACCAGTACCTACTTGCAAACGATAAGCTGGTAAAATATTAATCGATTGAGCACTTCCGACTGGTCCCAATGGAACATTAATAACAGGTGCATTCGTTGCCAAAGTAATACCAAGGGTTTGAATATTTTGATCGCCATCAAAATTTCGAAGATCTTCAGTCGCAGCATAAAAAGCGATACCCGCAGCAGCATAACTACCCGAAACTGTTGGCGCTTCAGGACAAATGCCTCGCGCATCACTTAAATTATTCACAGTTTTTGACGTACAAAACTGATCATTATCACCAGCGGTTTCACCAATAAAGAAATTATTACCCGAAATACCCTCAATATCACCCACTTGATCAGTAAAACCATCTATATCAGGTGAACCAGGAAGAGCTGCCGCCGATGTAAGATTTTCATCAAAAGAACTGACACTCGCATTGATCACAACTTGAGTGACAGCAGCACACTGATTGTCAGCACTTAACACATCAATCCAAGCTTCAGTCGACAAACCCGGCACATCTTCAATTCCACCGCCACGATTTGTTACTCCTTGCAAACGATTTTGATCATCCACATCAAATGCGGCAGTTTCGGTTCCACCAGTAAGATAATTAACAGCTTCTAGTAAAATTTCTGATATTGGATTACCCCAACTAAAACACTCATTCGGTTGGATATCAGTTTGCTGAAAATTACATTCATCAGGAGAATTCCCTTGGAAATACGTTCCGTTACCATATTCATAACCAACCATTCTAAGTGCATCCATATTGCTTACAATACCTGGGAATCCGGTAAAAGTACCATCAGTATCAACATTAACTTCATCATCAAAGCCACGAATATTTTTTCGTAAGATACCACCTTCAGTATTTGCTTGAAATCCACCAGTCATCAAGCCAAATTCAATCAAGCCCTCTTCTCCAAACTGATTGAGAAGACCAGAAGGTTTAAAGTTTCCATCCGGATATTCACGGCAATCTTCAGCATTTACAGATAAATCAATTAACGCAACGGTATTACACACTTCTATGCGAACAATTCTATCTTCTTGACCATTAGCAGTTAACGCATCAGTAAAACGATTAGGATCAGACGAGTCTGCATCAATACCTGAGTCTAAAATACCCGTCGCCGGATTAGGTTCATTCCCATTACTATTATTACCGCGTTCATCATCCCAAGTACATTGCCAACGTTCATTCGCAGCCCATAATGAAAAATTACCTCTCACTACACGCATGACAGGAGCTGCAGTAGAATTTTCAGATAACGCAGGGCCATCATCTGGCGAAGTATTACAAATCGTTATTCCTTCAACACGATCGTTAAACCCAACATTATCTCCCACGCGACCATTTCCATCCCACTCGACACCATTTGATGCATCAAATGGTGTTAAACGCGGAATATCAGCACTGTTAAAGTATTTTGCAAATGAATGCGCATCAAAAGGCAAATGCGCACGCTCCAAGACGGTCGTTGTTGCCGTATCCGTTGAACGAAAGCCACCATAGAAGATTTTCCTGACCACATCCATACGCGTCATGGTTGCCCAATTCAAGAAATTGCCACTCCAATCTCCTGTAACATCATCGCAATAAAAAGGCGTATTTTGAAATGATTGTGGAGCAAATCGCTGAGTGCCAGTATTATAGGTATAACATTTATTTGGATCGAAATAGCCAAAGTATTCAATATTATTTTCGTAAGTAGTTTCAGGGCCATCATTATTTTCAGGATCTAAGTCCGAGAAATCACTATACGCAGTAAAGAAATATTGATGATCACGAGACAAACTCATCATAACCAATGGCGTTGCTGCCTCAACGGAAGTCGGTGGAAAAGCAGCAAAATCTATATTGGAAAATTGCGCAAACCCTTTAACAGGCAATAACAATAAAGAAAAAATTATAAGGGCTTTTTTAATATTCATAATGAAACCTACAAGGTTATTCATGGTTTTTATCTATGGATCTACGACAATAGTCGATTGCAAAAGAACCGTCGACTCTCTACCACCAACACCGGCTGTCGCTCGCGCAGTGATTCGAAAAAGCAAAGGATCAGTTGTACAAAAAGGATATAAAGCTACTACTGGTTCGAAATTAGGATCACCAGGGGGGAAACATAGCGACACTGCATCCACTGGACTTTGCCCAGCATTTCGAATAGGAAACTGACCTAAAAATTCAATAATATATTGCGGTGATTCGGCAAAACTACCTTGTATGGTCATTTCCGTAAAAATCTGAGCACCGTCCCCATTACCAACCAAGGTTCGATGTCTGTCAGGATCATTCCACACATCAGCATCTAGCCAACGTTCTACAACATTGGCGGCACCGCTATTATCCTCTTGAGCTGGAGTACAATAACCTCCCATGCACTGATCACCAGGATTAGCCACTGTAACAGTAGGGAAACCAAACTCCCAAAGTGGATTTACTGCCTGTTCGGCTGCAGCATTCGGAGAACCAAATAACGTAAAAGTCGCACCACCTGATTCCGTAGATAATTGCCCTTGCCTTATACTTCCAGCAATAGATTCAGCTTGACGTTCCCCAATCCGCAAAGTTGTTTCAGCAGCATTAAAAGCCACTTCACGAAAGCGTTGACTAGCCGTCATGCGTTCTTGCAATGTAGAGCTAGACAAAGATGTCACTCCTAAAATAGTCATCACTAATAAAAGAATTAAGATAATCGGTAAAGCAATGCCTTCGTTACGTTTAAACTGCCTCAAGCCGTCAATTTTTGAGATTAATTTCATTTGTTAATCGCCTCTACTTCGTAATTCGACGGTGGCCGTACTAACAAAACGCAACGTCCCTTGCCCTTGATTAACCGGAACAATTTCAACATTATCAGCTAAAGTAAACGTTTCTCCCGGATTAACTGCTTCTGAAAATTCATTTGCACGTAGCAATAGCGAAACTCTCACTGTCACGACATCTGTAAGATCTGCAGGAGCAACAATTTCATCTGCCGCCAAATATTGATTTGCTACCCCATCGCCATCGCTATCAACCCCATACACAACTTGCATACTTTCAACTCCTTCAACCAATTCATTGGCGACTGCATTTTCTAGACAACCATCCGCAACGGTTAAAAAACCGCAAATTGACTCATAGACAAACAATGAAGGAAGGCCCGAAATACCTGTTCCAACAAAAAATACTCGTGTAACATCGGAATATACCGTAGTACCCCCATCCCAAGCCTGCGAAAATGGCTGACCTGATGGATCTCTACTCGCTGGAACTAAATTACCATTTGCAGTTCCATTATTTGCATTTATGTTTGCGCCAGTATTCTCTTTCACAAAAACATTTCTTTCCACGCAGTCTCCCGCTTTAACGATCGCTCCTTGTGGCAATGCGTCAGCGCCATTTAATAAAGTTACATTCAATCGGTTGGCGTTCGATCCTGTAACATCCATATCTGGCTCAAGCTGTTCCATAGTCACAGCAATAATATCGCTTCCAGCTACCGGGAAAAAATTATTGACTATATTAGTCAAATCAGGAGCAGGATCAGTTAAGCCAACGGCAGAATTCCAATCAGCTAAGTTTCCTGCATTAGCAGCTCTAGCAGCAACAACCTCAGCATCTGTACTTGAAGAATTCAAGTTAACGTAAGTTAAATCAAAACTTTCTCCAGATGAAGTTCCATCAAACTCGTAACCAACTAGACCACCACCCACGGTTGAATTAAATGGGTCGATCAAAAAACTATAATCTCTAGTTCTGTTACCACATAAAGAATAGCCCGCTTGGCGAATCGATTGTTGCAAAAAATGCATTGCAAACCGATTGTTTTCTTGCACTCTTGACAATTCGTTTGTCGAACGAAATCCACTCACAGAGGTAACATACATCGCACCAATTGTTGCAGTGAGCAATAATCCTAAAAAAGCAGCGATCAATAGCTCAACTAATGTCAGACCTTTTTGAGAATTTATTTTCATGCTTTTCAATTTAAATAGTCTCATGGTTATAAAACACTGGTAAAAGTAAATTCATTAACTTCATCATTGTCACTTAAAACAGCACCATCTCGTTCTTGGCGATTTGCAACATTACGCCACTGAAGAGTAATACGATAAACTCTTTCATCACCAAAATCTTCACTATCAATATCAGCTAAACCAAAAGGCAGCAGATTTTGAACTTGATTTAAAAAATGCCATTGATCAAATTCAGCTATCATTTCAGGAGTGCAGGCAAGAGTATAACAATCTGGCGGCGTACCTTGCGCACCCACAAAACCGTTAGTATTATATTGTGGCGTGTCATTAGCAAAAGTTCGGTTTGCACGCAGGCGGTCCATCATGTCATTTGCCAACAAAATTGCCTGACTACGGCCTTGCGAACCTTTATTATATTTCAAACCAGTCAACTGCATGGTTGCTACGCCTAATGCACCAACACCTAACACAAGAATAGAAACTAAAATTTCGATCAGGCCTATCCCTTTTTGCTTTTTATTCATTTTTTTGCGCATATTCATTTAACACTCTTTAAAAATTTTAATCTTTATGCTGGATTCGCGCATGTAAATGCCGCGCCTTCTATATTTCTCAGGAATACTCTACCGACAGCATTAACTTCTATATACATTCCTGCATCTTCGCCACGAGAATCACAAACCGCAATCCTAAAAGGCGCATCATTTCGTAAAGTTCCATTCGCATTAAAAACTACGACACGGTCATCCGAATTACTGACAAAGTTAATTTCATTATCTTGAAAATCACTTATTCTAATCAACATTTGTTGACGTTCATCTGCTGAAGTAGCTGTTCCAAAATTACCAGAATTGAACCGTTGATTACCAAAAGATGCATTAGGAGCTGAAACAATCATACCTGGCAATGTTCGATAACTAATCAATCCAAAATTCCAATCAGCTGGACTCCCAAAAAGACAAAGAGGATTATCCGGATTAATAGGATTATTCGTTGAACGGCAAACGAAACCTAGTTGGCCAGAGGTCAACGCTTCCTGCCTAGCAGCATTAAAAATAGAATATATATTGCGAGCTGCATTTTCTAGTCGCGAATTTTGAATGATGCGTTCATAACTAGGAAACGCAAGACCCACTAAAATTGCCACTACTGCAGTGGTAATCACTACTTCTAGCAAAGTAAAGCCAAAATTTTGTTTTATTTTCATAACGTACTTATAACAAAAAAATTATCATTTGATAGCATAAACCTGACCAATGGTTAAATCATATCGATTAACGGTCAGGCGTTTCAAAGTTTAACATTTGAATCAATTTATTTAATAATTCGCACCACAATGAGGCATTCGATTTGCATTGCACCAAATAAAAGCGAAGAATATTTGTTGCGTTCCTCTAAATATAGACTCTACAAACACTTTACTAAGCTATAATTTCTTGGCACATAATTTGCTAATTTTTTACTTTGATTTTTCACATCGACAGGATTCATTAATATGAGCAAACTAAATGTAGTAGTAGTCGGCAATGGCATGGTTGGGCACCATTATGTACAAACGTTGGCCGACTCAAACATGGACGCAAATATCACTGTGATAGGAGGTGAGCCAAGACCTGCATATGATCGTGTTCACCTATCAGAAGTTTTTGATGGCAAAAAACCATCAGACCTTGCTATGACTACACGCGAGCACTATGAAGGAATAGGCGTTGAAGCCCGTTTTGGTGATTTCGTAGAAAAAATTGACCGGAAAAACAAACAAGTCATCACAGAAGGCGGACAAGCCTTTCAATATGATAAATTAGTGCTGGCGACTGGCTCATACGCATTCATCCCACCAATTCCAGGGCACGATCAACCGCATTGCCTTGCTTATCGAACAATTGACGACCTTGGTGAAATCAAAGCATCTGCTCAAGGCAAAAAAATCGGTGTAGTCGTTGGCGGAGGCTTATTAGGACTTGAATGTGCTAACGCGCTTAAAAATCTTGGCCTTGAAGCTCATGTTGTTGAATTTGCTCCAGGGCTCATGGGAGTTCAACTTGATGAAGGTGGCTCGCAGATGCTACGTCGCAAAATTGAAGCACTAGGCGTACACGTTCACACCAGCAAAGCGACACAAAAAATCGTCAAAGGCGATGAATTGCGTCTAAAAATGGAATTCGCTGATAATAGCGAATTAGAAACCGATATGATCGTTTTCTCTGCTGGCATCAGGCCTTATGACCAACTTGCCAAAGATGCTGACTTAAAAGTGGGCGAACGAGGCGGTATTGAAATTGATTATCACTGCCGCACATCCGACGAAAATATTTTTGCTATTGGTGAATGTGCAGTATTAGGTAACTTCATCTATGGCTTAGTCGCCCCTGGCTACCGCATGGCAGAAGCAGCTGTCTCACAACTGCAAGACAATGATGACGACAAAACTTCATTTACCGGCGCGGATATGAGCACCAAGCTAAAACTGCTCGGGGTAGATGTTGGTTCAATTGGTGATTCAAAAGGCCTAACAGAAGGTTCTCGTTCATTCGTATTCAGCGACGAACGCAATGAAGTCTATAAACGCCTTATTGTCTCCGCTGATAGCAAAAAAGTTTTAGGCGCCACATTAGTTGGTGATTGCAGTGACTATGACACTTTATTGCAATACTTTCTAAATGAGATTGAACTACCTGAAAATCCTGAAGCAATGATCCTGCCTGCAGTTGAAGGAGCAGCGCCAGCATTAGGCGCAGACGCACTTCCGATGACCGCCTCTATTTGTTCATGCCATAACGTCACTAAGGGCGATATCGTCAGCGCTATTGATGGTGGTTGTATGACAGTCGCCGATGTTAAAGGCGAAACTGCTGCTGCAACTGGCTGTGGCGGTTGCGCTGCATTATTAAAAAATGTGGTGGATTTTGAATTAGAGTCACGTGGATTAGAAGTTAATACAGATCTTTGCGAACACTTCAAATATACCCGCCAAGAGTTGTACACCATTGCACAAAGTACTCAAGTCAAATCATTTGATGAGCTGCATGAAAAACATGGCTCTGGTTCATGTTCTGGGTGTGAAATTTGCAAACCAGCCGTTGCTTCAATAATGGCATCACTTTGGAATGACCATGTTTTAGAACCTGATCATGTTGGCTTGCAAGACACCAATGACACTTTCATGGCGAATATGCAAAAAGATGGCACTTATTCTGTCGTGCCACGCATAGCTGGCGGTGAAATTCTGCCCGAACAACTAATCGTTTTAGGCGAAGTCGCCAAAAAATACAATCTATACACCAAAATCACAGGCGGGCAACGCGTTGATCTTTTTGGTGCAACAATGAATGACTTGCCAGACATCTGGAGCGAACTAATTGACGCTGGGTTTGAAACTGGCCATGCCTATGCAAAATCACTCCGAACAGTGAAATCATGTGTTGGCAGCACGTGGTGTCGTTATGGGGTGCAAGACAGTGTCGGGCAAGCCATTGATATTGAAAACCGCTATAAAGGCTTGCGCTCTCCACACAAATTTAAAATGGCTGTGTCGGGCTGCACCCGAGAATGTGCTGAAGCACAAAGCAAAGACGTGGGCATAATCGCTACTGAAAATGGTTGGAACCTTTATGTATGTGGCAACGGTGGCATGAAACCACGCCATGCTGATTTATTTGCCACTGATTTAGACACTGAAACATTAATCAAATACATTGATCGCTTCTTAATGTTCTATATTCGTACTGCAGATCGCTTACAACGTACTTCCGTTTGGTTTGAAAACCTAGAAGGTGGCCTAGATTATCTTAAAGAAGTCATAATAGAAGACTCCTTAGGTATTGCCAATGAACTAGAAGCGCAGATGCAACACATTATTGACACTTATCAATGTGAGTGGAAAACAGCAATTGAAGACAGTGAAAAAGTGAAGCGTTTCCGACAATTCGTGAATTCCGACAAAAAAGACAGCAATGTCATTTTCGTTGAAGAACGCGGACAAATCCGTCCCGCGACCGAAACTGAAAAGAAACGAAGCAAATTAAAAGTCGTTTCTTAAACACTGCTTCAAACAGCATAACTGAATTCACTATTTAGATAGACTTATGAGTAAACTAAAAATTTGTAGCACTGACGACCTTGTCCCTAACTCAGGTGTTTGCGCTTTGTTAAATGACGATACCGAACAAGAGCAAGTCGCTATTTTTTATCTGCCTGACACTGAGCAAAAAGTGTTTGCCATCAATAACTGGGACCCAATCGGCCAAGCAAATATTTTGTCACGTGGCATTATTTGTAACATTGACGGCGAACTTACTGTAGCTTCTCCACTGTATAAACAGCATTTCAGCTTAACCACTGGAAAATGCTTAGAAGAAGACGCCACCGTAAAGACTTACACCATTTCTATTGAAGGTGACGCTGTTTATCTTAATTAAATACATTTTCAACATTTTTTTAATATAAAAATATTCACATCAAACCAGAACATTTTTTACTTGAAATCCAAAATTCTGCATTGTTTTTTCTTTAAGAATACAAGCGCAAAATACTCATCCAAGCAGTGTTTTTGGTATACAAGCAATTAAATATCTTTGCCTAGAGACACTTTTTCATGAGCGTGAACAATCTAAATGTAGTGATTATTGGCAATGGCATGGTTGGGCATCACTATGTGCAGACTCTGACTGATGCAAATATTCCAGCTAAAATCACCGTAATTGGTGGTGAACCAAGACCCGCTTATGACCGCGTGCATCTTTCAGAAGTATTTGATGGCAAAACACCATCTGAACTTGCCTTGACCAGCAAAGAACACTACGAACAATTAGGTGTGGTAGCTCACTTTGGTGATTTTGTAAAAAAAATTGATAGAGACAATAAACAAGTCATCACGGAAGATGGACAAAATTTTTCTTATGACAAACTTGTATTAGCTACAGGTTCATACCCTTTTGTTCCACCTATCCCAGGCTATGACCAGCCGCATTGCCTGACTTATCGTACAATTGAAGACCTTGATGAAATCAAGGCTTCCGCTAAAGGAAAAAAAGTGGGAGTTGTAATTGGTGGCGGCTTGCTTGGTCTTGAATGTGCCAACGCACTAAAAAATCTTGGTCTCGAAGCTCACGTTGTAGAATTCGCCCCTGGCTTAATGGGCGTTCAGTTAGACGATGACGGCTCACACATGTTGCGCCGTAAGATAGAAGGCTTAGGTGTTCAAGTACACACAAGCAAAGCAACGGAAAAAATTGTTCAAGGCGAATCCTTACGTCTAAAAATGCAGTTTGCTGACGATACTGAACTTGAAACTGACATGATTGTTTTCTCAGCGGGAATCAGACCTTATGATCAATTGGGCAAAGAAGCTAACCTAAGCATGGGAGAACGAGGCGGCATCGAAATTAATTCCCAATGTCGCACCTCCGACCCAGATATTTTTGCAATTGGCGAATGTGCTGTGTTGAAAAATTTTATTTATGGCTTAGTAGCCCCAGGTTATCGCATGGCAGAAGCTGCAGTCTCGCAACTGCAATCTAATGATAAAGATAAAATATCATTTACTGGTGCAGACATGAGCACTAAACTAAAACTGCTTGGGGTTGATGTTGGCTCCATTGGCGACTCAAAAGGCCTGGCTGACGATTCTCGTTCTTTAGTTTTCAGCGACGAACGCGATGAAATTTATAAACGATTAAATGTCTCAATTGATGGAAAAAAAGTTCTAGGCGCAACCTTAGTGGGTGATTGCAGTGAGTATGATGTGATCTTGCAATACTTTTTAAACGACATTGAACTGCCTGAAAACATAGAATCTATGCTTTTACCAGCTGCAGATGGGTCGACATTCGATTTACCGCCTGAGCTTTTGCCAGCAACAGCGACTATCTGTTCTTGTCATAATGTGACTAAAGGCGACATTGCTAATGCAATTGAAGATGGCTGCACCAACCTGGCCGAGATAAAAAACAAAACTGCAGCTTCAACCGGATGTGGTGGATGCGCAGATTTATTAAACAACATCGTTAACCTAGAATTGACCTCATGCGGTTTTAAAGTAAATATAGAACAACCCGTGCATAGTGACCTTAGCTAGTAAAAAAATTTTAAATATTAATGCCCAACCCTATGCAAACAGAACCTCAAATAACAAAAACCACCTGCCCCTATTGCGGTGTCGGTTGCGGTGTTGATGCAACACTCAAAACACAATCAACCATTGAAGTTAGTTCTGTTTCTGGCAGCAAAGACCATCCAGCTAACTTAGGAAGATTATGCGTTAAAGGCGATACACTTGATCTAACCGTTAATGGTCGAAACCGTCTGCTAGAACCACAAAACAAATCTGGCCAAATTAGCTGGGATACAGCTACACACATTATTGCTGAAAAATTTCAATCAACTATTGCCGAACACGGTCCTGACAGTGTGGCTTTTTATCTTTCCGGACAGCTCTTAACAGAAGACTATTATGTCGCCAATAAATTAATGAAAGGATTTATTGGTAGTGCCAATGTCGACACCAATTCCCGACTCTGTATGGCTTCGGCAGTCGTTGGTTACAAGCGCGCTTTCGGTGCTGATGCAGTGCCCTGCTCTTACGAAGATCTTGAATTAGCTGACTTAATCATTCTGATTGGCTCCAATGCCGCATGGACACATCCAGTGTTGTATCAACGCATGGTTGCCGCGAAGAAAAAACGACCAGAAATGAAAGTTGTACTGATCGATCCTCGTAAAACGGCTAGTGCCGACATTGCTGACTTACATCTACCTATTAAGCCTGCAGCCGATGGCTTTCTCTTTGCTGGCCTACTAAACTATTTGTGCACAAATGGTCATATTGACGAAACTTATATTCAAAAAAGTACGGATGGTTTTGCAGCTGTACAACAGGAAGTCGAAGAATTTACGTTAGAAAAAACAGCCCAAATCACTGAACTGCAAATAGTTGACTTGCTGACATTATTTGACTGGTTTGCTAATACAGAAAAATCCATTAGTTTTTACTCACAAGGTATCAATCAATCCTCAACGGGCTCTGATAAATGCAATGCAATTATCAATTGCCATCTGGCTACTGGCAAAATAGGCAAGGAAGGTGCAGGACCTTTTTCGATAACTGGGCAACCCAATGCAATGGGCGGCCGTGAAGTTGGTGGGTTGGCTAACCAACTCGCTGCTCACATGGATTTCGAGCCAGAAGATATTGATCGCGTGCAACGGTTCTGGCAATCACCGACAATCGCCCATCAACCAGGCTTAAAAGCCGTCGATTTATTTGATGCCATTAGCGAAGGCAAAATCAAAGCATTATGGATCATGGCAACCAATCCAGCCGTCAGCTTACCCAATAGCGACAAAGTTCGTGCCGCATTGGATAAATGCGATTTTGTGGCCGTTTCTGACTATGTAAAAAATGATACCTGCGAATATGCTGACATAGTTTTACCTACAAGCAGTTGGGGCGAAAAAGAAGGCACGGTAACTAACTCTGAGCGCCGTATAAGCCGCCAACGCAACTTGCGCAAACTACCAGGCCAAGCAAAGCATGATTGGTGGCAATTAACTCAGGTTGCACACAAAATGGGTTTTGCTGAACATTTTGACTATGCTTCACCTGCTGATATTTTTCGCGAACACGCTGCTTTGTCAGGTTTCGAACAAGACATCCGGCCGCGTGATTTCGACATTTCAGCATTCACTCACATTAGCGATATTGAATACGAAAAATTCAAGCCGATACAGTGGCCTGTCAACAAAGAAAAACCTCAAGGCACCGAACGACTTTTTACTGATGGAAAGTTTTATACCAAAAATAAAAAAGCGCGTTTCATTTCTAATACTCCAGCCTTGCAAAAGCTTGAAATTAGTCGCGACACACCAATAATGCTAAACACTGGCCGTATTCGTGATCAATGGCATACTATGACTCGCACAGGCACAGTCGCCAAGTTATTAAGTCATATCGACGCACCGTATATTGAAGTACACCCTGAAGACATCATTCGCTATCAGCTCGAAGAAGGTAAACTAGCAAAACTCAGCAATCAGTATGGTGAATATATAGGTATCGTGCAATCGAGCTCAGCAATACTAGTTGGCAACATGTTCGCTCCAATTCACTGGACAGATCAATTTGCAAAATCAGCTGTGGTCTCCGCCGTTATTTCACCAACAACTGACCCGTTTTCTGGCCAACCTGAATCCAAAGCAGTGCCTGTCAAAGCCACACCATTATCTGCCCAAGCTTGGTGTACTGTCGCTATCAGCCAAACACAAACAAAAGAATTCTCACGACATCTGACCGATATTATCAAAGCTGATAAACATGAAGAACAGATCGTGTACTGGTGTAAAGCACCATTAGGAACTAACAGCACTGATGAGCATTATTTCTTAGCCATTAATGATGCCTTTGATGCTGATGCTTTATTTGCTGAAATAGGCTCTTTAAGGCCAGATTTACAACCAATTCGCTTTAGTAACGAGCTCAATCAAGATCAACGTCTCGCATTAATCAATGCAAGTCATCCTGAGCTTATTTATTATACGCATAAAGAGGTCAAAAAATTACCCAGCAAAACCTGGTTAACAGAGCAACTTGAAACTGAAATTGAAGGTTCTGCGAATTATCTCGTTATGGGCGAACAAGCGCCTGCTGAGAAAATGATTTGTACTTGTTTTCAAGTCAGTAAATCGTCAATCATCAGCTCGATTGAGGCTGGCAATGATACGCCTGAAGCCTTAGGCAAAGCACTACAATGTGGCACAAATTGCGGCTCTTGCGTTCCTGAGCTGAAAGAATTAATCAACGAGAATAAAGCCAGCTAAATCAAGTTCCAGTGACTTTTCATTCTAAAACGCTACTCTAACTCTAAACGCTAAACGCTAAACGCTAAAAAAATCTAGGCCATCTTCATACCCTCTATTAAGAATGGCAGATTGTCTTTCTACAAATTCAGTAAATAGCTAGTTATCTTAGCTCAATAGGCAAAGAAAAAGACACACTTTCCTGTGGGCCATTAGCTTCATTAACTACCTGCCCGCCAAATGCTTTAACTTGATCAATCACTTGTTTTACTAAAATTTCTGGAGCTGAGGCACCGGCGGTGATTCCCACAGTTTCAACACCTCCAAACCATTTTTCTTCGATTTGATCAGGAGCATCAACCAAATAACTTGGTACATCCTTTTGTTCTGACAATTCTCGTAGGCGGTTCGAATTAGAACTATTCGGTGAACCCACCACAATGATCACATCAGCATCTCTAGATAACGCACGAACTGCGTCTTGACGATTTTGGGTGGCATAGCAGATATCATCTTTTCTTGGCCCTTGGATCAAAGGAAAACGCCGTTTTAAGGCATCGATAACCACTTTCGTGTCATCAACCGACAATGTCGTTTGTGTGACATAGGCTAAATTATTAACATCTGCTACCGTTAATTTTTCAACATCCGCAACATCTTCAACTAAGTGCATCCCATCTGTAGCCTGTCCCATGGTGCCTTCCACTTCAGGATGTCCTTCATGACCGATTAATACAACTTCAATATCTTTATCGCGGTATTTCGCCACTTCAACATGCACTTTCGTCACTAAAGGACAAGTAGCATCAAATACTTGTAATTCACGCAGTTTGCCTTCTTTTTGAACAGCTTGAGAAACGCCATGAGCACTAAAAATGACTGTCGCGCCATCAGGCACTTCATCCAATTCTTCAACAAAAATTGCACCTTTGTTTTTTAAATCATCGACCACAAAACGGTTATGCACGACCTCATGTCGAACATAAATTGGTGCACCATGCTGCTTAATAGCACGTTCTACAATTTCAATAGCCCGATCAACACCAGCACAAAAACCACGAGGATTGGCTAATAGAATATTCATTTCATAAACCTATCTAGCGAATAATTTTCAAATTAAAAGCATCCATGATCATCAAAATAGCACCAACTGTGATCGCCATATCTGCCACATTAAAATAAGGAAAATGCCAGCTTTGATAGAACACATGAATAAAATCAACTACTTTCTCTATGCGAATTCTATCAATCAAATTGCCCAAAGCACCCGCAATCACTAAAGAATAAGCAACCACTAATTGTTTCTCAGAAACTTTTGCCTGACTGATTGCATAAGTCAAATAGACACTTACAACTATAGCAACACCCGAAAAGAAAAACTTTTGCCAACCACCTGCGTCAGCTAAAAAACTAAATGCTGCGCCTGTATTGTATGCTAATGCAAAATTTAAGACAGGCAAAACATCAATCACTGAACCATCCGACAAACGCGTTTCCGCCCAAAGTTTAGTGGCCTGATCAACAGAAATAATCAAAAATGACAGAAACAACCAAATTAATGGTTTTCGCATAGGTGCATCTTCGAAATTATCATTAGTTGCTAGCATATTCTAAGCCTATGCAAATAAGCGCACTTCTCCGCCCGGTTGAGTCACATTAGTCACACACCGCCCACAGACTTCTTCGTGACCTTCAATTTGACCCACATCGTCAGAATGATGCCAACACCTTGTACATTTTTCAGCTGTAGATGCTTCAACCTGAATAGCTAAACCCTGGAATTCTGGTGGCATATCGGCATCGGAATTAATACCTTCATCCAAGATTAAGGAAACTTTTGAAACGATAAAGACGAATTTGAGCTCTTCTGCAAATTTTTGCAATTTATCTAACCATGTTTGATTTACGGTAATCGTCAGTTCGGCGTCCAAAGATCCTCCTACATCACCAGTAACACGTAAAGCCTCTATACGTTTATTAATTTCATTGCGTAATAAAATCAATTCGGACCACTCGGCATCAGCAGCGGGATTTTGCTCAGTCGGCAGTTTGTCATACCATTCAGACAAGAAAACCGACGACTGCTCTTTATCATCAAATGTTTGCCAAATTTCTTCAGCAGTAAAACTTAAAATCGGAGCAATCCAACGAACCATTGCCTGTAAAACATGATGCATGGCTGTTTGAGCTGACAAGCGAGCTCTCGATTCTTTTGGCGTGGTGTATAAGCGATCTTTTAGAACATCTAAATAAAAACCACCCATATCTACTGAGCAAAATTGATGCAAGCGCTGGTAGATCAAGTGAAATTGAAATGAATCATAATGCGTTAGAATTTCGTCTTGAACTTGCTTAGTCAAACGCACCGCCCATTGATCTAATTCCAACAGCTCATCGTAATCTAATTGTTTAGCCACCTCGAAACCATCCAAGTTGCCCAATAAATAGCGGGCAGTGTTACGAATACGGCGGTATGAATCACTGGCACGGCGCAAAATCTCATCCGAAATTGTCATCTCTGAACTATAATCAGTAGACGCACACCACAGGCGCAAAGTGTCTGCCCCTAATTTGTTAAACACCTCTTGAGGTGATACGACATTGCCCATTGACTTAGACATTTTTCGGCCATTCGCATCAACAGTGAAGCCATGAGTTAAAACATTTTTATACGGTGGCTCATCATTAATTGTCATAGACGTTTTTAAAGATGACTGAAACCAACCGCGATGCTGGTCTGAGCCTTCAAGGTATAAGTCTGCAGGAAATTGTAATTCGTCTCGTCCACGCAATACTGAGTGATGCGTCACACCTGAATCAAACCAAACATCCAATGTATCAGTCACTTTGTCGTAATCTTGCGCTTCTTCGCCCAACAATTCCTCTGTGGTTAGATCAAACCAAGCATCAATACCTTCTTGTTCAATTTTTTGCGCAACAATTTCAACTAATTCTTCTGTGCGAGGGTGTAATTCTTGCGTTTGCTTATGCACCAGCAAAGTTATCGGCACTCCCCAAGTACGCTGGCGAGAAACACACCAATCGGGACTGCCCGCCACCATGCCTTGAATGCGTTCTTCACCCCAATCAGGCATCCACTTCACACCTTCGATATTCGTTTTAATACGCTCACGAAGATCATTATGATTCAATGTGATAAACCACTGAGGTGTTGCTCGATGAATTAATGGTGTTTTAGTGCGCCAACAATGTGCATAGCTATGAACAATTTTTTCTTGACAATAAAGAGCAGCTTTTTCAGATAATAGTTCAATAATTTTTTCATCGACTTTGTAAACATGCTCTCCAGCAAATAATTCCACATCATCACGAAAAGTCCCATTACCTAATACATAGTTCAGCGTTTCAATTCCATACTGCTGTGCTACGACAAAATCTTCCATACCGTGATCAGGTGCAGTATGAACACAACCAGTACCTGCATCGGTTGTCACATGATCGCCTAATAAAACTGGGATTTGACGCGCATAAAATGGATGCTGCAAAATCAATTGCTCAAGCTTATCACCTCGCACCCGACCGACAATTTCATAATTAGAGCCTTCAGCGGAATTAGAGTCCTCAACGCTATGAAAACCACCGCGCTGCATCACTTGCTCGACTAAGACTTCCGCCATAAGTAATCGTTCTTCACCCACCTGAACAATCACATAATCTAAATCAGCACTCATACTAACCGCTTGACTAGAAGGTAAAGTCCAAGGAGTTGTTGTCCAAATCAAGACAGAAATTAAACCGTTGCCAGCCAGATCACCACAGCGCTTTCCTAAATCATCAGCATCAACTACTGGATAACGAACATCAATTGAAAACGATGTTTTATCATGATATTCCACTTCAGCTTCCGCCAGAGCAGAACCACCGACCACACTCCAATACACAGGTTTATAACCGCGAACCAGATAGCCATTTTTAGCAATTTCACCTAAGGCTCTGACGGTGTTTGCTTCAGTTTTAAAATCCATTGTGAGATAGGGTTTATCCCAGTCTCCAAACACACCTAAACGAACAAAATCAGCCTTCTGACCGTCTACTTGTTTCGCAGCATAGTCACGGCATTTTTGACGAAACGTTTTAAAATCAATTTTTTGTCCTGCCTTGCCAAACTTCTTTTCAACATTATGCTCAATTGGCAAACCATGACAGTCCCAACCTGGCACATATGGCGCATCAAAGCCTGATAAGTTTTTTGACTTAATAATAATATCTTTCAAGACTTTATTCACAGCATGCCCGATATGAATATTGCCATTGGCATATGGCGGGCCATCATGCAGGATAAACTTTGGTTTACCTTGGTTATATTCACCAATTGTTTGATAAATAGATAAGTCTTGCCACAACTTTAAAATAGTTGGCTCACGAGCAGGCAAATTTGCTTTCATTGGAAAGCTGGTTTTTGGCAAATTTATAGTTTGCTTATAATCAAAAGTAGTATCTGTCATTGCTTGACGGTTTTATCTGTTTAATCTTTATCTATTTAGGTAGATTTATGTTTTTACGCCAGCTTCTGAAAAAACTGCTTCGCAGAAGCTACATCCGCACTGATTTGTGCTTTCAATTCATCCACACTAGCAAATTTATGTTCTTTGCGAATTGCATGCATGAAAAAAACCTCTACTTCGAGGCCATAAAGAGCGTAGCTTGCCTCAGACGATGTGCTTTGTCTAGCCTTGTCGAGCCTTTGTTTCACTCCATTTTTTTGGAAATCAAGTAAGTGTACTTCTAACGAATTTGTCACTCCATCAACAGTTGGTCTCACGCCAATATTCGCAACCCCATAAAAGTCTTCTTGCAGGCCTTGTATACGCGTTTTAACTGCATAAACTCCCATAAGCGGCAGTTTACTACTAGCCAAACCCGCCATATCAATATTCGCCGTTGGAAAACCAATGCTTGAACCCAATTGCTGACCTTTTAATACACAGCCTGAAATAGAGTACTCACGACCAAGTAATTGTTTGATTAAACTAAAGTCATGCGCTGCCAATGCCTCACGTACTCGCCCACTACTGACACGTTCTTTCTCTATTAAGAACGTATCCATTGCCTGCACCTGAAAACCATGTTCATGCCCAGAGCGCACTAACATCTCAAAATCACCTTGGCGTTTATAACCAAAATAAAAATCATCACCAACTACCAAAAACTGTGTTCGTAACGTATCAACTAATAAGCTTTGCACAAAATCTGTAGCAGTTTGTGTTTCTAGGCGCTCATCAAAGTCTAAGCAAATCACATGATCAACACCGTAAGACTTTAACAAGCGGGTACGCTGATTAATCCCTGTCAGGCGCGCTGGCAGGTTTGCCAATGACGTTGGCGCATATTTTGCAGCAAAATATTCTTTGGCAAGCGGATTAAAAGTCACCACCACCATGGGCAGCGATAATTTATCTGCTTGCACTTTCAATTGCTTAATCACCGATTGATGGCCTAAATGTACGCCATCAAAATTACCAATTGACACCACTGCTGGAGCGGCGCCAATAGGCAGATCTTGTATCTTACGGATAGGTGGCATTATATAAAGTTTAGCTAGTCAGTTCGACGTTAATTCAATAAGCGAATTCTATCAATAAGCCCAATCAGGGTCATAATATTCCAGATATTCTTTTAATTTAATTTTATCATCCCACGTCTTATCTTCTGGCAAAAAATGTGCAATCACCAATTCCGGAAATTGCCAACAAAGAAAACCATTACCAACATTAAACTTAACCTGCCATAGACGATTTACACTAACACCAAGACCCTCCATTTTGAGTTTCCATTCGGTGATATTTTCTCGAAAAGCTTCTTGATAATGGCGACGACGAGGATCAGCCATTAATAATCGCTGCAAACGAAACTCAATTTGTTCATGCTTTGCGTACAAACGTTCTGTGATTTTCTGCACAGTTGGCAAAACTGCTTGCGCTTCTTGCAAATCAAAAATTTGTGATCTACCAATTCTGGTTAATTCTTCCATTTTTGCAAATTGTAAGTATTACGGTTTAGCCTTATTCAATAGTAATTGATGTGGTCGCAACCCAAGCACATACAAACTAGCAAAATATGCCCCTCCAGCCAAAACGATCACTTTCACCAGCATAAACAACCTAGTCCATAAAGTAGCTGCCAACCACGCATCATCTTGACCTCGAAAAATAATTATCGTGATTGCCATGATCAATATCGCTAACCCAATGCGAAGGCAAAACAACCACCAGCCTTTTTCAGGTTGATAAATAGATTGGCGCCATAAAGTAAAACCTAATAAAGCTGCATTTAGCCAAGCCGCTAGACTAATTGCTAAAGCGAGACCTGCATGCTTGAGTGGGCCAATCAAAATCAAACTCAAAACAATATTAAACACAACCGCAAACGCAGCAATCTTAACAGGCGTTTTCGTGTTTTGACGTGCATAAAACCCTGGAGCAAGCACCTTTATCATCACAAAAGCCAACACCCCAGATGAGTAAGCGATCAAACTCGAGGAAGCTTGCGTTACATCAGACGGCTTAAACGCATTGTATTGAAACATCGTGGCAAGCAATGGCACTGCTAACATCGCTAAAGCAACTGCCGCAGGCAAAGCAATCATAACGACCCAGCGCAACGCCCAATCAATCATGCCAGAATAACTTTCAGCTGTGCCATTTGTGTGTTCTTTGGACAAGCTAGGCAGAACCACAGCGGCAAGAGCAAGACCAAAAACGCCCACAGGAAATTCCATCAAACGATCGGAATAATAAAGCCATGAAACACTGCCCGTCACCAAAAATGAAGCCAAAATTGTATTTACTAAGGTATTAATTTGCGCCACCGACACACCAAACATAGCTGGCACCATTAATGTAAATACTTTTTTAGTCGCTGGATGTGATTGTATGCTGGGTTTAAGTAAGACACCCTCTTTTTTTAAGGCTGGCAATTGAAATATAAGCTGCACACAACCAGCTGTTATTACTGCGATTGCCAGAATTTGCGCAATATTACTATCATCATCAATAAAGAGAAGCATCGCTAAAATCAAACAGATGTTTAGCAGCACAGGTGTTGCCGCTGGCACAGCAAAACGATTCAATGTATTTAATATTGCGCCAGACATTGCCACCAATGTAATAAAAAATAGATATGGAAACATAATCCGCAAAGCATCGACTGTCATAGCAAACTTGTCAGGCTCATTAACGAACCCAGGGGCAAACAAACGAATCAAAAATGGAGCGCACGCAACCCCTAAAACACTTAATATGAAAACAATTAAACCTAAACGACCCGAAGTTGCGGCAATAAATCGTTTAGCTTCTTGTGTATTTTGTTCATTTAGCTCTGTGTAAACAGGCACAAATGCTTGAGAAAATGCGCCTTCACCAAAAATACGACGCAAAAAATTTGGGATACGAAAAGCTACGAAAAAAGCATCAGAAACAGAGCCACTGCCTAGCACATTAGCCATAATGACATCACGCACCAAACCACTAATGCGAGAAAAAAGCGTCATTAAACTGACGACTCCTGTTGATTTGAGCAATTTTAATGACATTTTTCGATGATATGTGCTGCTAAATGTTCTTTTTTGTATAACAGATACACGCAGACTATAAACTAATCCTATAAATTCATCCAAGATTATCATTGCTAATAAAAATAACGATGAATTCAATAAAAAGCGGTTAAAAATGCTTGACAGAAAAGGTGGAAATCAGGATAGTAGCGCCCTCACAAAACGAGGTGACTAAACGTGGCAAATTCTCCACAAGCACGCAAACGTGCAAAACAAAATACAGTTCGTCGTTTACGCAACGCATCACAAAAATCAGCAATGCGTACAACGATTAAAAAATTAGTTGCAGCTATTGAAGCTGGCGACAAAGCAATCGCTGCGGATGCTTATAAAGCAGCAGTTTCTGCAATTGACTCAGCGACGCAAAAAGGCTTGCATCATGCAAACCGTGGAGCTCGACTTAAGTCTCGTTTAAACAAACGCTTGCAAGCTGTGTAATTTTTAACAGACATTGCTTTTTAAAGGAGCCTATTAAGGCTCTTTTTTTACGCCTACTTTCTGTGGTTTTCTATTTATTTGTAGTCAGAAGATGCAAACTAACTCCTACCTTCTTAACTAATACAAAACCTTTATTCAAATTCAACTACATCAAAATGTTGATTTTTAACCAAGGCTTGCATTGATTGAATTTCATTTAGAACTAGCTGATGCATACCATCATCATTTTTCAGTAAAAAACATTCTTGTCGCAAATCATTTTTCACTACATCTTGCGCCTCGCCTTCAAAAGAACTGCTGTCCTTCATATTCAAACGCACTAACATTCGAAAAAGACATGCAATTTCCACATAATCATGAATCTGACAATTGAGCATATTTTCTATTCCTATTTAATCTATATCGCTACTTACTAATAATTTAAACACCAATTGAATTTATTGTGTTAACTTTAATGTATAACAAAAAAACATGATTAAGGAGAAAAACATGGCTAAAAAAACTGTTCGTACAATTATGAAATCTACACATTTGTGCTTAAGACCAAAAATGGATTTAACAATGGTTAGTAACCATTTAAGCAAACATAATTTATCAGGTGCGCCAGTAACTGATGAAAACAACAATCCAATTGGCTTCGTATCGGAATATGACTGTCTTGAACAGCTTCTACAAAGCACTTATTACTGTGACAACACTGCTTTAGCTCAAGATGTTATGTCTACTAAACTTATTTCAACATCCCCAGGACTCGCATTAATTGACGTTGCATCACAAATGAATAACAACAAAGTCAATGTTGCCCCTGTTATTGAAAACGGCAAAGTTATTGGGGTAATTTCTCGTGGCGATATTATGCGTGAATTAGTTAAAGAACTTGCAGCATGCAAAGTGCCCGTGTGAATACACTTTCTTTTTATATAAGACACTAAAGCTATTTAATCTGCGACCTTATCTAAACAAGAAGCATCAATATCTTTATTAATATAAGCCATACCTAAGGTGTTCAAATACTCCATACGATTTGCATTCATTAAATCTATTTCGGGAAAACCAAGGTCATTCGCCTCAAAAATTCCGCCCAGATAGGCCATATAGTTTTCTCCTTCTTTAGTGAGCAATATACTAGCCGCACCAACATCTGGCTTAACTTGAGCATTTAGCTGTTTTGGCAATGTTACTGCAAACACTACGGCTCGTCCTTCATCTGCAAAACGAGCACTACGGTTTTTGACTGTTTGCTCTGCCCAATAAAAAGCGAGTTGCTTGCTTTGCGTCAAAAAAACAGGCTCAATTATCTCAGCATGTCTATCACCTATGGTTGTCATGGTCTTTTTGACTGCCTCATTGAATTCTTTATCACCAGAACGCAACAACCCTTGCGCACAGATTGAATCAACTAATGTTGATGAGGTTCCGTGATACCAAACATCGCTAATTGTAAAACCTTGCTTAGTTAATAATGCTTGGGAATCTTGAAGAAAAGTTGGCGCTTTTATCATGTCTTTGTAATTTCCACAGTGGAAATAATGAAA
>CAZWHW010000008.1:43468-74142 GCA_964633815.1 uncultured Gammaproteobacteria bacterium
GAAAAGTTGGCGCTTTTATCATGTCTTTGTAATTTCCACAGTGGAAATAATGAAACTAGGAAATAGAAAATAGAAAATAGAAAATAGAAAATAGAAAATAGAAAAAAAGTTTTTATCCTTATATCGAAATGTAATTCTCGATTCTTTTCCTGCTGAACTGAAATAGGCATTTTAAACACTCAAATTGATAAAAAAATTTCATAAAAAAGGTGCCCCTTAACAAGAGGCGACCTTTCAATCTCTATGCTTTTCTTTCTTAATAACACTTAACTAAACTGGTTAGATGTATTTTTCACACCACCAGCTTTCAAAGCGTTTTCACCTGCAAAGTATTCTTTATGATCATCACCCATATCTGAACCTGACATATTTTGATGCTTAACACAGGCGATACCTTCCCGAATTTCTTTACGTTGAACGCCCTTAACATAGCCCAACATACCTGCCTCACCAAAGTACTCTTTAGCAAGATTATCAACAGACAATGCCGTTGTATGATACGTCGGCAATGTAATCAAGTGATGGAATACATTTGCTTCACGCGATGTGTCTGCTTGGAAGGTACGAGTGCGATCATCAGCTACCGCAGACAATTCCGAATCATCATATTTAGCATTCATTAGATCATTTCGATCATATGCAGAAACATCTTTACCTTCTTCAAGCCATGCATCATAAGTTTGTTGACGGAAATTTAAAGTCCAGTTGAATGATGGCGAATTATTATAGACAAGCTTCGCATCTGGGTGTACTTCACGAACTCCATCCATCATATCTTTAATTTCATGAATAGTTGGAACCGCAGTTTCAATCCACAGAAGATCAGCACCCGCATTAAGCGCCTCGATACAGTCAAATACGCAACGCTCGTGGCCTGTACCTTCACGGAATTGATATAAACCAGAAGGTAAGCGTTTCGGACGAACAAGCTTGCCATCACGGTTTAAACACACATCACCTTCCGCCATGTCAGCAACATCAATTTCTTCAACATCCAAGAAAGAGTTATACACATCACCTTGGTCACCTGGCTCTTTAACAACCGCAATTTCTTTCGTTAGACCTGCACCTTCAGAGTCGGTACGAGCTACGATAATGCCGTTATCAACACCCAACTCTAAGAATGCATAACGCAAAGCACGTAGTTTTGCATGAAAATCGGCATGCGGCACAGTCACTTTGCCATCTTGATGACCACATTGCTTTTCATCGGCAACTTGGTTTTCGATTTGCAGCGCACAAGCACCGGCTTCAATCATTTGTTTCGCCATTAAGTAAGTAGCTTCAGCATTACCAAAACCGGCATCAATGTCAGCAATAATTGGTACAACATGTGTTTGATGGTTATCAATCTCATTTTGAATACGCTTTTCTTTAACAGCATCACCTTCTTCACGCGCCTTATCCAATTCACGGAAAAGACCACCAAGTTCTCGAGCATCAGCTTGGCGTAGAAATGTGTAAAGCTCCTCGACAAGAGAAGCAACCGTTGTTTTCTCATGCATAGATTGGTCTGGCAAAGGACCAAATTCAGAACGTAATGCAGCAACCATCCAACCTGATAGGTATAAGTATTTTCGTTCAGTTGTACCAAAATGTTTTTTAATAGAAATAAGTTTTTGTTGGCCAACGAAACCATGCCAGCAGCCTAGTGACTGAGTGTATTTCGTTTTATCTTTATCGAACTCCGCCATATCAGCACGCATAATATTTGCTGTGTATTGGGCAATTTCTAAGCCAGTTTTAAACTTATTTTGAGCACGCATACGTGCTGCACTTTCAGGATTAATCGCATCCCAAGAAGTGCCGTTCTGAGCGCATACACCAGCGATGGAGTTAATTTCTTTTGTATAATCATTCATAGTTAAATCTCTTACTTAAAAATTAAAGGGAATTATTTTGTTTATTGCGATTTTTTGACCAATCGATAACCATGCAACAATGGTTCGGTATAACCACTTGGTTGATCGCAACCAAGAAAAATCAGATCTTTTGCTGCTTGAAAGGCAATGCTCTGAGCAGTATTTGGTGCCATCTTTTCATAGCTTTCATCGTTCGCATTTTGTTCATCAACGACAACAGCCATACGTTCCATCACTTCTAACACTTGCTCTTGGGTACAAATCTTGTGATGCAACCAATTGGCTATATGCTGGCTTGAAATCCTTAATGTGGCACGATCTTCCATCAAACCAACATGGTTAATATCCGGCACTTTTGAACAACCAATACCTTGATCGATCCAACGAACAACATAGCCCAAAATACCTTGAACATTGTTTTCTAACTCTTTCTCAATCGCCTCTTTGCTGAGTTCACGATCTAACATAAGCGGAACTGTTAAAATATCATTCAGCTCGGCACGATCACGGTTTATCAAATGTTGCTGCTCAGAAAAAACGTCCACTTCGTGATAATGCAATGCATGTAAAGTTGCTCCAGTTGGAGAAGGAACCCACGCGGTGTTAGCACCAGATAATGGATGCGCCTTTTTTTGCTTCATCATTTCAGCCATTTCATCAGGTTTTGGCCACATGCCTTTACCAATTTGTGCCCTTCCTGATAGTCCACAAGCCAGGCCAATATCAACATTCCAGTTTTCATAGGCAGCAATCCATGGTTCTGCTTTGATTTCTTCTTTTGGCAAAAATGGTCCTGCTTGCATGCTGGTATGAATTTCGTCACCGGTACGATCAAGGAATCCAGTGTTAATGAACACACAACGCGTTTTCGCTGCGCGAATACATTCTTTTAAATTCACTGTCGTACGGCGCTCCTCATCCATGATGCCAATCTTGATCGTATTTTCTTGCAGCCCTAACAACTGTTCTACTCTGCTAAACAAATCACAACTAAATTGAACTTCTTCTGGTCCATGCATTTTGGGTTTTACAATATAAATGCTGCCCGTTTCACTGTTTTGAACGCATCTTTTAGGGTTATCCTGCAAATCAATAGATCCAATTAATGAAGTGAAAATTCCATCTAAAATTCCTTCAGGGATCGGCCTACCTTGATTATCTTTAATCGTATCAATTGTCATCAAATGACCGACATTACGAATAAACATCAAACTTCGACGACGCAATGTTAGCTCACCACCAACTGGGGTGTTATAGACATCGTCTCTTTTCATGTTACGAATAACTCTCTTGTCGCCTTTCATGAATGATTCTGACAACTCACCAGTCATTAAACCCAACCAGTTGCGATAGACTTCAATTTTATCTTCACTATCTACCGCAGCAATTGAATCCTCACAATCCATAATTGTAGTGATAGCTGATTCGATATAGATATCACATACATTGGCAATATCCTTTTTAGCAATTCCGCAATTTGGTGAAATATGAATTTCAATTTTCAAACCATGATGAGTAAATACTAGTTCTAATGGTTCAGTTTTAGAGCCGTTATATGCAATAAACTGAGCCGGGTTTTTTAAGCCTACATATGTGCCATCTTTAAGAACAGCAGCCAAGCTTTGGTAATAAATTTGATATAGGGTGACATCATGATGTGAAGCACCTTCATCTAAAGGAATCGCTTTATCTAAGAAGTCTCGTGAAAAACGGATGACTTCTTGACCGCGTAATTCATTGTACTGCTCAGTTGGCCTTAGCTTGCCTTTTTTAGGGATCACATCTGAACCATATAAAGCGTCATATAAACTGCTCCAACGCGCATTCACAGCATTCAACGCAAAACGAGCATTTTTTACCGGCACAACCAACTGCGGGCCTGCCATCGTGGCTATTTCAGCATCTACATTTTCTGTTTCTACAGAAAAATCTTCACCCTCTTCGACTAAATATCCAATTTCTTTAAGAAATGATTTATATGGAGCAAGGTTGTCTTTTTCATATAGATTTGACTGATGCCATTGATCAATATGCTTTTGTATTTTTTCACGTTTTTCCAACAACACTTGATTTTTCGGCATCAAATCACTGAGCAAAGCTTGGACTTCAAACCAAAATTTTTGTGAATCTAAAGTGGTTAATGGTAAAACTTCCTCATCAATAAATTCTCGAAAGTTACTATTAATCTGCATATCAAATTTTGGTTTCATCTCTGCATTCATGACTTTCACCTCTACGTTAAAATAATTCGAATCAAGCCTTCTCAAAACATGACTTTCTCTTTGATTAGCATTCTAGTGCAAAAAAATATATAATTTTACAAATAGAATTTCACAATGTTAATTTCACAAAATGAAGAAAAAAAATTCACTAATTCGTAAAGGGCATTTTATTGGCAGTAAAATTCGCAACATTCGCAAACGCAATAATTTGACGATGGAAGATTTATCTATGCGTTGCATTCAGATTAATGCGGAACATGCACCGTCAATTTCCTATTTGTCTATGATTGAGAATGGTAAACGCGTACCTAGCGAACAAATGCTCAAAGTAATTGCTGATGTATTCCAAAAAGACATACGTTGGTTTTTGGATGAATCTCCAGAAAAAGAGTCAATCATCGATATCGATAACAATCAAAAAGGTGGAATCGCGGGTGTTGCGTTAGAACCTGGCTTTCTATTTTCTAAGGACCATCTACAAAGTGTCCTGCCAGAAATGTTGTCGCAAACTGGCACATCAGGGCAACAGTTTGGTCACTTATTAATTCGTGCTCACCAAGAACATCATCGTAATAAGTTTCCTGATTTAGAGAAAGCCGCAGAAGAAATTGGCAAAAAAGTCATGCCATTATCGGTAGATAGCATTTTAAGTTTGGTTAAACATATGGGCATGACCGTCAAATGGTTTTCACGCCAACCTGATGAGATTGTTGATGAAGCCAATATCTCCAGTAAAACTATGGTGCGTTCTTTCTTTGAAAAACCAAATACAATTTACGTTAACGATCGTCTAAAACAATTTCCATTTAGTTTGCGTTACGATCTAGCTACACATATTGGCCATCAAGCGTTGTATGGCAGCGAAGGTCTTTCTAGCACGAATATGACTGGACATGGGCTGATCGGAAAAACTTACAAAGAAGTCAATGAACTTAGCCAATCAATGACAATTGATTCTGCAGAAATTTTACAAGCTTGGCGGGATTTCGAATGTAGTTTTTTTGCTGGTGCTTTGCTTTGTCCAAAGGTTGCATTCAAACAACATCTCAATCGCACTGCCTACGCTATTGATCATAATAAAATTTTAAAAGTGTCTCCATCAACATATATGCGCCGTATGACTGCTGTGTCACCTTACCCTCATTGGCATTATTTTGATACTTACCAGCCTGCGCGTTTAAAAGCAGTCTACCGAGGAAACGGTATTCCCTTGCCAATTGGTAACATGCGCCCTATTCAAGATCCGTGTCCAAATTGGTCTTTATTTAGAGCATTTGATGAAAATACTAGCAAGCTACGAGCACAAATTTCTATTTTACGAAAAGGAGATCAAGAGATAATATATTCTTGTGATTCTATTAGAACCACGGACCTAGCAGGGAATCCTCATGTGCTTTGCGTTGGGATTGACCTCAATCCGGCATTAGAATCTCAAGGCGTTGATTCACAAGAAATAGCAAAAGAAATTAAATCATACTGCGTTACTAATGGTGGACAAGCTCCGATTCCAAATTCAATAAAAAAAGAACTTAAGCGCGTCGCCAAAGTTTTAAACATATCCTGGATTGAACGTGGCTTTAAAGACGATGCAATTGTAATTTGCTCACGCGGAGGACTCTGCCCGCGCAAAGAAAAATGCAATAAAACGCCTGAATCATTACAACCATCAAACACCTTACGTGATATACGACAACAAATTATTCAACAAGCCAAATAGGATTATAAAGGTCATATTTGGCTTGTTGAAATTTGGTTTTATTTAATTTTTTGGCTTCAAATCAACGGAGAAAAACTTTTTTTGCCAACCATCTTGTTGAACTGCATCTGCATTAACAGGGAATTCAAAGGTATTTCCAGCAAATTCAAAGTCTATTGCAACATTGTCACCAACCTTAGCAAGCTCAAATTCAACAAATTGACTGCCACAAAATTCTCCAGAAATGGTGTTATTATTTGCCACCTTAATAGCATTTTTACTTCCATCAAACTTAAAGCCTCCAACTCCTCCAACAGACGTTAGGCGATAGTTATAGCAAGACATCTTATCCTGTACTTGTACCTGAGCTTGATCTTGTACCTGAGCTTGATCTTGCTTAGAATCATTAACGTGATTAGCTACAGCAGCTCCTGCAATTATCACAGTGGTTGCATTCTTCTTATAGCTAGGAACAATAACACGTTTTGAGCCAAAGCCCTTACTGCGAAAACCATTACTGTGAAAGCCATTGCTACGAAAACCTTTATTGCGAAAAGCATAATTTCTGTATGGGAAATGATTATTACGAAAAGAGCTTTTACCTGAAAAACTAGAACGACTACTAAATTTATTACCGTAAGAATAGCTATTCCGATAGGATTTGAAATTTGATGACTTGAACTTAAAACCGTGTCCATGACCGCCTTTAAAACCAAAACCACCACGGTAAGATTTAAAGCCTGCATGTGCTAAGCTTGCGACAGCCAGCATTGAAATTATTACAAAAACAACGCTGAAACATTTGAATATTTTTAAAGTTTTTTGCTGCATAATACGACTCCTGTAACTAACTTACTGAGTTATGTTATTTAATTAGACCTTAAAAAAACCAAATTTCAGACAAAATTATTTTAAATTTAACAATGTGTAGCAAATGAAAATTGTTTATAACGCCACTGATGCTATCGAAGCACAACTAATGAAGAATATGTTACAGCAGGTTGATATCGACGCATTCATCCATGGTGACATACTGCAAGGCGGTATTGGAGAGTTACAAGTTTTTGGCTTGGTTCAGGTATTAGTCCATGATGATAACTATTATCAAGCTAAACAAGTTATCGATGACTGGAATAATGCCAACATATTAGAACCTTAAATTCAAAACTAAAGATACTTACTCAGATAAATTTTTTAATAATTCTGGCACACAAATCACATTTTTTACTTCAATGGGTATTTGCTCAAGCAAAACCACGGGAGTGTGTTCTGCTTCAAGGCTGTCAAACCAAATGGTTGCGTCTGCCATAAAAATACCAGCGAGGTTTCGTTCTTGATCTTCAATTTTCGGCACAGAAGCTAACCATGCTTTAAGATTGTTAGGGCTATATTCACTGTACCAGCGCTGTAAATGCGCAATCACATTTTGATGATTCTCTATTTGACTCAAGGCGATAAGAGTTTCAGTGACTATTTGATCATTGATAGCGTCTTGCTCTTCATCAAAACTCAAAACTACAAAACGAACAGTGAGTTCGACAGGTAATGGATTTTCTTTAAGCAGCTTCAAAAACTCATCAAGAAATTCTCCACAATGATGGCAACTTGGAGCAATACCTACAACAACTTGCCATGGATCATTTTTTTTAACTTCGTTTACATGTGAGCTGCCTACATCAAGCACAATATCTCCTTCTAATTTTTCGAAGCTTAATTTGCCTTTTTGCTTTCGAAAATACGCAATATTGGCATTAGATAAAAACGAATGATCTTGAATTTTGTCTTGAGTATATTTACGCCACATAAATCTCAAAAATAACCATAACATTGAGATCAATAGAAAAATTAAGATAAGATTAATCGCATTTTTGCTCGTCAATGGCAGAAAAACATCATCACCAAAAAATATAATCGATATACAGGCTTGGACGATGATGACCAGTTGAACTAAACAGCAAGCGATACAGATCATTTGCAAGATGTATTTCTGTACATACAAGGAAAATCCAGTATAGAGAATAGTCAATATACTGAGCCAAAATATAATGATACTGACTTCTTGCAGAATCAAAATCGAGGAAAATAAGCCGCCGAAATAGACAACCCCAATATCGGCATGAGATATGCCGAATGTTTTAGCAAATCGACTGTCTAAAACAGAAGAACAGCTGTCTTGACTATCAGTTTTTGTCGAACACCATTTGCTGATGAGGCCTGTGGATTTTTGGATGTAGTATTGAACAATAATCAGTGACAACACTAATCCAGCAAAAAAACAAACACCAATAAAATAACTAAATAAACCTGACAATTTAAAATTGAGTTTGAACGGCGGTGACAGCGATTACATTATAAACATCCTGTTCGCTACAGCCTCTGGATAAATCATTTACTGGATGTTTTAAACCTTGGAGAATAGGCCCAATTGCCTTAGCCTGACCAACTCGCTCAGCAATTTTATAGCCAATATTACCTGCTTCAAGATTTGGGAAAATCAACACATTTGCATTGCCTTCCGTTTGAGAATTAGGCACTTTTTTAGCCGTAATTTCTGGGACAATCGCAGCATCAAACTGAATTTCGCCATCGACTTTGAGCGAAGGTGACATTTTTTGCAAATGCGTCTTTGCCTCAACAAGCTTTTCAATGGATTCATGCTTGGCGCTGCCATTGCTTGAAAATGACAACAAAGCTACTTTTGGCTCTTCTCCTAAAAACTGCTCTGCATTTTGAGCCGCCGCAAATGCAATATTTGCCAACTCTTCGGAGCTAGGATCAATAACCAAACCACAATCGGCAAAAATTTTAGCGCCATTAAATGGATGAAAATGTTCATCGAAAACCATTAAGAAGAAACTTGAAACCAGTGCAGAACCTTGTTTGACACCGACAATATCAATCGCAGATCTGACCACATCGGCAGTGATATTGACTGCACCAGCAACCATGCCATCCGCTTCATCCATTGAGACCATTAATGCACCCAGTATCAGAGGCCGCAGACATAGTTCATTTGCCTCATCAAACGTCATCCCTTTGGCTCGGCGCTTGTCATATAATACTTGAGCATATTTGTCCAAGTTCTCATTGTGGATGTCTTTGATAACAATGCCTTGCAAATCAAGTCCATTTTGCTCAGCAAGTTTTACAATATTATTCTTATCATCAACAAATATGACTTCTGCGAGCCCATCAAGTTGTGCACTGACCCCAGCCTGCATCACTCTGAGGTCAGTTGCTTCAGGCAAAACAATACGTGGTTTTGCCTGTTTTGCGCGCTTAACTATGTGTTCTATTACTTTCAAAACATGCTAAATACAAACTATGCATTAAGTGTTTAAGACTAAATCATTAAAGATTTAATTTTGAATGCATTACTAAGTGAAATCGCGATATTTTTCCAAATAACGCACAGGCTTACTTAAGGCATCGCGTCTGAATGGGTCACCCAATTCACGTGTACACATAATCTCAATCACACAAGTTTTGCCTTCATTCATTTGCATATCAATGGCTTTCTTCAATGCTGGGCCAACCTCTTCTAATTTATCAATGCGCATGCCCTCAGCGCCCATAGACTTAGCAATCTCAGCCCAGTTACCACTTTCAATTTCACCTGCAACAAAGCGTCTGCCATAAAAATCAACCTGATTCTTTTTCTCAGCGCCCCATTGGCGATTATGAAAAACCACCGCAGTTACTGGAATGTTATGGCGCACACACGTCAATGTCTCTTGCATACTCATCCCCCAAGCACCGTCACCTGCATAGGAGACAGCAGGTCGCTCTGGAGCGGCAACTTTAGCGCCTATAATGGTTGGAAATGCATAGCCACAGTTCCCCCAGCTCATGGCTGCAAAGAAGGAGCGTGGTTTTTCAAAACGTAGATATGAATTTGCGACGGAATTAATATTGCCTATATCAGTAGAGACCATAATATCTTCTGGCATGGCTTTTTCCAATTCACGAAGAACTTGGCGTGGATGTAAATAGTTGCCTTCTTCACCTTCTTGTTCCGCAATCATATCCATGCTGAAGTCGTCTTTTTCATGCGTCCAGCCATCCAGTTCTTTTTCCCAGTCTTCTTTCTCTTTTTTGACTTCCTCAGCACGCTCAACTTTGGTCGCATCACATTTAAGGGTTTCATCAGCAATGCGCTTAGTGAGTTCGATCGCGGTTGCTTTCGCGTCCCCACAAATGCCTAAAGAGATTTTCTTCACTAAGCCCAACATTTTATTGTCAGCATCAATCTGAATAATTTTGGCATCTTTCGGCCAGTAGTCCATACCATGCTGTGGCAATGTACCAAACGGTCCGAGTCTTGTACCTAATGCGATAACCACATCTGCTTTTGAAATTAAGCGCATTCCCGCTTTAGAACCCTGATAACCAAGAGGACCAGACCATAGTGTATGACTGGCAGGGAATGAATCGTTATGTAGATAACTGTTCACCACTGGCGCGCCGAGCCTTTCGGCAAATTCAATACATTCTTGAACCGCGTCAGCCATCACAACACCGCCGCCTGACACAATGACTGGAAACTCAGCTTCTTTGATTATTTCAACTGCAGCTTTTAATGAATCCTCACCACCAGCACCTCGGTCCAAACGGCTAGGCTTCGGAATTTCGACATCAATATCGCCATAAAAATAATCTCTTGGAATGTTCAGCTGAGTTGGCCCCATTTCAGACATTGCACGATCAAAGCATCGTGCCGTGAATTCTGCCATTCTAGCTGGATGGGTGACATGACCTTGATATTTGGTGAACTCTTGAAACATTGGTAATTGATTGGCTTCCTGAAAACCACCAAGTCCAATACCCATTGTCCCCGCTTCAGGAGTGACAATCACAACCGGAGAATGTGCCCAGTATGCCGCGGCAATAGCCGTCACACAGTTGCTGATTCCTGGCCCATTTTGGCCAATGACCATACCATGACGCCCACTCACACGGGCAAAACCATCCGCCATATGCGCCGCCCCTTGCTCATGTACTACAGAAATTAATCGGATACCCGCTGGTGCAAAAATATCCATCGCATCCATAAAAGCCGAGCCCATAATGCCAAACATATCAGTGACTTTGTTGGCTACCATCGTTTCTACAAATGCTTCACTAGGGGTCATTCTAGCCATAATGTATCTCCTCAATTAAGATCTTTTTGTTCAGTTTTTTTACAGAATAATCCTAATCAAAACAGTGTCAAGACCAAGCTTAAATAAATATCACTAAATGATTTTAAAAATCTCATTTTTGCTATTTAAAATTTTTTATTTTTATTTTTTACCTAAAAATGAGATATTTAATATCGAATTACGATACTATTTTGTTTTTGATCACAAAGATAAAATGACCATGCCAGAGAAAAATAAACGATCTATATTACTTCGCAGCATCGAGATTCTTGAACTCATTGTTGCTAAAGATCAACCTGTGCAAAGTGCGCATCTGGCTGATGAACTAGGCTTACCCAAGCCCACCGTTCATAGGATTGCACAACAACTTGAAGAAGCTGGATTAATACGACGTGAGCTTGGCAAACGCTCATTCGTCGGAGGGCAGCGTCTGCAAAAATTAGCCACCTCAACAATGCGCAATTCTGTCTATGGTTCACACCGAGAAAAAATCATGAATGAACTATCTGATCAAGTTGGTGAAACATGCAATTTAACGATGCTAGACGGCAAAGAAATAGTCTATTTACATCGCGTGGAGAGTAATTGGCCAATTCGTATTCATTTACCAATAGGTTCACATTTACCCTTGCATTGCACAGCAACAGGCAAACTCTTTCTAGCAAATATGCCAAAAAAAAATCGTGACCGTATTATCGCCAGTGCACCTCTCACCCGACATACAGACTTAACAATCACTGACCCAGCTGAGCTCGAACAGCAATTAATCGAGATCTCGCAAAACGGAGTGGGCTTTGATACAGGTGAATACTTAGATGGAATGGTTGCAGTCGCTGTACCTGTGATTGATAAACATTCTGAAATAAATCTAGCCTTGGCTATTCATTCTCCATCATCACGAAAATCGTTGGATGAGTTACGTCAATACCTTCCCTTATTGCGTTCCGCTGCAGGAAAACTAGCTTCAATGGAAATCAGCTGAAATCGACTGCTTTACAGCGATTCAATCAAGTCAACAATTTCTCTAGCCGCTGTTTTTAATTGCGGAACTTTGGAACGACAGGTATACAGTGACATTCTGACAATTGGTGCATGCATTGCGAGGGCGCCATAAAAATGTCCCTTGCTGCTAATCATCGGCACTGACACAGCCACCATGCCTTGGACAAATTCTTCATTATCGATTCCAACACCTTCTTTCTTGATATTTTCAACCGCTTCAGCAAGCTGCTCTATATCCGTAATTGTATTTTCTGTGATTTTCTTAAGTTTTAACTTCTCAATCACACGTCGACGCCGAGATAATGGTAGATAACTAAGAAACAGTTTGCCGCTAGCAGTACAATGCATTGGGACACGATCATTGACTTGAAACTGCACCCGCAAAGGAAGATTCGTTTCCACCCGATCAAAATAAATGATTTCTGTACCATCGGGTATCGCAATATTACAGGTTTCACCTATTTCATCTGATAAACGCTTCAAAACCGCATGTTGCTCAATGCGCAACATGTAGTTGTTGTTTAATACCCCAAGTGCCATTTTAGATAATTTGCTGCCATGGACATATCCACGTCCATCAATATGTTGCTGTAAATAGCCGTTTTTCTCTAGCATTGAACACAAACGATGAATCGTTGGTTTTGGTAAATTCAATTCCGCATTAATCTCAGTTGCCGTTAAAGGCTTCTCTGATTGGGCAATCGCTTCAAGGATGCTTAAGGCTCTTAGCGTTGCTGATGATTTATTCTTTTCAAGTATATTTTCAACCATGCCAACTTTTATTTAATTAATTTAAATTTTATTGCTGAATATCTAAATCTAAACATTTTGCGTTTCTCAAAATTCCATATTTCTGGTTTACATATTAATGAACAAAATGTTGAATTCTTCAATCATCCAACATCACTTCAAATTAAGCATTTGGCTTTATAAAAAATTATTATTTCTTAATATTATCACTAAATGAGACTAAAAGTATCAAAAAATGATTTTTTTATTGATAGCCAATCATGTCTATGCTAAAACTGATTCATTGTAAATTAAGAAAGTTCCTTGATTCATTAGTCACTAGTTCTTAATTGCAAGTTAGCTCAACAAAACTTCTTATCTTGTTTAGTGGCTAATGTCTATAAAAAACTGATCCGGAGGAAAAAATGACAAAAGAAAAACAACTCATAACCACAGAAGAAAATACTCTTGGAAATGCAACCCGGCGAGACTTTTTTCGTGTCGCTGGGACTTATGGATTGAGTTCAACTGCTTTAGCCGCCAGCCTTTTGGGTGGCACTTTTACCACTTCTCAACTGGCCAATGCTGCCGAAAAAGAAGCCAAACGTCGTTATGCCAAACCTGCTAAATATTCTTTGAAATTTGGCGCTTCAGGCTTTAACGAAAAAAACCTATTAATTGAACGTGCAGGATGTATTGATTTTATTCAAGACATCGAATCACGTACTGATGGTGAAATTCGCGTTGAATTTATCGGCGATAACCAAATTTGCGGACAACTAAATTGCGTTAAGAAAACACAGCAAGGCATCATTGATATGTTTACTGCTTCCACGCAAAACTCTGCTGGCGGCGCACCATATCTGAACGTCTTAGATTATGCCTACATGTTCCCAACTCGTGCTTCGCAATATCACTTCCTGTATAGCCCAGAAAGCCAACGCATTCTGCGTGATCCATTGCGCAAACAGCATAACTTGCAATTCTTATTCTCTCATTGTGAGTTACGCGGCTTACAAATGGGCTTAGGCTGGAAAGACAAACCTTTAATCACCAGCATTGATCAACTTAAAGGTACTAAAAACCGTGTAACAGGTACTCAGCTTGGTCGTATTGCCATGCAATTACTGGAACTCAATCCAGTGCCAATTGCCTGGTCTGAAACACTTGATGGCTTGAAACAAGGTTTGATTGATGGCGCAGAAACATGGGCTGGCGCGGTTGCATATGCCAATATGTCACCTGTTGTTGCTCAATCAGTTGATTTACGTTTCTTCTGCGGCACTGAAGCAACCATGATGGATTCACGTGTTTTTGATAAGTTCAGTGGTGAATTGCAGGATGCAGTAATGGAGTCTGCTTACTTAACTCAAGTGAAAGTTCAAGCATCGCAAGAAGCCTCATTATCAAATACTGTTGGCGCAACTACACCGCAACTACCTGGCACTTTATTTAAGCAGCACGGCGTTAGAGTTGCACATTTATCGGATGCCGAACGTGAAAAAGCTGCCAAAATTTGTGCTCCAGAACATAACCCAGAGCCGTGGGTGAAATGGCGTGGACGTCTTGATAAATGGGCTGGAGGGATTGATACCTATTCAGACATACATAAAGTGGCTCGTGAAATCCCATTGAATACTTTGGCTGAGAATGTCACTCCACGTCGCTGGTGGAAAAGCTAATAAAATCTAGTTCAGCTTTTGCTCAATAACTAAAAGTGTTGTGTTCATTGCAATGAGATAACTCGCACTTTTAGCTATTTAGAGAGTACTTATGTACGCAAAATGCTGTGCTAATCATTATTAGCACAGCATTTTTTTGACTCTATATAAACCAAAACTTCTGTGCTGCGTGCTTCATTTTTTCAAGCAACACAAGGGGTACTTTCAATTACAAAAAAGAAAAAAGTAATTAAAAAACTATGGAAAACACATATCCCTGCTATTCATTAGAGAGGTCTCAAGATGATTAAGTCAGTATTTTCTCGCATTCATGATGATATTGAAAAATGGATAATGGTCATATCCTATGGCGCCATGGCTTCAATTATTTTTGTCGAAGTGATTCGTCGATTTTTCTTCAATCAACAGGCCGCTTGGAGCACCACCATCCCAATCTATTTGTTTCTATGGTTAACTTGGATGGGCACATCCTACAACACCAAACAGCGATCACACCTACGCTTTTCTGAAGTCCGAGATCGACTTTCTCAAAAA
This sequence comes from uncultured Gammaproteobacteria bacterium, assembly GCA_964633815.1. Lineage (GTDB taxonomy): Bacteria > Pseudomonadota > Gammaproteobacteria > Arenicellales > Arenicellaceae > CALKZN01. The sequence goes on from CAZWHW010000008.1 coordinate 58,337, forward strand.
GGTCAGTTTTTGACCCTCATCTTAGATGCCGTCCTGTGGTACATCTTCGGCATCATTGTGATTTATTTTTCTATCGAGCAAGTGCAAATTTCATATGATAACTTTGCCATTGTTCAAGGAACGGATGATGTGATGCAGTGGTGGTTTTATCTGGCTACCCCACTTGCATGGAGCTTGTTGCTTTACCGAGTCACTCGAAATCTCATGGAAGATATTCAATATTACAAACAAGGCAAGCCCCTTATACAAGGCAAAATGTTGGATGACTAGGGAGGAGGTAATATGGATTCATTATTAATTTCACTTATCAGTCTAGGAGTTACAGTATTCTTTATCCTTGGTGTTCCTATTTTCTTGGTGATTGGATTTTGGGTTGTTGGAGTAAGTCTGGTTATTGACTTCACACTAGCAAATATTGGAGTCACCTTATATGAAGGTTTAAACTTTTATGGCTTATTGGCTCTACCACTATTTATATTAACGGGTGACTTGATCAATGCCGCCGGCATCGCCAAGCGACTCGTTGATTTTGCCTACGCTTTACTAGGATGGTTGCGCGGTGGTTTAGGGATGGCCTCATTAGGTTCCTGCGGTTTATTTGCCGCTATTTCAGGTTCAAATTCCGCTACCACTGCCACTATCGGCAGCATTATGCATCCAGCAATGAAAGAATCAGGCTATGACACTCGCTTTGCCGCTGCCACAATTGCTGCTGGCGGCACTGTCGGCATTATTATTCCGCCGAGCATCATTTTTATCGTCTATGGCTTTATGCTAAACCTGCCCATTGGAGATTTATTCATTGGTGGATTAATCCCTGGTGCATTAATGGTGTTCACCATGATGTTGATTTGTTATTTGCTTTCAAGACGCAATAAATGGGGTACTATAGCACCATTTAGTCCAAAGAAAATTGCCACCACAGGAACCAAGGCATGGCTTGGATTCTTAGCGATTGGCATTGTCATTTGGGGGATTTACAGCGGAGCGTTTTCACCTACCGAAGCGGCGGGTGTCACTACTGGATTTTGCTTGCTCGCTGGAGTCTTTGTTACTCGTGAACTCAGTCTAAAATCCTTGCCAAAAATCATGATGCGTTCAGGACAAATCACTGGCATGTTGGCACCGCTCATTGCAATCTCAATTGTCATGCAACAAGTTTTGTCGCAATTGGGAGCAAAAGAATACATTACCGAAGTCGTCACTTCCCTAGGCGGCTTTTATCCCGTGTTGTTTGCTTGTATGATTATTGTCTTGCTAGCAGGCACAGTGTTAGAAAGCTTACCAAACACAATCATTTTAGCGCCTATTTTAGCGCCAATCGCCGCCAGTATTGGTGTCGACCCTATCCACTTTGCCGTTATTTTTCTGGTCGGTGATGCAATAGGTTTTATCACACCACCGTATGGCTTAAATCTTTATGTCGCAAGTGGCATAACCAATATTCCTTATCTCAAATTATTGTATTACACCATGCCGTATTTAGCAGCGCTGCTAATCACATGGGTTGTTGTCGCGCTGGTACCAGATTTGTCGCTTATTTTACTGGGCGGGATAGGTAAATGATTTTCGTATTAAAACAATATCAGACTGATTGATTATCGATATGAGCGTTCTTAAAAATATCAATGTAAACAATGTATTTGATCTTAATGTTGATCTCTCTGTATCTGGATTTACCGAGCGTTCGGGAGATGTTCCTGAAATAGATGAAAATTATGTCTTCAATAAAGAAGTGACTATGGCCCTGCTTGCAGGTTTTCAAGAAAATCGCCGCGTTCTTGTGCAAGGCATGCATGGTACTGGCAAGACAACACATATTGAACAAGTCTGTGCACGTTTGAATTGGCCTTGTATGCGAATCAACTTGGATGGTCATATCAGCCGTATTGAGCTGATTGGTAAAAATGTGATTACTCTGCGTGACGGCAAACAAGTAGTTGAATTTCAAGAAGGGATTATTCCTTGGTGCTTGCAACGTCCAATGGCAATGGTTTTTGACGAATATGATGCTGCGCGTCCAGAGGTTATGTTTGTTATTCAACGTTTACTCGAACGCGACGGCAAACTGACACTGTTAGAAGAAAATAAAGTTATTGAACCACATCCAGAGTTTCGTCTGTTTGCAACATCGAACACTGTCGGATTGGGCAATTCAACAGGTTTGTATCATGGCACACGATTGCTAAATCAAGCGCAATTAGATCGTTGGGATATGGTGGTGAGTTTGAATTTTCTGAACAAAGACATTGAACGCTCCATTATTCAGGCCAATGTGCCTAATTTCAGTGATGAACAATCACTAGACAATATGTTAGCGCTTGCTGAGTTGACCCGTAGCAGTTTTCAAGCCGGTGATATTTCTACTCTAATGACACCAAGAACAGTCATCAGTTGGGCGGAAAATATCGGTATTTTCAAGGATGTTGACTTTGCCTTTCGTTTGTCTTTTCTGAATCGTTGTGATGAAACTGAACAATTCATTTTTGCTGAGTATTTTCAGCGTTGCTTTGGCTATGAAATAAACATATCCAGCTCTATAGGTGGTTCTCCATTGAGTGATAAGGAGCAAGGTTAATGGCAGAAACAGTCATGCAAAATCATTCACAACAATGGTTCCGACTTGAAGAATTTTGTGGTTCAACACTCCGGGCATTGAGTAATAACCCTCATGTCTATTTTCGAGGTGATCGTTTGTATCAAAAACAAACGTATTTACCTTTGCATATTCCACACTTAGATATTTCTGATTCTCAAGACATATCTTTGCTGCAGCCAGATTATCGCGGCATCGCAGATGGCGTTGCCATGCGTTTACTTTTTTGCAACGAAACACTGCATCAGCAATATCGCCCTACTTCGGACATGAATAGACTGATATTTGAAGTATTAGAACAACTTAGGGTAGAGGCACTCGTTCCAGCAAAATGGTCAGGCGTCAGACAGAATTTGCGTAACCGTTTCACAAGCTGGTCAGAGACCTGTTATCAGCAAGGGCTTACTGAGAGTTCTAGCGGGATCATGTTTTACACGCTGATACAAATGTGTTGGTCACGCCTTAATGGCTATCCTGTAATAGCCGTCACCGAAGATCTCACCGAACCCACCCGCGCTGGAATCGCACCCTTGTTTGGCAGCTTGATTGCAAGCCTAAAAAAAGCAGTTAATGACCAACAAAGTTATGCCGCTATTAGTTTAGAGATTGCCCAAGCATTTGCACATGCAGTCATGAAAACCAATGATGACTTAGAGCAAGAAGATGATTTAGAAGACCTAGATATCACCAAAGAGCAGCAAAATCTTGCTGAAAAGCTCAAACTTTGGATTAATTTTGACAATGCTGATACTCATATTGCTGTTGCAAACAATGCTCTGAGCAAGGATAAAAAAGCCGATTTCAAACAACAGCCCTATCAGGTTTTCAGCAGAGACTATGATCAAGAATTAAATGCGGCTCAATTGCTCAGGCCTGAACTGTTAATTCGATTACGTGAACATTTAGATCATAAAATTCGAGCGCAACACATCAATATTTATCGTATCAGCCAGCAATGGCAAACATTGCTGACTGCACCAGAAAATGAAGGCTGGTTATTTCACCAAGAACAGGGCTATATCGATAGCCGTTTATTGTCGCGAATCGTCACTTCTCCCGCAGAACGAAAAATATTTCGCCAACAAGACCAGCATCCAACGGTAAACACCAGCGTCAGTTTCTTATTAGATTGTTCAGGCTCGATGAAACTTCATAGTGAATCCATTGCTGTGTTTCTTGACACTATGGCGACGATTTTAAACCGAATCGGAATCGCGACGGAAATATTAGGTTTTACCACCACCGATTGGAATGGTGGCAAAGTCTTAACTGATTGGATAGCAAAAGGTCGGCCAAAGAATCCCGGGCGACTAAATGGCATCCAACATATTGTCTATAAATCTGTCAATACCCCTTGGCGTCGAGCTAAACGCGATCTAGCCGCATTATTAAAATCAGATAGATACCGTGAAGGCGTTGATGGTGAAGCCTTGCAATGGGCTGCCGATCGACTATCGCAAAGGCATGAACCACGAAAAATCCTCATCGTTATTTCTGATGGTTGTCCTATGGACACTGCAACGCATTTGGCCAATCAAAAAAACTATTTAGATCACCACTTGCAGAACACTGTTGCAAGCATTGAAAAAAACAAGCAAATTGAACTTTATGGCATAGGCGTTGGTCTCGATTTGAGTTGTTTTTATCGCCACAGCATTGCGGTGAATAGTGAAACGATAGCGAGCAATAGCACATTTTCACTTTTATTCGAGTTGATTCATAAAGCGCGAAAAAATCGTAATTTGCGATCAACTGTTTTGTTTAACTCGTCGAAACAAGACGAAACAACGACTTTTTGAAATCAATTATGTCATTGAATTTTGACTATATTGTTATTGGTGCCGGTTCCGCTGGTTGTGTGTTGGCTAATCGCTTATCCGCTGATCCAAATAATCGTGTCTTACTGTTAGAAGCGGGCAACAAAGATACCAATATTTGGCTTCATGTGCCGGTGGGTTATTTCAAAACCATGCATAACCCAAGCACCGATTGGTGCTATCTAACTGAACCTGATCCAGGCATTAGTGATCGTCAGTTGCAATGGCCACGAGGCAAAGTACTGGGTGGCTCCAGTTCCATCAATGGTTTGCTGTATGTTCGCGGCCAAGCTGAAGATTATGATCGTTGGGAAGCATTGGGCAATAAAGGCTGGTCATACCAAGGTGTGCTGCCTTATTTTAAAAAGTCGGAAGATCAGGAACGAGGAGAAGATGACTATCACGGTGTTGGCGGGGCTTTAAAAGTCTCTGATTTACGCTTACGCCGAGAAATAGCGACGCGTTTTGTCAACGCTGCGCAAGAAACAGGCATTCCATTTAATGAAGACTACAACGGTGCCACCCAAGAAGGCGTCAGTTATTTTCAGCAAACTGCACATAAAGGTTTTCGCTGGAGCACAGCAAAAGGATTCCTAAAAGACGCAAAAAAGCGCAAAAACCTGACTGTATTTACTCGATCACAAGTCTCTAAGTTGCTATTCGACGAAGGTGACAATTTGAAAGTCACAGGAATCGAATTTCGTAAAGACAATACGCTAATGACTGCGACAGCCAATAAAGAAGTTATTTTGAGTGCTGGCGCGATTAACTCTCCACAAATTTTGCAGTGTTCGGGTATTGGCAACGGTGATTTACTGCATTCATTAGACATTCCTGTCAAACATTTACTGCCAGGTGTAGGGCAAAATCTACAAGACCACTTACAAATTCGATTGGTCTATAAAACGCATCTCAGAACATTGAATGACGAACTCAATAGCTGGCTGAAACAAGCATGGGTTGGCGCTCAATATATTCTCACACGTACCGGCCCATTAACTCTGGCGGCCAGTCAAGTAACTGTCTTTACTCGTTCTAATGACAAAGTTGAGCGTCCTGATATTCAGTTTCATATGCAACCCTTGAGCGCTGACAAACCTGGAGAAGGCGTGCATCCATTTTCAGCATTCACCTCATCAGTATGTCAGCTCAGACCGCACAGTAGAGGACATTTGAATATAAAAAGTCCTGATCCATTTGAATATCCCGAAATTTACCCAAACTATCTCTCAGATGAGCGAGATTGCGAAGTCGCGGTGAACAGCATTAAAATTGCCAGAAATATTACCAACGCGCCGTCACTAGCAGATGTGATTGAGGATGAATTCGTGCCAGGCAACCAGTTTCAAACCGACGATCAGCTACTTGAAGCAGCTCGTTTGTATAGCCAAACCATTTACCATCCCACTAGTACCTGCAAAATGGGCCATGATGAATTCGCTGTGGTGGATGAACGATTAAAAGTTCATGGTGTTCAAGGTCTACGCATTGCTGATGCTTCAATCATGCCTGAGATTGTATCGGGCAACACCAATGCGCCAAGCATTATGATCGGCGAAAAAGCAGCCGACATGATTTTAGAAGATAACCGTTAGCTGCATGACATATTATTGGTATACAAAATAATGGAAAACTCGCAACCTAAAGTAAACACCTCACCTAAAGTATCCGACGAAATCAGGCAAACCACCTGCTATATGTGTGCCTGTCGTTGCGGGATTAATGTCCATATGAAAGATGGCAAAGTGGCTTATATTGAGGGCAATAAAGATCATCCAATCAACAAAGGCGTTCTGTGTGCCAAAGGCTCATCAGGGATTATGCAAATCAATGCGCCATCACGATTACAATCACCAATGAAACGTGTGGGTGAACGTGGGTCAGGCAAATTTGAACCCATTAGCTGGGATGAAGCACTAGAACTCGCTGTGGATTGGCTCAAGCCTATTCGCGAACGCAACCCTGCAGAATTGGCTTTTTTTACTGGCCGCGATCAATCACAAAGTTTCACTTCCTTTTGGGCACAAGATTACGGCACTCCAAACTATGCTGCGCATGGCGGCTTTTGCTCCGTAAACATGGCAACGGCTGGAATATATACCATGGGTGGTTCGTTCTGGGAGTTTGGTCAGCCCGATTGGGATCATACAAAACTGTTTATGCTATTTGGGGTCGCCGAAGATCACGATTCAAATCCAATCAAAATGGGTATCGGCAAGATCAAAAAACGCGGCGCTAAAGTGATTGGCGTCAATCCGATTCGCTCTGGCTACAACGCCGTTGCAGATGAATGGGTCGGCATTACACCAGGCACAGATGGCTTGTTTATCTTGTCATTAATCCATGAGTTGATGAAAGCAGGCAAAATAGACTTGGATTATCTGGCGAATATGACCAATGCGCCGGTGTTAGTTAACGCTGATAAAAATAGCGAAGAATATGGATTATTTTTAAAAGATGAAGCGGACACAGCTTTGGTCATTGATCGCAAAACGAAAAAGTTGGTACCTTTTGATCAAGCTGGCATCAAACCTGACTTGTCGGCAACGCATGAAGAGAATGGTGTTATCCACCGCACCGTTTTTCAACATATGGTGGATAAATACCTAGATCCAAAATACAGACCAGAAGAAGCCAGTGAAAAGTGCGGCATTTCTGCAAAAAAAATCAAACGAATTGCTGCAGAGTTAGCTCGCGCTGCCTTTGATGAAGCCATTGAAATCGACCAAGAATGGACTGATTTTCGCGGTGAAAAACATGACACCATGATCGGCAGACCAGTCTCGTTTCATGCAATGCGTGGCATATCTGCTCATTCCAATGGATTTCAAACCTGTCGAGCTCTACATATTTTACAAATCATCCTTGGCACAGTAGAAGTTCCGGGCGGGTTTAGATTTAAACCGCCCTATCCAAAGCCTTCACAAGCACATCCGAAGCCGCATTCTTGTTGTGCGATTAATGCGCCACTTGACGGCCCTCATCTTGGTTTCTTGCATGACCCTGAAGAATTATCCCTAGATGAAGATGGCAAACCAATCCGCATTGATAAGGCATTCACTTGGGAGAACCCGTTTTCGTCACATGGCTTAATGCACATGGTTATTTCAAATGCCCATGCGGGTGACCCGTATAAAATTGATACGCTGTTTTTATACATGGCCAATATGGCATGGAACTCGTCGATGAACACTCGCAGTGTCATAGACATGTTGACTGACAAAGATGATAACGGCGAGTATGTGATACCCCACATAATCTATTCAGACGCCTATTCCTCAGAAATGGTGGCCTATGCTGATTTGATTTTGCCTGATACAACCTATCTTGAACGGCATGATTGTATTTCATTGCTCGATCGTCCTATTTGTGAAGCCGATGCTGCTGCGGATGCCATTCGCTGGCCAGTGATTGAACCAGATCGAGATGTTAGAGGGTTTCAGTCGGTATTGATTGATTTGGGCGTACGGCTCAATTTACCTGAATTTGTTAATAAAGATGGCACGTCAAAATACAAAGACTACGCTGACTATATTGTTAATCACGAGCGACGAGAAGGTATTGGACCACTGGCAGGCTTTCGTGGTGATGGGACACAATTTGGCCGCGGAGAACCCAATGCAGATCAATTAAATAACTATATCGAAAATGGGGGTTTCAAAGCACATCATATTCCTGAAGAAGCGCTTTATTACAAGCCTTGGAATAATGCTTATCAAGATTGGGCTGTTGCTACAGGCTTATTTGATTCACCGCAGCCATATATCTTTCAGCTCTATCTTGAGCCTATGCAAAAATTTCAATTAGCCGCACAAGGTCATGGTGAAATGCAGCCACCAGAGCATTTACGGCAACGGATTATTGACACTATGGAACCATTGCCAATGTGGTACCCGCCATTGGAAGATACTCATGTGGATAACGATGAATATCCTATCCATGCCTTAACTCAAAGACCTATGGCTATGTACCATAGCTGGGGAAGTCAAAACGCCTGGTTGCGACAAATTCATAACATCAATCCTTTGTATGTGCCGACCAAACTCTGGGAAAAACATGACTTTAAGGATGGCGACTGGGCAAAAGTCAGTTCTGCACATGGTGAAATTACTGTACCTGTGATGCATATGGCTGCTTTGAATGAGAACACTGTCTGGACTTGGAATGCCATCGGCAAACGCAAAGGTGCCTGGGCACTGGATAAAGACGCGCCCGAAGCAACCAAGGGATTTTTACTGAATCATTTGATTCATGAATTATTGCCTGTCAAAGAAGATGGCATGCGCTGGTCTAATTCCGACCCTATCACGGGTCAAGCTGCTTGGTTTGATCTACGGGTAAATATTCAGAAAGTAGCACCGCAAGAGCAAACTTTGCCGGAGTTTAATCCAGTAACAGAAAACTCGATAAAGAATTCAGATCGAAGTTGATAGAAAAATGATTATAAACAGGTATTAGAGGTATTCACTATGACACAACTCCCTTCATCCACTGAGAAAAAGCTAGGCTTAGTGATCGATCTTGATACCTGTGTGGGTTGTCATGCTTGCGTTGTTTCATGCAAAGGTTGGAATAATGAGAACTATGGCGCACCTTTGTCAGATACTGATGCTTATGGTGCGGATCCGATGGGGACATTTTTAAATCGAGTGCACTCTTACGAAGTTCAACCTGATGAGGGTTCTGCACAAACAGTTCATTTCCCCAAATCTTGCCTGCATTGCGAGGATGCACCTTGTGTGACTGTTTGCCCTACGGGTGCGAGCTTCAAACGTCAAGAAGACGGAATTGTCTTAGTCGATGAAGATGCCTGCATGGGCTGCGGCTTGTGTGCATGGGCTTGCCCATACGGAGCACGTGAACTAGATCAGACAGCAGGAGTGATGAAAAAATGCACCTTATGTGTCGACCGTATTTATAACGAAAATCTTCCTGAAGAAGATCGTGAGCCCGCCTGTGTTCGAACCTGTCCAACTGGGGCAAGACATTTTGGCGATTTCAGTGATCCGAACAGTCATGTCAGCCAGCTCATCGCTGAACGAGGTGGTTTTGATTTAATGCCCGAGCAAGATACTAAGCCAGTCAATCAATATCTTCCACCTCGTCGAAAAGATGCTTGGGACTGCAGTCAGAATTCTGAAAACATCAAAGATAATGATGTATTAACACCGTTGTTAGAAGAACAAAGTCATGAGCCCAAAGGCTTTATGCGCTGGTTAGACAAAACTTTAGAGAAACTATAATGCATCCAGCACCGTCAGTAATCATATTCACAGTATTATCTGGAATTGGATTTGGACTATTCGTTTGGCTAGGATTCGACATTCCAAGCACAAGCGGAATGACCGCTTTTTATTATTATTTTTTAGCCTATGGTTTTTCTGTAGGCGGTCTAATTGCCTCTACCTTCCATCTTGGTAATCCCAAAAATGCATATAAGTCTTTTTCACAATGGCGTACTTCCTGGTTAAGCCGTGAAGCTTGGTTAGCGCTTATCACACTTTCAATATATAGCATTTTAGCCATTAATCTCATTTTTCTAGAAAATCATTTAGCCTGGTTAGGAATCATCGCTGCTTTGATTGCCGTGATGACGGTGTTTTCCACTGCAATGATTTATGCCCAGTTAAAAACTATTCCTCGATGGAATCACTTTTTAGTACCTGTTTATTTTTTAGTTTTAGCACTTACAGGTGGTGCTTTGCTGACTAATCAAGTGAAGGTGACAGTTTTCCTTCTACTTTCAAGCTTGGCGATACAAATTTTATTATGGCTAGTTGGTGACAAACGCTTTTCATCCACTGGCACCACAATGGAAACGGCCACAGGTTTAGGCCACATCGGCAAAGTTCGTTTATTTGAACCGCCTCATACCGGTAATAATTATCTTTTACAGGAAATGGTTTATGTGATCGGTAGAAAACACGCCTATAAAATTCGGCTGATATGTTTATTATTTTTAGGCATCACTCCAATCGTGATTTTACTGCTATTTACTCATAGCATTTTCAATGCAGTGTTTGCTTTTATTAGCCATTTAATCGGCGCCATTATGTCCAGATGGCTGTTCTTCGCCGAAGCTGAACATGTGATTGGTTTGTATTATGGCAAGCGCTAACAATAAGAACGCAAGGACTTAGATAAATACCAGATTGTCGCGATGAATCAATTCTTTATCGCCAATACTGCCTAAAATTTCGGTGATGTCACGGCTGCGTTTACCCGCAACTAATTGCGCATCTTGAGAAGAATAATTAACCAAGCCACGAGCAAGTTCATTTCCTTCACCATCAACACAACTCACCAAATCACCCCGCGAGAACTCGCCATCAACGTTAGTCACACCAACAGATAATAAACTACTGCCCGATTCTTTAAGCTTCTGAACAGCGCCATCATCCAAAGTTAGTGTGCCAGAGACATGCAACTGTGTCGCCAACCATTGTTTGCGGGCAACCGCTCCTTCGGATTGGCCTAGCAATAAAGTACCAACATCATCAAAGCTGATTTGATGTAATACATCTTCAATACGGCCATTGGCAATGATTGTCGATACACCCGCCTTGGCAGCAATTTTCGCTGCATTCACTTTGGTCAACATGCCACCAGTGCCATATTTGCCGCCAGTATCGCCAGCAAAATCGCACAAACTTGGATCACTTGCTTTGGCTTCAGCAATCATCTTAGCGTCAGGATTAATGCGTGGATTGGAATCATATAAACCTTCCTGATCAGTCAATAACACTAACAAATCAGCATCAATTAAATTTGCCACCATTGCTGCCAAACTATCATTATCACCAAAACGAATTTCATCGACTGCCACGGTGTCGTTTTCATTCACGACAGGTAAAACACCCAATTCCATCATACTGCGAAAAGTTGCTCTAGCATTTAAATAACGTTGGCGATTTTTAAAATCCGCATGCGTCAGTAACACTTGCGCCGTAATCACATCATGTTTAGCAAACATTTCTTCATAATTACGAACTAGGTTAGCTTGTCCTACTGCAGCTGCCACCTGCACTTCATGAAGCGCATCTGGACGCTCATCCCAACCCAAACTGCGCATACCTGCAGCAACTGAACCAGAAGACACCAAAATAATTTCGATACCCTGTTCACGCAATTTAATAATTTGTTCCGACCATTTTGCGATAAGTTCTTTATTTAAACCTTGGCCGTCGTTGGTCACTAAAGAGCTACCAACCTTCACTACCCATGTTTTAGCCTGCAAGACTTTTTCGCGCATGATTTGGTTACTCTTCTTGTTGATGATGATCAGCTTCTAATTGCTGCATTTGCAAAACCTCAGCTTTACGCGCAGCATCTTCTTCCGCTTCTCTCTTTTGTTGTTCTTCAGCTTGAATCATCTGCATGATGTCATTACAAATCTCTTGCGTGCCTTGACGACTAATTGCACTCATACGGTAGACTTTACCTTGCCAATCAAGAGAAGCCAACATCTCATTAACACGTTGATCAACTTGTTCATCTTTCAATACATCAATTTTATTAATCACCAACCAACGAGGCAATTGCGTTAACGGTGTGCCAGTTTCCGTTTCGTATTTACTTAACTCTTCCGTTATTGTTTCCACTTCTTTAGCTAAATCAACTTCTTCGCCATAAGGCGCAATATCGACAATATGCAAAAGCAAACGAGTCCGCGACAAATGTCGCAAAAACTGATGCCCTAAACCATGCCCTTCTGAAGCACCTTCGATTAAACCTGGAATATCCGCAATGACAAAAGCACTACCCTGTCCTAAACTCACTACGCCTAACTGCGGATGCAATGTAGTAAAAGGATAATTCGCCACCTTGGGACGTGCCTGAGACACCGCCGTTAAAAAAGTTGATTTACCTGCGTTTGGCAAGCCCAACAAACCCACATCCGCCAAGATTTTTAATTCCAGACGTAAAGTTCGCTCATCGCCTAACTTCCCTTTAGTGATCTTTCTTGGTGCCTGATTAGTACTCGATTTAAATTGCGTATTGCCCATACCGCCATTACCACCATGAGCAATAACCACCGTTTTATCTTTTTCAACTAAATCATAAATTAACTCATCCGTGTCGTCGTCACAAACCACTGTGCCCACTGGCACTTTGATATACAAATCATCACCAGCCGCGCCATGTTTCAAACGGCCCATACCTGTTTGGCCATTTTTAGCTTCATAATGTCGGATATAACGAAAATCAGCCAAAGTATTCAAAGTTTCGGTAGTAGTGATATATACCGTACCCCCACGCCCACCATCACCACCGTCAGGACCACCACGTGGAATATATTTTTCACGGCGAAAACTCAGAGCGCCGTTGCCGCCCTTGCCTGCTTTCACTGTTATGATGGCTTCATCTACAAAATTCATGTGTCTATTCTACCGCGTTTATTATATTTTCGCGTAATTGCTTAGGCTGTCTATAGCAAATCATTAATAGCAAACTATAGTCAAAAAGAAACCCCGCTGGTTGCTCACCAAGCGGGGTTTCCAATGTCTTTAATGCTGAAATTATGCTTGCGCTTCAACAATCGTCACGTGACGACGATTTTTAGGGCCTTTACGTTCGAATTTCACCGCACCATCTTTCAATGCAAACAATGTGAAGTCTTTGCCCACACCAACATTCTTGCCAGCATGAAATTCGCTGCCACGTTGACGAACAATGATATTGCCTGCCTTAACAACTTGACCAGCGTAACGTTTAACGCCTAAGCGTTTACTCTCTGAATCGCGACCGTTCCGTGAACTACCGCCTGCTTTTTTATGTGCCATTTTAGTCTAACCTCTTGGTCAAAATTATCTAAAAAACAAACTAGCCTTTGGCTAATTCTTTTGCTTGTTTTATCCATTCATCGCGTTCGATGCGACCTTTGAAATTCAACTTTTCGTCAATCTCAACAATGTCAGCCTTTTTCAATTTTGCGATTTGGTCAAAAGTCGTAATACCCATATCGTTCAACTTGCCAACAATCACTGGGCCTATACCTGAAATTTTAGTCAAATCATCTGCGCCTTCTGTCTTCTTAGCTGCAGCTTTTTTGGCAGGTGCTTTTTTAGCAGGTACTTTTTCAGCCTTTGGTTCTGCTTTTTTAGCAGCGGCTTTTTTCGCCGGCGCTTTACCACCAATACCAGTCACTTCAACAAAGGTATAATTTTGACGATGACCACCACGAGTCCGTGAGTTTTGACGACGACGGAACTTCAAAATACGAAGCTTATCACCACGACCATGTGCTAAAACTCTAGCTTGTACTGTAGTGCTAAGTAATGGTGTGCCAACTTCAACTTTATCACCATCCGCAACCATCATCACTTCATCAAATGAGACTGTCTCACCAATATCAGCGCTTAAGCTCTCTACTTTAAACTTGTCACCGACAGCAACACGATATTGTTTGCCGCCTGTTTTAATTACTGCGTACATTTTTAGTACCTTAAATCTAAATTTATCTTCAAAAGCCCTTGCTAAAATCAACTGCAAATGACTTCAAGTATTGGTCCGATGGCGATCTCAAAATTATTGCTTTAACAACTCTTTAAGACACTTTTAAACAAGGCCATAGGACAGGGCGCGAATGTTAACGACTCAGCGCCCTAGTGTCAATAAAATAGCCTCGAAAATATAACTTTATCCAGATTGTTTCAATATTTAACGAAACAATCTTTGTAACTCTTCTACGGTTGTTTTTTGCCCATTTAATTTCATGCCATTATCAATATTGATATTCATCACCAAACTATCTGGTTTTTGTTCAAATACAGGCAGACTTGCAGTTGCAAAAGCTAATTGAGGGTATTTTTCTATCAATGTTTTGTTCAACTCAAGATCAACATTACCTTTAAAATTTTCCAAAGTCTCATCTGGTGAGAACAAAAAACCCATCATTTGAGAAAACTTCATATCATTCAAAAGTTTAAAATCAAGAGAAAAATTACTTGCTTGACCATCAACCTTAGCTGAAGACTTCACATTAATACCTAAATCTTTTTTCAATAATTCTTCTGCCACTGGAATCAATTCGGCCATTTCAGACAATGCTTGCTGTGAATCATCGCCAGAAGCAAAAATTTTCTTTTGAAACTCTTGATTAAACTTTATGTACTCAGCCAAAGCTTCAGTTTCCATGCCATATACGCCAATACTCATATTTACATCTGAAAAACTATCTGATTTGCCATTTTGATTGGGTATGGTGGCACTCTTAGCATTTACTTGAGCTGAAGAAGAAATTGTAGCGCCCGCTTCGCTCGTCGAACTTTCAATTTCAAAATCACTAATTAACATTTTCTCATTAGCACCCTTGACTTGAAGTTTGATTTGATCACCCGAAAGATTAACATCACCAACATATAATCCATTTTTAATTTCAGTGATCTCACCTTCTAGAATCACGGTATTTACAGACATTACCACCGGATCATTTGATTCAGTATCTTCAATCTTAAATTCAGGAATCTTGCCATCAAAATCATAGGAAGAAGATTTTTGATCATAAACAGTGTTCAACACTATTTTTTCAGAAATAGTAATGACACCACCATTTTCAATTTGAATAACCACTGGATCTACAGTTAATGTTTGGTCTATTTCCCCAAAAGCAGAAATATTACCTGTCATAGAAAATGGGTCTTTTCCAGAAAAATATTTATCAAAAAATGCTTTTTGCTCGCCATTCTTAGTTAATGAACAAGCATAATCAACACCTGTCACTCCATGACCTAAATCACAATCATATTCAATACTGCTGAATTTCGTAGCCTTTTTGTATATATCAGAAAATGTGTATTTATATGTTGATGCAGAACTCCTAAAACTGCGCTCATAATTCAATATTTCTATCGCTCCCAGCTGCGGATAATTCTCATTAAACTGTTCAACCAACTCTTTGGACTTAGTCTCTGCTACAACTCCTGTTGCATATGGCACACCAATCACAACTACTGTTGAAATTATTCCCAACCCAATCAATACTTTCTTCATTCCTTTAACTCCAAGACATTCAAATACGCAACATAGAAACGACAGTAGTATGACAAGAAATGCGTCTAAATAAAAAGAATCTTAGAACTTTTCTGCTCTTTTTATCGCGACATCAATGCGCTGAAACAGTAAAATTAACATCATGAACAAACATTCAGCAAAAAACGCACAATCATCCATTGATATCCAATCACTACTTGGCTTAGTTGAGGATGACATGCACCGAGTCAATAGCAGTATACAAACGCAGTTAAATTCTGATGTAGCACTAATCAATCAACTAGGAGCCTATATTATTCAAGCTGGAGGCAAGCGTTTAAGACCGGTAAGCTTATTATTAGCTGCACGCGCATGTGTTCCTAATAGCAAAACACTAAACCAAGAATTTATTGACCTGGCCG
>CAZWHW010000009.1:0-39445 GCA_964633815.1 uncultured Gammaproteobacteria bacterium
TGGTTTTTCTTAGTAAACTCTTGTTTGATCCACTCAAAAAATAATCGAACTTTCCGTTCTTCTCTTTTGTGTGGTGGTGATAAAAAATAATATCCACGACCACTGTCAATTTGTATGCTGAGCGGATTTTCTAATTGTTTTTTGTGTAATAAGTCCTCACACAATAATTTGGGTACAAGGGCAAGCCCAAAACCTTGCATTGCCGCATTTACCGTCATAAAAGCATGTTGACAACCCAAGCTAGAGTCAATTGTTGCGCTGTCAATATTCAGGATTTTGAAAAAATTCTCCCACATATTGGGTCGTTTATTATTTGCGATAAGTTTATGTTTTAGAATGTCATCTAAATTTTTTATCGGTTTCTTTTTTAATAATTCTGGAGTGGCGACTAAAACTAATTGTTCATTTTTAATAAGTTCAGCATGTTGATGGTTTTGTTGGCGTGGCATGATTTGTATGGCTAGATCAGAACCACTTTTGACCCAATTAATGTCACCCACTTCAGAATTTAAATACAGTGAAATTTCGGGAAAGCGACTACTGAAATGTTCAACTCTCTCAAACATCCAAAATGAACTTAAAGAGGGAGTGATATTGACTGTTAAGCGCTCTTTGATATTGTCTTCATAGAATGGTTGGATTCCCGCTTCTAGCAAGTCAAATGCTTGGATAATATTTTTCAGTAATTGTTCACCAGCTTCAGTGATTTGAATAACACCTGATTTTCGAAAAAATAATTGAGTATTTAAGTTTTGCTCTAAGGTGCGGATTTGTTTGCTCACGGCACTTTGTGTAATGAAAAGCTCTTCAGCAGCTTTACTAAAATTTTCTGTTCTTCCTGCTACTTCAAACACTTTTAGTGCATTTAAAGGAGGGAGTTTTCTTTTCATGGTTAATTAACGCTTGTTAAGGTTTTAGGTGTAATGAGAATATATCATGGTAGAAGTTACAGTTATTACTTTTCCTCATACATAATGAGTAAAAGTCATTTGTTGTCTTATCTGTTGCTTTATTAACATCAATGCAACAATTCAGAAGTGTTATTAGGAAAGTGGCACGCTAAAAATTATCAAGTTGAGCTTTTATAAGCCTGTTGGCATATCAAATAGAATGTTTGGCTTTTGAATTTAAAATTATAAAAATGAGGTAAAAAATGAAAAATACAATTCTAAGTGCTGCTATTGCAGCGAGTCTGACATTGGCAGCAGTACCTACGGTGGCAAGTGCCCAAGAGTTTGTTACCATTGGGACTGGTGGAGTGACAGGCGTTTACTACCCAACCGGTGGTGCGTTATGCCGATTAGTTAATAAAGGTCGTAAAACACATGGTGTGCGTTGTTCAGTTGAAAGTACAGGTGGTTCGATTTTTAATATTAACTCAATTCGTTCGGGTGAATTAGATTTAGGTGTTGCTCAATCTGATTGGCAATATCATGCTTATAACGGCACATCAAAGTTTAAAGATGCAGGTGCGTATAAAGATTTACGCGCTGTGATGTCAGTTCATCCTGAATCTTTCACGGTTATTGCTCGTGCAGATGCAGGCGTTAAAACATTTGACGATTTAAAGGGTAAGCGAGTAAATGTGGGTAATCCTGGCTCAGGTACTCGAGCGACAATGGAAGCGTTATTGGAAGCTAAAGGTTGGAGTTTAAAGAGTTTTTCTTTGACTTCAGAGTTGAAGTCTAGTGAACAATCGAAAGCATTATGTGATAACAAGGTGGATGCTATTGCTTTTGTGGTTGGTCATCCGAGTGGTTCAATTAAAGAAGCGACTACATCATGTGACACGGTAGTAGTGACTGTGGCAGGTGCTGCAGTTGACAAGATAGTTGCTGAAAACGATTTTTATCGTGCAGCAGTAATTCCAGGAGGATTGTATTCTGGGAGTGATAGTGATACTGCAACCTTTGGTGTTGGTGCAACGCTTGTTGCTTCTGCAAAAACATCAGAAAAAGCAGTTTATGAAATTGTTAAAGCAGCCGTTACTAACATTGCAGATTTTCGTAAATTACACCCAGCTTTTGCGAATTTAGAGCCTAAGGAAATGGCTTCAGCTGCATTGTCTGCTCCCTTGCACCCAGGAGCAGAAAGGGCGTTTAAAGAAGCAGGAGCTCTATAACTTTGAACGCGAGTTCCGATTAGTTTATTAATTGGAATGAGGTTTGGACCAGCATGGATTCTTCTATGCTGGTTCCTATTTTTTTAAATAGAGTTCCAATGGAGGAGCATGAGATTAACGAACTAATATAAAGGTAAAGTTATGACAGAAAATAATAATAATAATGTGGATTCAACAGATGCTTCTAAATCAAATGCTGAGAGTTTTATTAGTTCCGAAACGGGGAGTGTAGATTTATCAGACGGTATATTAGGCAAGCTTGTTTTTGCTGTTTTAATTACTTGGTCATTATTTCAACTTTGGTATGCATCGCCGTTACCATTTATTTTGAATTTTGGCGTTTTAAATGAAGATCAGGCCAAGTTTGTTCATCTCGCTTTTGCAATCTTCCTTGGTTATTGTTTATTCCTGCCTATCAAAGGGCGTCCACCTAAAATAACTATTTTTAATTTTGTGCTTGGTATTGTTGCAGCTGCAATGGCTCTATATTTACTGGCATTTAGGGATCAATTAGTCGATCGCGCTGGTTTACCAACCACTACAGATGTCACGGTTGCAATAGTGGGTATGTTGCTTTTACTAGAAGCTACGCGCAGAACATTGGGCTTGCCATTAGTGATCGTTTCAGTAGTGTTTTTAATATATACCTTTGGCGGTCAATATATGCCTGATGTGATCGCTCATAAAGGGGCCAGTCTCAATAAAGTTGCTTCGCATCAATGGTTGACAACTGAAGGTGTATTCGGTGTCGCCTTAGGTGTTTCTACTGCCTTTGTTTTTCTGTTTGTTTTGCTGGGGGCATTATTGGATAAAGCGGGTGCTGGTAATTATTTAATTAAAGTGTCTTTTGCTTTATTGGGACACTTGCGTGGTGGACCAGCTAAGGCTGCAGTAGTGGCGTCAGGTTTAAGCGGCATTATTTCAGGTTCTTCGATTGCTAATGTTGTAACCACAGGTACATTTACCATTCCGTTGATGAAACGGGTTGGTTTTCCAGGCACGAAAGCAGGCGCTGTAGAAGTGGCTGCTTCAACAAATGGGCAGTTAACTCCGCCGATCATGGGCGCGGCTGCTTTTTTAATGGTGGAATATGTTGGTATTTCCTATCTTGAAGTGATCAAGCATGCGATTTTGCCATCAATTATTTCATATATTGCGTTGATATTTATTGTGCATTTGGAAGCGGTAAAACTCGGCATGGTAGGTATTGAACGTCGTATTAAGCCTACTATGGCGCAACGAATGTTAGTTTGGGTTACTAATTTATTAGTGTTGTCAGTGCTGTCATTTGCGGTTTTTTATGGGTCTACTTTTCTGGAATCTGCATTAGGAGGCTTTGCTGGTATTGCGATGGCTCTAATTGTAGTGGTTGGATATATCTGGCTAGTTAAGATTGCCGCGGGCTATCCAGATTTGTCTGACGATGATGAGAGCATTAGTTTAGATGAGCTTCCTGAAGTTAGACCAACGGTAATGTCTGGCTTGTATTTTTCTATTCCGATTATTGTGCTTTTATGGGCGCTGGCTGTGAAAAAATATTCACCTCAACAGTCAGCTTTTTATGCTGTAGTGTGTTTAATATTTGTAGTTCTGACTCATTTGCCATTGAAGGCATTTTTTCGAGGTGAGTTAAATCTCAAACAGCGCACTATTGATGGTTGGAATAATTTGATTGATGGTATGGTTGATGGTGCACGCAATATGATTGGTATTGGTATTGCTACAGCTGCAGCAGGTGTAATTGTAGGAACAGTAACATTGACCGGCATAGGCCAAACGATGACTGAGTTTGTGGAGTTCATTTCTGGCGGCAATCTGATGTTGATTTTGATTTTTACTGCAGTGATTTGCATTGTTTTAGGTATGGGTTTACCTACTACGGCAAACTATATTGTCGTCTCAACTCTAATGGCGCCTGTGATTGTTAGTTTGGGTGCTGAGAATGGTTTGATTGTTCCTCTAATTGCGGTGCATCTATTTGTGTTTTATTTTGGAATTTTGGCGGATGATACGCCGCCAGTTGGCTTAGCCGCATTTGCGGCAGCGGCAATTTCTGGTGATGACCCAATTAAAACGGGTATTCAGGGTTTTACTTATGATATTCGTACCGCGATTTTGCCATTTATGTTTATTTTTAATACTCAGTTGTTGTTGATTGGTATTGATAGTGTTTTTCAATTATTGGTGGTGATTTTTGGCGCAGTAGCAGGGATATTAGCTTTTTCAGCTGCGACTCAGGGTTATTGGTTGACCAAGACTAAATGGATAGAAACTTTGATATTGCTACTAGTGGCATTCATGTTTTTCAGACCCGGTTATTTTTGGGACAAAGTGTTTGAGCCAACGCAAATTTTGGCTCCAACTGAGTTGACTCAAGAATTGGATAAATTGCGGAAAGGTGAATTTATTGCTTTGAATGTGGAAGGTGAAACATTAGAAGGCAAGTTTGTGAAGAAAACAGTGAGCTTGCAATTAACAGAAGATCAAGATTCGGCTGAGCAAAAATTGAATTCATTTGGCTTGGAGTTGAGCTCAGTTGAAGGAGGCTGGAATGTTGATCAAGTTGTTTTTGGTAGTTCGGCTGAAAAAGTTGGAATTGATTTCGATTGGAAGATTTCTGGCATTAAAAAAGACACGGATCGTTTGCCTAAAGAGATTTTGTATTTCCCAGCGATTTTATTAGCGTTATTGGTCGCTAAATTGCAAAGAAGGAGGATTCGCACGCAGGTATAATTTTTTGGATATAAATAGCTTGGTAAGCAATTTTTGATGTGTATTTCTTCAGGTTGCATATTGGGCTATAATCCTGCCTCCTAGTTATTCTTTATTATAATATTTGATTCTTAAGAGGAAGTTATGAAAGCACCTGTAAGAGTATCCGTCACTGGAGCGGCTGGCCAGATTTCTTATGCATTATTATTTCGTATTGCATCTGGTAGTATGCTTGGTTCAGATCAACCAGTAATCCTACAATTGTTGGAGATAACTCCGGCTATGGGCGCATTAGAAGGCGTAGTGATGGAGCTAAATGATTGTGCATTTCCATTGTTGCATGGCATTGTGACATCAGATGATCCAGAAGTAGCATTCAAAGATGCTGATTATGCATTGTTAGTCGGTGCTCGTCCGCGTGGTCCTGGTATGGAGCGCAAAGATTTGCTAGAAGCTAATGCTGCTATTTTCTCAGTACAGGGTAAGGCAATCAATAAGGTTGCTAGCCGTGATATTAAAGTGCTAGTTGTCGGTAATCCAGCGAATACTAATGCGTTAATTGCGGCAAGTAATGCGCCTGATATTGATCCAAAACAGTTTACTGCGATGACACGTTTGGATCACAATCGTGCAATAAGCCAAATTTCGGAGAAGTTGGATGTGCAAACTACTGAAATTAAGCGCATGACTATTTGGGGTAACCATTCTGCAACCCAGTATCCTGACGTTTCTAATGCAATTGCAGATGGTAAGTCTGTAGCTGCATCAGTTGAGCAGCAATGGTTAGAGGATGATTTTATTCCAACAGTTCAACAACGTGGAGCTGCAATTATTGATGCGCGTGGAGCGTCTAGTGCTGCGTCAGCTGGATCATCGGCGGTTGATCATATGCGAACATGGGCTTTAGGCACTGACGAAGGTGACTGGGCGAGCATGGCTATACCAAGTGATGGCAGTTATGGAATTGAACCGGGCATTATTTATTCTTATCCGGTAACTTGTAAAAATGGTGAGTATGAAATTGTGCAAGGTTTGGAGATTTCTGATTTTAGCCGTGAACGTATGAATGCGACTGAAACAGAGTTGCGTGAAGAACGTGCAGCCATAGAAGATTTATTAAGTTAAGTCTTAGCAAAATGTTACAAAAAAAGAAGCCCGTGAGTGTTGTAACTCACGGGCTTTTTAATGAAACATAGAGAGTAATCTGATGAAGTAAATTTCGGTACCTCATGTTTGTTAATATAGCTTTTTTGTGGTCGGTAAAAGCCCTTTGTTTAAATATGTGTAATGCAAAACATGATTAAAGTCGCATCTGTTGTTTTTTCGAGACGTTAGTGGTTGTTTATGCGCAATAATATGAGCTATTCGGTTGTTATTCCAACGTATAATCGTGCACATGTATTGGCTAGAGCCATAGATTCGGTGCTGAACCAAACAATAAAAGCAGCTGAAATAATCGTGGTTGATGATGGTTCAAATGATCAAACACGAGCGTTAATTGAGAATAATTATCCTGATGTCATTTTAATTACGCAAGAGAATCAAGGCGTGAGTGTAGCGAGGAATAATGGCTTTGATCATGTAAATTCAGACTGGGTTGCATTACTTGACTCCGATGATGAATGGTTGTCGAGAAAAATGGAGCTACAATTACTCGAGCTAGAAAGAACAGCTTTGTTGGTTTGTCATAGTGAAGAAATTTGGATTCGTAATGGTGTTCGAGTCAATTCTAAAAAAAAGCACCGAAAAAAACGAGGAGATATATTTTCGGATTGTTTGCATTTATGTGCGATGTCACCTTCGTCTATTGTGATGCATCGGAATATTTGGCAAGAGTTCGGAGGTTTTGATGAAGAATTCATAGTCTGTGAAGATTATGATTTTTGGCTTAGGCTTTGTGCTAAATATGAAGTTGCATTGATTGACGATCCACAAGTCAAAAAGTATGGTGGTCATGTTGACCAATTATCGCGACAATATTTTGGTATGGATAAATATAGAATTTTAGCGATGCAAAAGTTGTTGGATGGAAATCTCTTGTGCAAACAATCTGAGCAGTTGAAAATGGTGTTGCAGAAGAAATTAACTATTTTGTATCAAGGTGCGCAGAAACATGAAAATCGTGAATTGCTAGTTTTTTGTGAACAACGTAAACATTTATTTTAAATGGATAAATAAGAATGTCTAAAGATTCTGACAATATGAATGAGGTGCTTATTGTTTGTGCTTTATTGCCAGAAGCCAAGGCAATACTTGTTAAATATGATTTACATTTTCAATGTGGAGAATGTGGTTTTAAACTATATGGAGCTAAATCAACGCAATCAGGAAAAAATTCAGACATATCAGGCAAAGTTAGAGTGTTAATAGCTGGCGTAGGTAAAACAAATATGGCAGCAGCTATGATGTGGGTTCGTCAGTTTTGTTTGTTTAGGCGGGTCATTAATGTTGGTTTATCTGGGCATGGAGTCTTGTCAATTGGTGATACGGCGCTTATTAATCAAATAATTGATGACTCATCGAACCAAGCATTTTACCCAAGTATTAATTTTCGCTGGCGTGGGCAACAATCTGCGCTAAAAACCTTATCTGCTCCAAGTGATAAGTATAGCTCGAAATATGCGTTTGATATGGAGGCGAGTGCATTTTTTGATATTGCAAATCGTTGCTTAACTAACGACAAAATACATGTATTGAAAGTAGTTTCTGATAATCCAGAAAATCCCTATAAAGCGTTGAGCAAAAAGACACTGCAAACTTGTTATGCAACGCTGTTAACTGCGTTAACCGAGCTGCTTGAAATAGTTGTTTTTAATGATAAAACGAAAACTGATCAACTAGCGATAATTGAAGAGATTAAAAGGCAATGGCATTTGACTGCAACTCGAGAGATGCAATTAAAAGAAACGCTTAATGCAGTTGTAGTGATGGAAAAAAATACTGGAGATAGAGGGCCTCAGTGGCAATCTTATAATAATGCTGCAAATTTTTTGAAAGATTGTAAAAAGTGGTTACAAAATATTGAGCCAAAAATAGTGTAGTTATTTCAATAGCTTGACAAGCTTAATAAAAGTTAAGAAAAAGTTAATGATTTGTTAAGAATTTATGAATAGTTTACAATATGTTAAGAATTGCTAACATATTTTAGTTGTACATGAAGGGGTATGTATAAAGTTAGCGTTAAATTTTGTAAATTGTGCATGCTAAAATGGGAATAAAAATGGGAATAAATAATAATAATAAACAACAATCTTTTTATTCAGTAGATAAGTCATTGAAAAAAGAAGATAAATCGTTGAAAAAAATAGTGAAACACAGAAGTGCTTCGGTAATTGCTGGGTTGTCAATTTCACTACTAACTTTCACAAGTGTTGAAGCATTGAATATTGGCAAAGCCAAATCGCAGTCATATATTGGTCAGCCATTAAGTATTTTTGTACCTGTTTCTGATTCTGCTGAAATTATTGATTTGAATAAATTAATTGTTTCAAAACCTAGTTCATCTCAGTTAGGTGAGTTGAATGTTTCACAGCAGGATAATGGTTTGGTTTACAAAGTAGTGTCAAAGGGGCCAGAAAAAGGAATTCTTATTACTACTGTTGAGCCCTTTAATGAACCTTATATTGATGTGGGTGTAAAGGTTGATTATAAAGGCGTTACTCAGTTACGAAAATTGACAGCTTTGATTGATTTACAGCCTCTAGCTGGTGAGTCTCCAATTGGTAATGCTCTGATTACCCAAGAAAATAGCAGTAGTTCTGAAATTGTTGAAAGTACTCCAACAAATATCTCAGTAACAAATAGCATTACTAATTCTGCAAATTCTAATGCAAGCTCCAGAACTTATTCGAATGAAATTATGGGTCCTTATGATTGGGCGCAAGCAGGTGCTATTCCTGAAAAATTTGGTCCTGTATTAGATGGTCAATCGCTTTGGCGAGTAGCCCGTCGTATTAATGAATCAATGAATGTATCAATTGATCAAATGATGTGGGCCTTATTTCGTGCTAATCCTCAAGCTTTTAGCACACAAAATGTATCTTCACTACAAGCGGGTAGCATACTGAATATTCCTGAAGAGTCTTTTGTTCGCGAAGTTACTGAATTGGGCGCGGTTAGGTTACTTAGTGCTCAAACAGAAGCAACCAATACACTAATTGCTACAGAAAGTGATAGTGTTGTTGAGACACCTGTCGAATCTGTTTCTGAGGAAGTTTCTACTGACGATTCAGTAGTTATTTCTGAAACTGCTGAAACCAGCAATAATAACGTCGTTAGTTTTTCTGAGCTTAGTGCGGTTGATGAGTTGAAGAATGAAGTCAGTTCTCTTAATCAACAATTAGAAGCTCAAGAAGAGCGCATAAGAATATTGGAAGAACGTTTGGCTGTTTATGAGTCTTCAAACAACACGCTTGCAAATAGCAATGCCGTTGATGTTTTGACAACAGATTCATCGTCTCAAGTGGTTGAAACTGAAATTGCGCCTATTGATGGCGAGGCTGCAATTCAAAGCGAAGAGCCAGTGGTAGAAAGTCCAGTGGTAAGCGAGGAAACTATTTCATCAGCTCCAATTGAGCAAGTTACTCAAGAAGTTTCTCAAGTGGTTGAAACTGAAATTGCGCCTATTGATGGCGAGGCTGCAATTCAAAGCGAAGAGCCAGTGGTAGAAAGTCCAGTGGTAAGCGAGGAAACTATTTCATCAGCTCCAATTGAGCAAGTTACTCAAGAAGTTTCTCAAGTGGTTGAAACTGAAATTGCGCCTATTGATGGTGAGGCTGCGATTGAGAGCGAAGATCCAGTGGTAGAAGATCCAGTAGTAAATGAAGAAACTATTATATCGGCTCCAACTGAGCAAGTCTCTCAAGAAGCTTCTGTTCAAGAAGAACAACTAAGTCAAGAAGAGCCTAGTGCTTTGACTGCAATCCAAGAAGCTATTACAGGCAAGTTATCATGGCTAACGCTGGCTTTAGGGGCGCTAGCTGTATTTTTGTTAGGTTTGTTGTATGTTGCTAGAAATCGATTTATTCCTGCTATATTAAAATTGTTTGGTGGAGGTTATGAGTACGATGAAACTGAATCACTGTTGAGTTCAGTTAGTAAAAAACGTATGCCTATTCGTGATTTAGAACATTTACGTCAAGAAGAAGTAATGGCTGAACGAAGTAATCAAGCTAATGCGCAAGACCAGGGATTTGCTGATGAAGTAGTAGCTAAAGGCGATTTCGAAGAAGACTTTGAAGATTATAGCTTTTTTGTTGATGATGAAGAGTTAATGGATGTAGAAGAATTAAGTTTCCCTGATCGAATTAAACAGTTAATTGAATCTGGTGATTATGAAGAAGCGAAGAAAACATTGAATTTTGCTACTGCTGCGAATGTAGATGATCATGAGATTAATGTTTCAATGTTAAAAATCTTTGCAGCGGAAGCTGATCAAGAAAGTTTTGATAAGCTTTTTGAAAGAGTGCATGCAAATATTGAAGAGTATGATGCTGAATCACAATTGTTAATTGCTGAACTTCAATCGGAAATGGCAATCGGTAAAGTGATAAATTTTGATTCAGATCAAATGGCAAGCTAGTTAGCTAGTTAATTAAA
The DNA here is from genome assembly GCA_964633815.1 of uncultured Gammaproteobacteria bacterium. Lineage (GTDB taxonomy): Bacteria > Pseudomonadota > Gammaproteobacteria > Arenicellales > Arenicellaceae > CALKZN01. The sequence continues at coordinate 10,433 of CAZWHW010000009.1, forward strand.
CTGAATTAGTTTGAGACTCGACTGTGTATAATCCAGTCGAGTTTTTTTATGTTTTTGATTTTTAGTTGATTAGCTGTTTTTCTAGATATGGTTGACATTTTATATATTGAGAAGGATTTGCCAAATCAAGGTTTGGTTAAGCAAGTTATTGATCATTTCAATAAGGCTGAGCAAGTCGATATTGAAAAATATACTGAAATTTTTAATGTTAAATCTCAAGATTTTCGAGAACAAAAAAGAAAGCCTGCTTTGATTTTGGCAAATAAAAAAGGCAAAAAAATTATTCCAACGCCATCTGAGTATGAAGCAGGAGGTGATGCGAATTTTTATTTTTCACATATGCTCAATTGTATTTATGACTGCCGCTATTGTTTTTTGCAAGGAATGTATCGATCAGCGAATTACTTATTATTTGTGAATTATGACGAGTTTGCGGCAGATTTGCGCCAACATGTACAGCAAAGCGATGCGGATAATCCTTGGTATTTTTCTGGATATGATTGCGATAGTTTAGCTTTAGAGCCAGTCACTGGTTTTGCTGAGTATTTTTTGGAAGTTTTTGCTGAACCAATAATGGCAAAAGCAACTTTAGAGTTGCGGACAAAAAGCACTCAAATTCGCAGTCTCTTGAATCGAGCAGCTATGTCTAATGTTGTGATAGCATTTAGTTTGAATCCAGACGAAGTGATATCAGCTGTTGAATTGGGTACTCCAAAACTGTTGAAAAGACTCCAGGCAATAGTGCAACTTCAAGAAGCTGGTTGGCGTGTGGGCTTACGGTTTGACCCAGTCGTGTGGCATGAAAACTTTGAGCTGTGTTATGAAGCGTTCTTTAATAAGGTGTTTGAAATAATTGATGTTGAGCGGATTGATTCAGTAACTTTAGGTGCCGTGCGTTTGCCTAAAGATTTCCATAAAACGATTAGTAAACTATACCCAGAACATTGGTTGTTTAAAGCAGGAATGAGTTTAAATGAAAATAATATGGTAACTTATACGGAACAAATTTCTGAGCAGATTTTAAGTTTTTGTGAACAGAAAATAAAAAAATCTGTCTCAGATAAAGTGTTATTTGTTTATTGAAATAAATAGTTAGTCTTATTTCGTTTTTTTCTTTTTTACATATAAAACTAGGCTGTGATCGGTCAGTTCAAAACCGTGTTCATCTGCTATTTGCTCTTGTAAGCGCTCAATCTCTTCGTTGTGAAACTCAATAATTGATCCATCATCAACACAAACCATATGGTCATGATGTTCACCACGGTTTAATTCAAAGACTGAATGACCACCTTCAAAATTGTGCCGCATGACCAATCCCGCTGATTCAAATTGAGTTAGCACACGATATACGGTTGCAAGTCCAACATCTTCATTTGCGTCCAAAAGAATTTTATATACGTCTTCCGCGCTATAGTGTTCGTTTGTTTCTTCTAATATCTGCAGAATTTTGATACGTGGCAAGGTGACTTTTAAGCCAGCTTTTCTTAAATCAATATCGCTTTCACTCATAATATTATTATTCTGCTATTTTCTTGGTCTAATATTATAGAGTAAGCCTGAGAGAAAATGGTGCTTTTATCCATTAAAATAATACTTGCTTCAGAGTATAGGTTTGTTATATTTAAACCATGCATAGCAATATTGAGCTTAAATATTTCATGAATACAATTGTGATGAACTTGTCACAAGCTTTGTTGTTACTATTAGTTTTTTGTCTGCTGCGCGTTCGCGCAATTTAATTCTATTTAAAATAATCTCCTTTTTTACCTCTATTGATCTTGATAGTGATCGAAGCAATAGATGTTATTAATCTAAATTATTTTTCCATTTCATTTTATTTGAATGTTTAAATGATGGGAAATATGACAAATTTAAAATAAAATAGTGCCATGAAAGACCAATTAATTATTTTTGATACAACGCTGCGTGACGGTGAACAAAGCCCAGGTGCATCGATGGATTTGGAAGAAAAAGTCCGTATCGCTAAAGCTTTAGAAAAGCTTGGTGTTGATGTGATTGAAGCAGGGTTTTCAGCAGCAAGTCCAGGTGATTTTGATTCAGTTCAAGCGGTTGCAAATACGATCAAAGATTCAACAGTTTGTAGTTTAGCTCGTGCTATAGAACGGGATTTGCAAGCAGCAGCTGATGCAATCAAGCATGCAAATTCTGGAAGAATCCATACATTTATTGCTACTTCTCCAATTCATATGCAGCACAAGCTCCGCCTGACTCCTGATGAAGTGGTGGAACAAGCGGTTTGGGCGGTAAAATTTGCTCGAAATCACACCGACGATGTTGAATTTTCAGCTGAAGATGCTGGCCGTAGTGAGTTAGATTTTTTATGCCGGGTTTTTGAAAAGGTTATTGATGCCGGTGCTCGTACTATCAATATTCCCGATACAGTCGGCTACACTGTTCCACAGCAATTTGGCCAATTAGTCGCTGATATTATTGCTGGCACTGCCAATTCTGATAAAGCTATTTGGTCGGTGCATTGTCATAATGATTTGGGATTAGCAGTATCCAACTCCTTGTCAGCTGTGACCAATGGTGCACGTCAGGTTGAATGTACTATCAACGGTTTGGGTGAGCGTGCAGGAAATGCTGCGTTAGAAGAATTAGTCATGGCGGTTAATACCCGAAAAGATTACTTCGATGTAGAAAGTAAAATTAATACTCCTGAGATAATGAATTGTAGCCGTTTGGTGTCGAATATTACTGGTTTTCAGGTGCAACCAAATAAGGCAATTGTTGGTGCTAATGCGTTTGCTCATGAGTCAGGGATTCACCAAGATGGTGTTATTAAGGCTCGTGAAACGTATGAAATTATGCGAGCCGAAGATGTTGGCTGGCAAACCAATCGGATGGTGATGGGTAAACACTCAGGACGAAATGCATTTAAAACTCGTTTGCAAGAGCTGGGTTATGAATTTGCTAATGATGATGAAATCAATGAATCGTTTTCGCGATTCAAAGTATTAGCTGATAAAAAACATGATATTTTTGATGAAGATTTATTGGCTTTAGTCGGAAATGCTGAGTTTGAACAGACTACCGAAATGCTAAAGCTAGTTGACTTGAATGTCTCAACCAAACTCAATGAGTCGCCAAAAGCCGAGGTTAGTATCGAGTTTGATGGTGAGGTGCTTTCTTCTTCAGCTGAAGGAGATGGCGCTGTTGACGCAGTATTTAAAGCCATAAAAAATATTCTTGACGTCCAAGCTGAATTGCAACTTTATTCTGTCAATGCAATTACTGAGGGCACAGAATCTCAAGGTGTTGTCACAGTGCGCATTGCACATGATGGTAAGGTGGCGAACGGCAATGGGGTTGACACAGATATTATTATTGCTTCTGCGAAATCGTATTTGTCTGCTATTAGCCGTTTACCAACAGCTTCAACTCGAACTCATCCGCAGATGTCTGGGCCAATTTAAAGGTGAGTTGCTAGTGATGGTTGACCATTTGCAAGTTATGGGAATTCAACGCTGGGAACAACGTAATGTTGTTGCTAAGAAAGCTCTGACAACCATTGAAACTGTTGCTAGTAATAAAAAAGAGATAGATACAGCTGCAAATGACAAAGTTATTAAGAGCTTATCTGCTTATGCTGCATGTAGTGTGCGATTGGATGCGCAAGGCCAACAATCTCGCTGGTTGTGGGTATTGCCTCAGTCAAGTTTAAAGGCAGAAGAGTTGCAATTGATAGATAAAATAGTTGCAGCCACTGGTTCACAATGGGAATTTGCTTCTATTGCAGACACCTATTTAGAGTCTGAAAGTCTTGATAAGACTCTAAGTCAAGAGTTGTCAGCAGTGATTTTTCTCGCTACAGAATTTTCTTGGGGTTTATTTGAACAACATACACTTTTTTTTGAAAAACAGTTTATTTATGCTGATTCTGCCGAAAATTTGCTTGCTCAACCTGAAAAGAAACGATTAGTTTGGCAAGCACTACAAACACTGATGGTTTAATTCTTCGACTTGCTGTTAAAAAGGATTTGCAGCAAATTCATTTGCTTGAACAGCGCTCTAATCCTTTCCCTTGGAGTAGGTCTCAGTTGCAGTCGAGTTATACCGCTCATCAAATTTGGTTAATTGAGAAAACAGAATCCGTTGATGGGAATCAAATTGTTGCTTTTTTAATTTGTCAGCAAGTTCTTGATGAGGAGAACTTACTACATATTGTGGTTGATGCGAAGAAAAAATCTCAAGGAATTGGTCATTTTTTATTAGAAAATTGGTTGAATATGTTGCCAACCACGATAATCAACATATGGCTTGAAGTTAGACAATCAAATTTGGTTGCCCAACATTTGTATTTAGCCTACGGATTTAAAAAAGTTGATTCTCGACGAGATTATTATCTACATCACTTGACCAATCCTAAGCTTGCTAGAGAAACAGCAGATATTTTTTGTTTGAATCGAAATTCAGATTAAGCAGAACGTAAAGGTATCAAAATAGTTTTGCCAGCACGCAAACGACTTGATTTTAAATTGTTAATGGTTTTAATAGCTTGAATGCTAACTTTGTATTCTCGAGCTAGTCCATAAAGAGTATCACCTCTTTTTAATTTGTGATTACGCCAGCGAATATTAGGTTTCGCAGGTTGAGAAGCAAGGTATTCTTTTACATTTTTACTTGAATCGATAGGCACGATCACTCTATGCGGTCCTTCAGGGCTGCTTGCCCAGCGTTTGAAGCCAGCGTTTAATTGATAAAAAATATCTTTGTTTAATGATGTTTTATTGATTAAACGAGCCATGTCAATTTGGCCTGGAGTTTCAATTTTTGCAAAAAATGGATTGTTAGGAATTTCAGGTACATTCAAATTATATAAATGCGCATGACGTACTACGTCCGCAAGAGCAATTAGCTTTGGCACATAGTTGCTTGTTTCTTGACTTAGTTTAAGCGAGAAATAGTCAGTTGGTTTGCCACGGCGCTTATTGTGTTTGATTGCATTGGCGATAGTGCCTCGCCCGCCATTATAAGCAGCAATTGATAGATACCAATCACCATTAAATTCTATATTCAGCTCTTTTAGATAATCTAATGCAGACTGAGTAGATAGAATGACATCACGACGTTGATCAGACCACCAGTTTTGTTTTAAACCAAAGTAGCGGCCGGTAGCTGGAATAAACTGCCAAAGACCAGCTGCATTCGAGCGGGAGGTAGCATTGGTTAGATAGGCGCTTTCAATTGCAGGTAATAATGCAAGTTCCATTGGCAAACCGCGTTTATTAATTTCTTCTACAATAAAAAATAGATATGGGCGAGATCGTTCAAGGACTCTCTCAACATAATCAATATTGTTTAAATAAAACTTTCTAAATTTTTTAATTTTTGGATGTTTGTTAAGTTCAATTTGATAACCAGAGATGACACGGTCAAACAATAATTGTTGAACATCAGGTTTTTTATCACTGCTTGCTTGTTTTTGTTTATCTTGTTCAATAACTGCAAAACGTGGTTTGTCAGTTTGATGTGGGTATGCATTTTCAAGAGGGATTTCGGTATTTGCAGTGCTCCCAGCTTTGCTAGTATCAAGCTTGATCTTTTCTTGCGCTTGTTGCTTTTCATTTGTAGCTTGAGAAGATATTTCTTTTGAATCTTTTCGACTTGGTTGACTCTGATTAGGAGATTCTTCTAAAGTAGGGGTTGGTGGAGTGCTCTTTGATTGTTCTGGCGAAGAGTCTCTTAACGTTGAGCAGCCTGAAACAAAAATCGTAAGTATTATAAATAGATGTATATTTCTCATAATGCGCGAGTATAAATTCAAGTGTTCAAGGCTTCAATGTTTAATCAAAGAGAATAGTTAAATGACACGAAATGTTAATGATTGGTTAACAAGCCCGTCAGCAGAAAATTTTTTTAACCAAGAGAAACAAAGTTTTGATAGGTTAAGCTCTATCTTATGTGGTCAAATAGGCGTGCAATTGACGATGTCAGAGAAAAATAATTATATTGCTGAAATTAATGTTAGCTCCGCATTATATTTGTTACAACGGCACAGTAATTCGGCAAATACATTTGAATCTGTGCAAGAATCCAATCAGGTGGTTGCTGATTTAGAAGCGCTGCCATTTGCAAGTAATCAATTTGCTGTGGTTGTTGTGCCGCAAATGAATTTATTTAGTATCGACCCATATGCAGCATTACGTGAAATTTACCGCATCACTGCTAGTGATGGAATTGTTATGATTTCTGGTATTAATTTGTTTAGTCTAATTGGCTTCCAGGCTAAATTGTTCCCAACTAAGTTCCCATTTTTGCCCACAGTGAGTCAAGGGCAAATGAAAGAGTGGTTGTCGTTGTTGGGCTGTGAAATTATTGGTGGCGATCTTTTTCATTATTCGGCATTAGTGAATAAGCCTAGAAAAAAAGCTTTGGGTCAAAAAGTCGAAAAAATTGGCAATCGTTGGATGCCAATGATGGCTGGCGGATATTGGCTTTTAGCTCGGAAGCGTCTTTTTGGGCAAATGGTAACGAAGCCTTATTCATTCAGTCGCTATAAAGCTGGTAAAATAGGTCAGCAAGTCGCAACAAATTCAAATTCTAAACGACAACACGAATGTCTGCAAAAGAAACTATAGTTGAAATTTATACAGATGGTGCCTGTCGAGGTAATCCTGGCGAAGGAGGCTGGGGTGTTTATCTTTCTTATGGAGGAAAAACCAAAGAGATATGTGGTGGTGAGAGTGATACCACGAATAATCGCATGGAGCTTATGGCAGCAATTCAGGGCTTAGAAGCGTTAACTAGATCATGCAAAGCACTGGTGTATACCGATTCAACTTATGTGAAAAATGGCATCACTGAGTGGATTCCAAATTGGAAGGCAAATAATTGGCGGACCAAGGCAAAAAAACCGGTTAAAAATAAAGACCTTTGGCAAAGATTGGATGAACAAGCAGATAAACACGATCTTCAATGGTCATGGGTTAAGGCGCATGTGGGTATTGAAGGCAATGAAAAGGCAGATCAATTAGCAAATCAAGGCATTGATGAACGTCTAACAAATGATAAAAATAAAAGATAAATATGAGTGAATTGAGACAAGTAGTTCTTGATACTGAAACTACGGGATTGAACCCTGCACATGACAGAATTGTTGAAATAGGTTGTGTCGAAATGGTTAATAGACGTCTGACATCCGTTAATTTCCATGAATATTTGAATCCCCAAATGCCGATGCCGCAAGGTGCGTTTGATGTTCATGGTTTAAGTGATGAGTTTCTAGCAGATAAATCATTGTTTGCTGACGTGTGTCATAAATTTTTGGACTACGTTAAAGGCACACAGTTGGTCATTCATAATGCTGGTTTTGACATTGGCTTTTTAGATGCTGAAATGAATCGACTTGATCCAAGCTTGGGCAAGATTGCGGATTATTGCGAAGTGATTGATTCATTGGCAACAGCAAGAGAGCTGCACCCAGGGCAAAGAAATGATTTAGATTCATTAGCAAAACGTTATTCAATTGATAATTCTCATCGGACTCTGCATGGCGCATTGCTGGATTCTGAAATATTAGCTGAAGTTTATTTACTAATGACAGGTGGGCAATCAGCATTGTCATTAGATGAGCAAAGTTCTGCTAACTCGAGTGCAGCAAACCGTGTGAGTGTTGATGTGTCTGGTCTTGTTTTGCCTGTGATTCGGGCGAATGAAGAGGAGCTGTTAGCACATAAAACGATGCTTTTTGAGATTGAAAAAGCTAGTAATTCATCGAGTATTTGGCAAAAAATAGCACATAAAGACAGCTATGTTAGTAAGGGTGAAATTGATGGCTGAACAAGATTTTAGTGGCTTTAATTTGTCTGGTTATTCATTAAGCCAAAGCAACCTTGCGAATGCGAATTTATCAAAAGCAAAGTTGCTCGGCGCTGATTTGACTGGGGCTGATTTGGCGGGTGCAGATTTAACTGAAGCCAATCTTTCTGGAGCCAATTTAACTGGTGCAGATTTATATTCAGCTAAATTAGGCGGTGCCAATTTAACTGGAGCGACATTAGCAGGCGCTGATATGACCAATGCGGATCTAAGGGACTGTCAAATGCAAGGTGTTTCCGCTCATGGGACTAAATTTGCTGGAGCGAATATGCTCCAATCAAATATGAACGCGGCAGACTTAACGCAGAGTGATTTTAGTGAAGCAAACTTAACAGATTGTTCTCTTATTGGAGCTTGCCTCGATGAAGCGGTTTTTTCACGCACAGATCTAAGTAAAACAAACTTATTTTCAGCAAATATTCATTCGGCGCAATTTACTTTAACAAAATTAAATAATGTTGATTTTAGTGGTGCAAATTTATCTGGCTCAATATTCTCAGATGCGCATTTAGATAAGACGAATTTTAGCGGAGCTAATCTACAAGGTTGTAATTTTGAGAATCAAAGCCTATCGGGTCTTAACTTAAGTTCAGTGAATTTAAACGGAAGTTTATTGTCGGGAGCAAACCTAGAGGGTGCGCTACTTTCTTATGCTCGTATTACTAGAGCAAATTTTACAGAGGCATCATTGCGAAATACTAATTTGAGGTTTGCTAAAACTACGGGAACAAAATTCGTAGAGGCTAATTTCCAAGGAGCAAACTTGGTTTATACTGGCATGTATAAAGACTCGGTGTTGCAAGACTTTCCTGGATTAAAGCATAACAAAAAAACTCGATGGGATGATAAGGGCTTGCCTCCACGGGGCAAGCATGTCAAAAAAGTAGATACTGCTCCATCAAATAGTTCAGAGACTAATCTAAATGAAAACAATTCTTTATGGAGAAAGCTGGGTTCATTTTTTTCTAATGGTTAAGTCAGGCGAATAAACTATTGTATAGTTGTCATAACTTGCTTGGTAATATGTCGTTATAATCAGGTTTGATGTCAATAAAGATAGATACTATGCAATCAAATAATAATATTGAAAAAGAGATTCGTTTTCCGCATATAGATGCTGAGACTTATCTTGATCGTTATACGTTATCGTTACATGACCGCTTGAGTTTTTGGTCAGCTAGAGCAGAAGAATTTTTAGATTGGATAGTTGCTCCTAAAATTGTAGAAGAAGTGATTGACAATCAAACGCACTGGTTTCGCGGTGGTCAATTGAATGTGGCTTATAATTGTTTGGATAGGCATTTAGAAAAAAAAGGCGATAATATTGCCTTGGTTTGGGTTGCTCAAGAAGAAGGCTTCGATCGAAAAATAAGTTACAAGCAATTGCATTCTGAAGTGGTGAGTTTAGCGAATGGTTTGGTGGCTCGAGGTTTGCAAAAGAAAGATAAGGTGTGCATTTATGCCACCATGTTGCCAGAAACAATTGTTGCCATGTTGGCTTGTGCTCGATTAGGTTTAGTGTATGAATTTGTTGACTTGCTAAAAAGTGAAGATGAAATTGCTGAGCAAGTTCATGCATTACAACCAAAAATGGTTATAGCTTCTGATCAAGGTGTTCGAGATGGAAAAGTTTATCCTTTGTTTGAGCGCATGCAAAATATTGTGGGTACAATTAAATCAGTCGAAACGGTTTTAATTTTCAAAAACCGAGGAGACCCAGTGACTTTACAAGCTGGGCGAGATATTTGGTATCACGATTTTATTGCTCAAGACCATCCATTTATTGAGCCAGCTTCAGTCGAGGCGGATTGGTCATTATTTTTGAGTTATCAGCATGGATTTGCTGGAGCGCATCTTGGTTTTACTAATGCGGGATATTTACTTTATTGCGCCATGATTTATCGTCGTGTTTTTGATTATCATGATGGTGATGTGTTTTGGGTGGCGACCAATTTCAATATAGTCTCAGGTCATGCGCTTGCCATATGGGGCGCGCTAGCAAATGGTGCCACAACGGTCATTTATGATGAAGATGCGAATAAGTTAAATCACCAACGTTTTTGGGGAATCGTTCGAGATTATCAAGTCAATATCCTTTATGCACGTGAAGATGGTCTTGAACAAATGGTCGTTTCCGATATTGATGCAATTGAGCGGCAGAGTTGGGAAAGCTTGCGAGTTGTGGGCTTAGCTTTTTCTGAAGACAATGCGGATGTGTTGGCGAGATGCAAAGAATTGAGTTTTGATTATTGCAAAATTATTTCGACAACTAATTTGCTCAATACTGGGCAAATTTTATTTGCACATGAAGCAGGAGAAGGTTCGTTGCATGGTTTGGGTGAACCAGTGTTTGGTATTGATCCATTAATTGTGGATGAGCAAGGTCAAGAAATACAAGAATTAGAGGCAGAAGGCATGTTGAAACTACGTCATTCATGGCCATCTCAAAATCGTTTGTTGTTAGCAAATGATGAGTCTGAAACTGCGGCAAAGACCGAAGCGTTAGTCGGGCAATGGGAGCAAAAGGGTTCTTATATTAATACTGGATTGCATGTTCGACGGGACCAATCTAAGCATTTTTTCTTAACGCAAAAAAAAATGTAAAACATGCTTGACCAAAGCATCATTTAACCGTACATTACGCCCACCTCGACGGTGACGAGAGAAACAGCGGGGCTATAGCTCAGCTGGGAGAGCGCTACACTGGCAGTGTAGAGGTCGGCGGTTCGATCCCGCCTAGCTCCACCAAACTTAGTGAAAGTAAAGTCTGGTAACCAGTAAGTTTCTCTTAATGAAAGAATTAGTCCCCATCGTCTAGAGGCCTAGGACACCGCCCTTTCACGGCGGTAACAGGGGTTCGAATCCCCTTGGGGACGCCATTAAATAAAAAAAGCCCGCTCTATGCGGGCTTTTTTTATCCTTACCAAAAGGGCATATCCATCTTGAATTAATATTGACGATTTAAAGGGTGAAATGCATACTTCACAGGAAGGATGCATCACTAATTTTCAAGAATCTTTATCAATAACTTTAATCAAAATTTTTAAAATGTCTTTATTTGTGAAAATTTGAAATATGCCTATAATTTCGATTTTTTGAATTATGCCGACTTCGTCAGAGTAGCAACATGCTAAAAAATATTTATCGCTCATATGCTAGGCGTTCTGGAGCTTCTCGTATTGCTTTTAGAGATGAAGAAACTAAGAAACATAAGCTTTTTCTGAGTGTAGGTGCTATGAAGGCGTCAACGTCGTGGATGTTTCAAGTGCTTGCTAATCATCCTAATATAAAGTTTTCTCTTCAAAAAGAATTACATTACTTTGCATACAAATATGGAGTAACAGAGTTATTATCTGATCAAGCAAGAATTGGAACAGCGCAGACGGTTTTAAATTTCCATGATGAAAATGATATTGGCTTGCTTCGTTGGAAAGCAGATTGGGTTTCCAACTATTTAAAGCCACCGACGAATGATGGGTGGTTCTTAGATCTGTTTGAAAAATCAGCACATGATTGTTATTTAGCTGATTTCAGCAATCTGACTTGTTTTATAGATGAAACTGCTTGGCAGGATATTCTAAGTAATTTCTTGACTGTTAAAGTTCTATATACAATGAGAAATCCAATGGAAAGGCTATGGTCACATGCAAAGTTTCATATAACGTTTAGCTCGCAAGGCCAAGATTCAATCACTAATTGGCAGCCTCGTGATATTGAGAAGTTACTAAGAAAAGACTTTATGTGGAAAAGTGCTGAATATTCAAAAACAGTAAAACGTCTTATGCAGTGCTTGCCTGAAAAAAATCTTAAAATTTCTTTTTGTGATGATATTTACATCGATGAATGCGATTGGCTAAAGCAACTTGAAGACTTTCTTGATTTACCAAATCAAACTTATTCTAAAGAAGTCGTAAAAACCAAAATTAATGTTTCCGAAAAATCCAAAATGCCTGATTGGTTTATCTCTGCTTTTGCAAAAGATGTAGAAAATATTCAATCCGAGTTAGTCAAGCTAGGGCTTGAATTGCCTGAAGGTTGGCGTCTTTGATATAGCATTTGGCTACATGAAAAATTATTTGTCTCTTAATTCATCAAAATGATTTTAAAGGCTGTGGATACAATTAAATGAAGTTTTTTTTATCACTGATTAATTCTAAGCCTCTGTTATGGTTGTTGCTAGCATTGCAAGCAATTCCATATGCTTGGGACTTTATTGTTCCTGATATATATCCGCCTGAGATGTTGTATTACACAGGGCTTATATCAACGCAGTTGTTGGTTTTGACTTTGTGCATTACGCCTATCAGTTATTTTTTGAAAAACAAAAAAGGGACTAGGCATATCAGCCAATGGTTATTAGCACGTAGAAGAAGTTTTGGTGTGGCGAGCTTTGCTTATGCGGTCATCCACTTAATGGTGTATATAAGACTAAATTTTGAAATTGAAATAGTATGGGATGAGGCTTTTACTTGGCGATATGGCTCGGGTTGGGTGGCGTTCTTTTTAATGTTACCAATTGCATTATCGTCAAATGATTCTTCGATGCGCATGTTGGGGAAAAACTGGAAACGTATTCAACAATGGGCATATTATGTTGCGTTTTTGACGTTTTTTCATTGGATTAGTTTCAATACTTTTATTGATTCTGCGGTCTTTTGGTTGACTATTTTAGTTGTTTTTCGAGTTTTATATTTATTTGTGAAGATATTAAAAGGAAATAAGCGATAGGCTCATATAAATAATTAACTAGATAAACATTGTATGTTGTATTCAAGCAGCCAGAATTTATACTGAGCTTTAAAATACTGTACACTTCATCGAAATTAATAATAAAAAGTACATGTGAATAAAAAAATTGTTGGTGGCGGTGCTAAAAAAGTTTTATATACCTTAAATACTGTCAAACGCATTGGCCTCAAAAAATCTGCAAAAGCGTTAACTGCTAAAAATGCGTGTAAGGCTTGCGGGCTTGGTATGGGTGGACAACAAGGTGGGATGACGAATGAGTTAGGAGAATTTCCGTCTGTCTGCAACAAAAGTATTCAAGCACAATCCACGGATATTCAACCGCCACTTCCCATTGAATTATTCCAGCATTCCATTAAGGAGCTCCGAGAGTTATCGCCTAAAGAACTAGAACATGCAGGCAGATTAGCAAATCCCATTTATAAAGCTAAAGATAGTCAACACTATCAAGTGGTTGAATGGGACTGGGCTCTCAAGTACGCAGCACAGCAATTTTCTCAAACTGATCCTGATCGTTCCTTTTTCTATTCTTCTGGACGTTCTTCAAATGAGTCTGGTTTTTTGCTGCAATTGCTAGCGCGCTTATATGGGACAAACAACGTCAATAATTGCTCATATTATTGCCATCAAGCTACGAGTGTTGGTTTAGGCTCGACCATTGGAACAGGCACTTCCACAGTGGAACTAGATGATTTATCGCAATGTGATTTGATCTTTGTCATTGGTGCAAATCCTTCATCTAATCATCCGCGTTTTATTCATCAATTGAAAAACTGTCGTGATCGAGGCGGGCACGTCATTATTATTAATCCTGCTAAAGAGCCGGGCCTAGTAAAGTTTGCAGTGCCAAAAAGTCCCCGTTCTATGCTAAGCGGAGGCACCGAAATCTCCTCATTGTTTTTGCAGCCTAATATTGGCAGTGATATTGCCGTCATTAAGGGCATTGCCAAGGCGATTATGCAAGCCAAGCATCATGATTTGAATTTTATTGATAAACACTGCGAGGACTACGCGACATTTGCCGCCGATATACAAGCAAGCTCTTGGACAAAAATCACAAAGGCTTGTGGCTTGTCGCAACAGCAACTTGAACAGGCTGCGGCATATTATGCACAATCTGAACGTACCGTTTTTGCCTGGGGTATGGGCATCACTCACCATCAACACGGCAGTGAAAATGTGGAATATATTGCTAACCTTGCATTATTGAGAGGAATGATCGGCAAAACCTATAGTGGTTTATTGCCCTTGCGAGGTCACAGCAATGTGCAAGGTATTGGCACCATAGGTGTGAAGCCTGTATTACCTCAAGAAGTGTTTAAACAATTAGAAAATCAACTAAATATTTCACTACCTACGAAAACTGGCCTAGACACTTTCGCTGGATTAGATGCTGCCAAAAATGGTGATATTGATTGTGCTTGCATAGTTGGGGGGAATCTATATTCAGCAACTCCAAACAGCGCTTGGGCGGAAGCCGCGATAAGTAATATTGATTTCAAACTGTATTTAACTACTACCCTAAATCAAGGGCATTTATATGGTATTGATAATAGTGAAGCGCTTATTTTGCCTGTTTTAGCAAGAGACGAAGAAAATCAGCCTACTACACAGGAATCTATGTTTAATTATGTGCGCCTGAGCGATGGCGGTATTGATCGTTTGAATGACGTTAAGTCTGAAGTTGAACTCCTCGCAGAAATAGGCAAAAAGTTGTTACCAGATCAACCGATTGATTTCGAACAATTCATGAATCATGATTGTATCCGTGAAACTATCGCTGCAACCATTCCTGGCATGCAGCAGCTCAAAGATATCAGTGTGGCTAAACAGGAGTTTCATATTCATGGCCGTATCATGCATGAACCAGAGTTTAAGACGGAATCAAAAAAGGCACGTTTTATTACTCATTCTATCCCTAATGATCAGCACGACAATATCTATGATTTTGTATTGGCCAGTGTTCGCAGTGAAGGGCAATTCAATAGCATTATTTATGAAGAGACTGATAGTTATCGACACAATGCTGATCGACAATCGGTATTTATATCTGAGGCAGATATGCAAAGTTTAGGTATTCAAGTGGGTGAGTTGATTAATCTTGTTTCTTCTACTGGTCGAATGAATAATGTTAAAGCTTGCTCTTTTGATCTGCCTAAAGGTAATCTTTTAGCCTATTACCCTGAAGCCAATGTATTAACCGAGCATAAATTAGACCCCAGAAGTAAAACGCCTAATTTTAAATCAGTTGCTGTTCGCATTGAGTGCCTAAATCGATAACAATAAATAGCGACAACAAGTCACACAACAAAAAACATTTTAATTGGCGAGGTGATTGGTAGTGGACTTTGAGCTCAAGCGATTACACAAGGTGGAACTGATTTTTTATTAGCCATTATGGTCGGTTGCGAGAGAAATTAGTTTAATGATTAATTTTTTTGCTTTTGACAGCATCACTACGTTAAGAACTTATACACTGTTTTGAGCTGCTTTGAATATTCAGAAAAATTATAGGTTTGTAGGTATAAATCATGGGCATTTTTACCTAATTTTTCACGTTCTAGTTTTGATGCTGCTAGTTCATTGATAGCTTCTGAAAATGCTGCTGCACTAAATTCACAGAGTTTGGCATTGTCGGAGTTCAATAGTCGTTGATTTGCGGTAGTGTTAGTTGCGACGATTGCAGCGCCTGCTTTGAAATAATCTAGAATTTTTAATGGCGAATTAATGCCCGATTTGCGTGGTGCTAGCAATATATCCGAAGCAGCGAGATAGGCGGGTAATTTATCTGGATGAATCATGCCTAGAAATTGTACATTCTCTAGTGAGCCTGCAGATTTTAATTGTTTTTTATAGTGAGCAATTTCTTTTTCATTGCCACCAATAATAACAAATTGAATTTTTGAGTTTTTTGCAATGATATTTGGAATTGCCTCAAAAATGATGTCAATGCCTTGATAGGATGCGAAAGATCCGGCATAGCTTACAATCACATCATCAGCGTGTTGGCTAATAGTCGAACGAACTGTTTTAATTTCTTCTAAAGTGCATTCGTGAATAGAAGAAGGAGTGTCGGGAATTACAAAATATTTGTTCGCTTGTAGCAGTTCACCTTGTTTGTTGAGTGCTTCTTCTTTGGCTTGTTCATCAAGGCCAGGCCCTGTGCTAATCACTGCATCACTGCGTTTGATAGTGATTTTTTCAGTAAGCCGGTATAGAGAAAGAATTGGTTTTAAAATGCCTTTTGGGTTGTATGAAAACGAATCGGAATGTTTTTCATAGACTACTTTGGATCGGTTGAAAAAGGATAGCAGATAACAAATAAACCCTGCTTCTTCAGTGCCATGAAGCACATCGTAATTGTTGCGACAGATGAGATTGAAGCCTTGAATAAGCAATATTAGATCAAACCATAATTTAAGTGCTGAAGGGCCAATGGAGATTTTTTTTGAATTAAATAGATTCCAGGCGCGAATAATACGAATATTATTGATGCTTTGTTTTTCTCCAATTGGAAGGGTTAATAAATCAACTTGATGACCTTGATTGCTTAAAGCTGTCATGGTCGCTTTGACTCTGATGGGACTACCACGCCATTCGAAAAAGGGTTGTGGGCAAATAAATAAGATGCGCTGCTGGTCAGCAGATTGATTCGACATAGTTTATTAGCTTTATTGAATGTTGAGCCTGAATTTTACCTAAATGTTTGTAAGATTTGTTATTTAAATCCTGATCTAAAATTGATGAAGTTCTGTTTCTTGTCAGTTCACTCAAGAGTACAATAACCATCATTAATTTATTCGGTATACATCATGAAAGTAGAAACAACGCCCTTGGAAGGCGTTTTATTAATTACTCCGCAAGTTTTTGGAGATGACCGTGGTTTTTTTATGGAAACGTTCAATGCCGCTAAAACGGCTGATCAAGGTTTACCTGAACTATTTGTACAAGACAATCATTCTCGTTCTAGTAAAGGTGTGTTGCGTGGTTTACATTATCAATATCCCCAATGGCAAGGAAAGTTGGTTCGCGCTATCTCGGGAGAAATTTTTGATGTTGCAGTCGATATTCGTCAAGACTCACAAACGTTTGGCCAGTGGTTTGGCGCCTATTTGAATGATGAAAATAAACAGCAATTATATGTCCCACCTGGCTTTGCTCATGGGTTTTGTGTGACTAGCGATATAGCGGATGTTGCCTATAAATGCACCTCAGATTATCAGCCTGAACAGGATGTGGGCATTCGTTGGGATGATCCTGAGGTTGCCATTGATTGGCCTATTAAAGAGCCTTTAATATCTGATAAAGATGCCAAAGCTCCACTATTGAAAGACACTGAGCCACGCTTTGTGAATTGCGCAAACGCAAAATAGCGAAAATTGATTAATAAGATGTCAAAAAAAATAGCACTCATAGGCGTGAATGGGCAAGTTGGGCAATATTTATTATCTTGCTTAGGTGGTTTGGATGCTGAAATTGTTGGTTTAAGCCGTCAAGAATTAGATCTAACTATCACTAGAGATATTCAATTAACGCTGAAAGAGATTAAGCCAGACTTGATTATTAATGCGAGTGCTTATACTGCTGTGGATACAGCAGAGTCTGAACCTGAATTGGCCTATCAGGTAAACTGTCTTGCACCAAAAACAATGTCTGAATATGCGGTGGACGTCAATGTGCCCATGATCCATTTTTCAACCGATTATGTATTTGCTGGCGATGCTATTGAACCTTATTTAGAAAATGATGCTACTAACCCACAATCTGAATATGGTTCGAGCAAGCTGGCAGGAGAGCAAGCGGTACTTGATTCAGGTGCGCAAGCGTTTATTTTTCGTACAGCATGGGTTTATTCACAAAAAGGGAATAATTTTTTCAAAACCATGCTTAAATTAGCCGCATCTGGATCTGAATTGAATATTGTTGATGATCAAGTGGGATCGCCGACTTATGCAGCCGCAATTGCACACGCAACTGCTGAAATTGTGCAAAAAATAATGGCTGATCTGAACTTTCCAAAAGGGGTGTATCATATGACTTGCCAAGGTCAGACTAACTGGGCGGAGTTTGCTCAAGAGATTTTTGCGTTAAATGATCAAAATGTGACAGTGAATGGAATTCCAAGTAAGGAATATCCAACGCCTGCAAAAAGGCCGAGTTTTTCTGTTTTGGATAATCAAAAATTATTAGAAGTTTTTGGTGTAAGTTTACCGGATTGGCGTGATGCTTTGCAGGCTTGTGTGGAAGAGAAAATCGTCTGATGAATTCATTTGAATTATTAGGTTCACAAGGGCCATTTGTTCAACGGATTGAGCATTTCCAAGCACGTCAATATCAACAAGAGATGGCGGCTAAAATTGAAGAAATGATTCAATTTAATGGCACTTTGGTTGCAGAATCGGGCACTGGCACAGGCAAAACCTATGCGTATCTCGTGCCAGCCTTAGTTTCGGGACGTAAAGTGGTTGTTTCTACCGGTACTAAATATTTACAGGATCAGTTGTTTCAACGTGACATTCCAACTGTAAGGCGAATTCTTGGTATGTCCATCGATGCGGCAATTTTAAAAGGTCGAGCTAATTATCTTTGTTTGGAGAGATTGGAAAATGTCAGTCTTCGTTCACCCAAGGTTAATCGTTTAGCATCGGATGATATTAGACATGTCAAACAATGGCGTAATAAAACGACTTTTGGAGACATTTCAGAAGTTGATTCTGTGAATGAAACGTCTATGATTTGGCCAGAAGTGACATCTAATACAGATAACTGTGTGGGTTCAGATTGTCATTTTTATGAAAAATGCTTTGTTAATAAAGCTAGAAAACGTGCTCAGCAAGCTGATATCGTGGTGGTTAACCATCATTTATATTTTGCTGATCATGCTTTGAAGCAAGATGGGTTTGGTAAGTTGTTGCCTGAAGCAGATGTGTGGATTTTTGACGAAGCCCATCAATTGCCAGATATTGCTAGTAATTTCTTAGGGCAATCAATCAGTCTTAGACAAATTAATGAATTTATTAAAGATACTAAATCAGCCGATGCAACTGAAAAGAGTGGAGTCAGGGAATTAATAACAACACTTGATCAAATCGATAAAGCTGCAAAAGAGGTTATGTTGTCTCTGTTGAATGTGCAAGGTAGATTTGAATGGAATGAATTTGTAGACGATAAGCCGGTGTTTGTGAAACGCCTGTTTGCTATGAATAAGATCATGGCTAAACTCTATGATTTATTGTCCGTGGCAAGTGTTTCTGGAGAAGCATTGGTGCGTTGTTATGAGCGGGTTATACAACTATCGACCTTATTAGAGCGTTTTAATTCCGTAACTAGCGCCGATCAGGTGCGTTGGATTGAAGTGAACGCAAAAAGCTTTCGGATTCATGAAACACCATTAAATATTGGAACGGCGGTGCAATCGACTATGAATGGGCCTAAGTCGGCGAAGATCTTTACTTCGGCAACCTTATCAGTGGATGGCAGTTTTCAACATTATTTGGATCAAATGGGTTTGGTGGAAGTGGATGTCGCACAATGGGATAGTCCGTTTAATTATTCCCAACAATCATTGCTATTTTTACCACAAAACTTACCTCCACCAAACCACCCTGATTACGCAGTTAAATTGGTTGATGCGATTCTTCCAGTAGTGCAAGCATCAGAAGGGCGGGCATTCTTGCTGTTTACCAGTTATCGTTTGATGCATAAAGTTCGTGAATATTTTGCTGGCCAAGGTTTTCGCTTGTTAGTACAAGGTGAGGCTAGTAAGCAGTCTCTGATTGCAGAGTTTAAAAGCACACCAAGAGCACTATTATTTGCCACAATGGCGTTTTGGGAAGGGGTTGATATTCCGGGTGAAGCCTTATCTTGTGTTGTTATTGACAAGCTTCCATTTGAATCTCCGAGTGATCCTGTTTTGCAGGCACGAATGCGGGCAATTGAAGCGGGTGGTAAAAATCCTTTTATGACCTACTCATTACCTCGGGCGGTTATTAGTTTACGTCAGGGAGCAGGTCGCTTAATTCGTGGTCATAGTGATTCGGGTGTGTTAATGCTTTGCGATCCTCGGCTTACAACGGCACGTTATGGGAGAGTATTTGTCGATAGTTTGCCGCCAATGAGCCAAACTATTCATGAATTTGAAGTGGTTGATTTTTTAAATGCATCGAACGATAGTTTGGAAGAAGCAACTCCATTTTGATTTGTTTTGCGTGCTGAGAGAAGATTGTGCAATCTAATAAACAAAATATTTTAGCGTTTGATACAACTACAGTGGCTTGCACTGTTGCACTGAAATGCGCAGATCAAATTTTTTCACGACATGTTGAGATTGCTAATATTCATTCACAAAAATTATTAGCAATGATTGATGAAGTGTTGCTAGAAGCTGGCATCAACCTTAGTGATTTAAGTTATTTAGCTGTTGGTATTGGACCCGGCTCATTTACTGGTTTACGGATTGGTATTGGTGTTGCACAAGCTTTGGCATATTGTCACAACCTTAAAGTTTTACCCATTTCAAGCCTTGAAATGTTAGCAGTCACTGCACTGGCCACTCAAAAAAATACCCATCAAGGTACAATTATTGTTGCTCATGATGCGAGAATGTCGGAAGTTTATATTGCAAAATTTGAATTAAAACCTGAAAAAAGGTTAAATCTTAGTGGTGATTTATGTTTACAGCGGCCAGAAAATTTCGAATATTTTTCTACCGAAAATCAAATGAGCAATAAAGATTCATTGCAGCTACTGTGCGGGAATGCATGGCAAATATATCATGACAAGATCCCCAAAATTCCAAATAATTGCAGATATATTGAACAGAGTTCAGTGCCTAACGTATATTCTGTTATTGGTTATTTAGATCAACATTTAATGCAGTTTGAAGTCATTAATTGGCAAACACTTTCTCCAGTTTATGTGCGCAACGATGTCGCGAAGAAATCGAGTAAAAAACCAATTATTTAGATGGAATTGCAGGTCTAGTCAAACTAGCATAAAATTTCAAATTGAAGAGTTTGATTAATGATTGACCCCACTTTTACATCCACAGTCCATTGACCTATAAATTCTTCCATGCCTGCGGCGGGATTAATCCATTGCAGCATGCCCGCGCCAGCACTACGATGAAGTTTTAAAGATGCCCAAGCTAAGGATTCTTTTTGCGTGACAAAGAAGGGGAAAGAATTATTTTCACGTTCTTGGTCGTTTGGGTCCTTCCAATTTATATTGATTTGATGAAGTTTAGGTTGGTGATTGGCAAACTTTATTGTTAGATAAATTTGATCATCACAAGAAAAGGTTGTTTGCGCAGGATCTTTTGGATTGAGTGATAAGAATACATCAGCAACTGACTCAGGTTTGTTTTCATTCTTAGGAGCTGCTTGTTCAGTGCCGGAATTTTGAGTCACTTCTTGAGCTGTTTCTTTATTTAGCTTTGGTTTTTGCTCAGCATTTTGAATGTCAGTTTGAAGAAGTTTTGGGTTTTGTCCATTCTGCTTATCTGCAATGCTATTATTTTCCTGGCAAGCTGTGATCATAAAAAAGGCTGCGAAAAACACGCAGCCTTTTCTGTTATCCATAAAGTTTAATATCATGATGAGACCGTATATTTATCACCGAGATAAATTAATGGGGCCACCGAAAACACAATCGACGTCATCTTCTTCACCATCAGCGTTAATGACTGTTATAGGTTCAAATTCATCAAATACTGATTGGCCTACAATAGTGTTATCAATGACTACGGCATTAAAACCATCACCTACGAGTGTCGCTGGATTAGCTGCGGCACTAATTGTTAATGTTCCACCTGCTAACGTTGCTCCAGTACATACATCAGGTACTTCACCAGCGGCTGAGTTTAATCGAATAACAGTTATTGAAAATGTTACTGTTGAAGACTGTGGATTTCCCGGTATTCCAACCGTATCAAACTGGGCAAAATCGAATTGAACGTCATATGCAAAACTAGTGCTTTCTTGCAAAATTCCAAAAAATGTACCTGAAATATTTACTCCTTCAGTTGAACCCGTTCCCCCGGAACTACATGCAGCTACAACCATACTAAAGCTTATGATAAATAATGTTTTAAGTGTTTTTACTAAATTTCGCATAAGGCTAACCTTTTCGTTTTTATACTAAGTCACAATGATTGTGACTATTTATGATTAAATTTTATTAAAATATGTAACTTGATAAAATATATCATATTTCTCTTTTATGTCTATGATTTAATTTGAATTTCTAGTCTGTATTGTGAATTTTTGTTATTTTTCTAATTCTAACCGACCGAATTAAGGTGCCACTTGTTCGTAATATTTCTAATTTAAAGCCTTTAACCTCTATTAATGTGGGCTTAACTGGAATTTCTTCTAATATATGCAAAACTAAACCATTAATTGTTTTGGCAAAATTAGTTGGTAGGTTCCAATCCATTTTTCGATTAAGGTCGCGAATGCTAGTTTCACCTCGTACAACGATTGAACCATCTTTTGCTGCTGGCTGATCTTCTTTGTCAGGTACATATTGAGTGAAGTCGCCAACAATCTCTTCAAGAATTTCTTCCATGGTTATGAGGCCTTTTAGGCTGCCATATTCATCGACAACTAAGGCGAAACGTCGACGTTCAGCTTGAAGATGGTTTAGCGTCTTAGTAATAGATAAGTTCTCCGGGATAAAATATGGTTCACGAATATATTTTTTCAGTTCATTCTTGCTTGGTTGCTTTTCATTTAAAAGCGGTAAAATTTTGCGTAAATGCAAAATACCTAATATGTTTTCCATCGATTTTTCATAGACGGGTAAGCGGGTATAACGACTATTAGTGATTTTCTCGAAAATGGTTTCTATATTATCATCAATGTTTAATCCTTCTATGCTGTTCGTTGGCACCATTACATCATTCACGGTAATACTGTCCATTTCTAGTACACCGAGTAACATGTTTTGATAAGAGCTATTTATGGTATTGGAAGATTCTAGTACAGCTGCTCTGAGCTCATCAATATTCAAGGCGTTCTGTCCAGTTGCCTGTTTAACACCAAATAAACGTAGTATATTGTTGGCGAAAAAATTCACCATCACAATTAATGGTTTTAAAAAACGTTGTAATCCTAATAATAACCATGAACTTGGAAAAGCAATTTTTTCTGGAAATTGAGCTGCTAGTGTTTTTGGTGCAACTTCGGCAAATATGAGCACAATAATAATCAATGCACCAGTAGCAATCGCAATTCCCACATCACCAAATAATCGTAAACCAATAATTGTTGCGATCGTTGGAGCAGTTAAATTAGTGATATTGTTGCCGACCAGAATCGTACCTAATAATTTGTCAGGATTTTCAAGTAGTTTTAAAACACGTTTGGCGGCGGCGTTGCCTGAATCTGCTTGGTGTTTTAAACGATAACGATTAACTGCCATCATTGCTGTTTCTGAGGCGGAAAATATTGCCGACAACAAGATTAAAAAAAACAGAATGATGAATAAGCCTATAATAGGTATGTTTTCCAAAATTAATAACTTAGAATTTATTTGGATCTATTTTACAAGCTTGTCGCCATCCTGTGTAGTGGTGTAAGTAACTCATTTACGCTAAAATAATTAACAGATTTCAACCAAAAAACAAAAAAATACTTTTGCTTAAGTATAATTGATCCATTCAATCAGCATTTTGTTAAGATGGTCACGACTTATAACTTGTTGATTTGTTTATCAATTATCCAAAAACAACTAAAGAGAAGTTAATTCCTAATACAGTAAAAGTAAAGCAACCAAAGGGGTTTAACCATGTTAAAAGAATATCGTTTACACGTTGAGGAGCGCGCCAAACAAGGAATTGTGCCTTTACCATTAAGCGCAGAGCAAGTTGCCGATTTGATCGAACTGTTGAAAAGTCCTCCTAAAGGTGAAGAAGATTTTTTAATGGAATTGTTCACCCAGCGTATTCCCGCGGGCGTCGATCAAGCTGCTTATGTCAAGGCTAGTTTTTTAGCAGCCATTATTAATGGGGAAGTCGAATCTCCATTAATATCAGACGAACGTGCAGTTGAAATTCTAGGTACCATGTTGGGCGGCTATAACATTGCGCCAATGATACAGGCATTAGATAACAAAAAATTGGCTGATGAGGCAGCTAAAGGTTTGTCGCACACGTTATTGATGTTCGATGCTTTTTATGATGTCAAAGAAAAAGCAGATGCTGGCAATACATATGCCAAACAAGTTGTTCAGTCTTGGGCAGATGCCGAATGGTTCACCAGCAAAGACAAATTGGCTGAAAAGGTCACTGTGACTGTTTTCAAGGTGCCGGGTGAAACCAATACGGACGATTTATCACCAGCACCTGATGCTTGGTCGCGTCCAGATATTCCTTTGCATGCCTTAGCTATGCTGAAAATGCCGCGTGAGAATTTTGTCGATAACCCGATTGATACTATCGAAGAATTAGAAAAGAAGGGCTTTCCAGTGGCATATGTTGGCGATGTGGTTGGTACCGGATCTTCGCGTAAATCAGCGACAAACTCAGTTCTTTGGTATATGGGTGATGATATTCCGTTTATTCCGAACAAGCGAGATGGTGGTTTTTGTTTTGGTGGGAAAATTGCGCCGATTTTCTTTAATACGATGGAAGATTCTGGCGCTTTACCTATTGAGTTTGATGTGTCTAATATGCAAATGGGTGATGTGATTGACGTTTATCCTTATGCAGGTAAAGTCTGTAAACATGACTCGGATGAGATCATCACTGAATTCGAGCTGCGTTCAGAAGTTTTGTTAGACGAAGTGCAAGCGGGAGGTCGAATCCCATTGATTATTGGTCGCGGTTTAACTTCGCGTGCCCGTGAATCGCTTGGTTTGGGTGAATCAGATCTGTTCCGCAAACCAGAAGAAGTTGAAAGTTCTGGCAAAGGTTATACCTTAGCGCAAAAAATGGTCGGCAAAGCTTGTGGACTTGAAGGTGTTCGAGCTGGGCAATATTGCGAGCCAAAAATGACGACTGTCGGTTCGCAAGATACCACAGGTCCTATGACGCGAGATGAATTGAAAGATTTAGCTTGTTTGGGATTTTCAGCAGATTTGGTCATGCAGTCTTTTTGTCACACTGCAGCTTATCCAAAACCAGTTGATGTAGATACTCACGCCAACTTGCCTGACTTTATTATGAATCGAGGTGGCGTTTCGCTAAAGCCAGGTGATGGGATTATTCACTCTTGGTTAAATCGCATGCTCATGCCTGACACTGTGGGCACGGGTGGTGATTCTCATACGCGTTTCCCATTAGGTATTTCGTTTCCAGCAGGTTCAGGTCTAGTGGCTTTTGCGGCTGCGACAGGAGTCATGCCGTTGGATATGCCTGAATCTGTTTTGGTTCGTTTCAAAGGTGAAATGCAAAAGGGCATTACTTTACGTGATCTGGTGCATGCGATTCCTTATGTAGCAATTCAAAAGGGTTTATTAACAGTCGAAAAGAAAGGCAAGAAAAATATTTTCTCAGGCCGTGTATTAGAGATCGAAGGCTTGCCTGATTTGAAAGTTGAACAAGCTTTTGAGTTAGCAGACGCTTCAGCAGAGCGTTCCGCTGCAGGTTGTACAATCAAACTTAATAAAGAACCAATCATCGAATACATCACCTCGAACATCACCATGCTTAAGTGGATGATTGCTGAAGGTTATGGTGATGAGCGAACCATTACGCGTCGTATTTTGAAGATGCAAGATTGGCTAGCAAACCCAGAATTGATGGAGGCGGACGCTGATGCGGAATATGCTGAAGTAATTGAAATTGATTTAAATGAGATTAAAGAACCAATTCTGTGTGCACCAAACGACCCAGATGATGCAGTTTTATTATCAGACGTTGCAGGCCGACAAATCGACGAAGTGTTTATTGGCTCATGCATGACGAATATTGGTCATTTCCGTGCTGCGGGTAAACTTTTCCAACAAATGGGGAAGCCAACGCCATCAAGAACCTGGATTGTGCCGCCAACAAAAATGGATGAAGCTCAACTGACTAAAGAAGGTTATTACAGTATTTTCGGCAGTGCGGGTGCGCGCACTGAAATGCCAGGTTGTTCGCTTTGTATGGGTAATCAAGCGAGAGTTGCGGCGAATTCAACGGTGGTTTCTACTTCAACACGAAATTTCCCGAACCGTTTAGGTGATGGTGCAGATGTGTTCCTCGCTTCGGCTGAACTTTCTGCCATAGCAGCGGTGCATGGGAAATTGCCCACAGTTTCTGAGTATTTAGAAGTAGCAAAAAATATTGATACCATGGCAGAAGAAGTTTATCGTTATTTGAATTTCAATGAGATAGATACATACCAAGATGTCGCTGACACGGTTAAACTCAAAGAAGTTTCATAATAACTTTCAAAATACTGAGTAAAATAGCCAGTTTATTCAGGTTTGTGGTTAATACTGCCTAAAGAATTCAGGTAGAATATTTGTAAAAATTTTTACTAAATTTTTATTTAGTAAAAATTTTTTATTTGTGTGAGGGCACTATGAGTTTATATGAAAAGTATCTCCAAGAGATTGAAAGCCGCAAGGCTGATGGTTTAAATCCTGAACCGATTGATAGCGCTGAGCTATTAACCGAAATCATTGAGCAAATTAAGGATGTTGACAATGAATATCGTGAAGACTCACTGAACTTTTTTATTTATAACACTTTGCCAGGCACGACCAGTGCAGCTGGAGTGAAAGCGCAGTTCTTGAAAGAAATTATTTTAGCTGAAGTTTCGATCGATGAAATCACGCCTGAATTTGCTTATGAATTATTGTCTCATATGAAAGGTGGCCCTTCAGTTGAGGTGTTATTGGATTTGGCGCTTGGTGATGATGACGATACAGCAAAATCGGCTGCCGCAGTGCTTAAGACTCAAGTGTTCTTATATGAAGCGGACACTGATCGTCTAGAAGAGGCATTCAAGGCAGGCAGCTCAGTTGCCAAAGATATTCTTGAAAGTTACGCGCAAGCTGAATTCTTCACCAAACTTCCTGATATTGAAGAAGAAATTAAAGTCATTACTTATATTGCAGGCATCGGTGATGTATCAACTGATTTATTATCACCAGGTAATCAAGCGCATTCTCGCTCTGATCGTGAATTGCATGGTAAATGCTTGATCACACCTGAAGCACAACAAGAAATTCAAACAATGAAAGAGGAGCATCCTGACAAGAAGGTGATGCTAATCGCAGAAAAAGGCACAATGGGTGTTGGTTCATCACGTATGTCAGGGGTAAATAACGTGGCATTGTGGGCGGGTGAGCAAGCAAGTCCTTATGTTCCATTTGTTAACATAGCACCAGTAGTTGCAGGCACAAATGGTATCTCGCCAATCTTTTTAACCACAGTTGGTGTGACTGGTGGTATTGGTCTTGATCTTAAAAATTGGGTCAAGAAAGTAGACGCCAACGGTAATACAGTGGTTGATGCCAACGGTGAGCCAGTGCTTGATGAAGTTTATTCAGTTGATACGGGGACTGTCTTAACTATCAATACTAAAGAAAAGCAGCTTTATAAAGATGGCGAAGTGGTTGCGGATGTTTCTTCAGCGTTCACACCACAAAAAATTGAATTCATGAAAGCCGGCGGTTCTTATGCCATTGTTTTTGGTAAGAAACTGCAAGCTTTCGCAGCAACAACTTTAGGCATTGAAGCGCCAGCAGTTTACGCGTCATCAAAAGAAATTTCGCATGAAGGTCAAGGTCTGACTGCGGTTGAAAAAATATTCAATAAAAATGCAGTCGGTGTTAGCGACGGTAAAGTGTTGCATGCAGGCTCTGATGTTCGTGTAAATGTGGATATTGTTGGTTCGCAAGACACGACAGGTCTAATGACGTCACAAGAGCTTGAGTCAATGGCAGCAACGGTTATCTCGCCTATTGTTGACGGGGCATACCAATCTGGTTGTCATACTGCGTCTGTTTGGGACTCAAAAGCAAAAGCCAACATTCCTAAACTGATGAGCTTTATGAATAAGTTTGGGTTGATCACAGCGCGTGATCCAAAAGGGGAATACCATGCGATGACTGACGTGATTCACAAAGTATTGAATGACATTACAGTTGATGAATGGGCGATTATTATTGGTGGTGATTCTCATACACGTATGTCTAAAGGTGTTGCATTCGGTGCGGATTCGGGCACGGTAGCCCTTGCGTTAGCAACAGGTGGCGCGAGCATGCCAATTCCTGAATCGGTGAAAGTGACTTTCAAAGGCAAAATGAAAGGCTATATGGATTTTCGCGATGTGGTTCATGCGACACAATCGCAAATGCTTAAGCAATTTGGTGGCGATAATGTTTTCCAAGGTCGTGTTATTGAAGTGCATATTGGCACATTGCTAGCTGACCAAGCTTTCACGTTCACTGACTGGACTGCAGAAATGAAAGCGAAAGCATCTATCTGTATTTCTGACGATGAGACGTTGATAGGTTCTTTGGAATTAGCGAAAAGTCGCATCCAAATTATGATCGATAAAGGCATGGATAACGACAAGCAAGTGCTTGCAGGTCTAATCAATATTGCCGATCAGCGCATTGCCGACATCCAATCAGGCGACAAACCATCACTTCGCCCAGATAAAAATGCTAAATACTTTGCGGAAGTAGTGGTTGACCTTGACGAAATCATTGAGCCAATGATTGCTGATCCAGATGTGAACAATGATGATGTGTCAAAGCGTTATACGCATGATGTCATTCGCCCGGTATCATATTATCAAGGCAAGCCAGTTGACTTGGGTTTTGTTGGTTCATGTATGGTTCACAAAGGCGATATGCAGATCATTGCGCAAATGCTGCGTAATGTCGAAGCACTAAAAGGCTCAGTCGAATTCAAAGCGCCTCTAGTTGTTGCTCCTCCGACGTATAATATTGTTGACGAGTTAAAGGCAGAAGGCGACTGGGAAATTTTGTCAAAATATGCAGGCTTCCAATTTGATGATGACAATCCTAAGGCAGAAGCACGTACGAAATACGACAACATTCTTTATCTTGAGCGTCCAGGTTGTAATCTGTGCATGGGCAACCAAGAAAAAGCAGAACCGGGTGACACAGTAATTGCAACGTCAACGCGCCTTTTCCAAGGCCGTGTTGTTGGCGATTCACAGGAAAAGAAAGGCGAATCATTGCTTGGTTCGACACCAGTAGTTGTTCTATCGACTATTTTGGGTCGTTTTCCAACGATCGAAGAGTATCAAGATGCGGTTGAAGGCATTAATCTAACTGACTTCATTCCGCCTCAAGCTGCCCTAAATTCAAATCCTAACGCTTCGTTAGTGAACCGAATGGGATAAGCTTTGTTTAGCAAATCTGTTTGAATAGAAAAAGCCAGCAATAGTTGCTGGCTTTTTTATTAATGTAAGTTAAATCAATCATCGCTCAACAAGACTACAAACCACTAAGATTGGC
>CAZWHW010000009.1:39545-74125 GCA_964633815.1 uncultured Gammaproteobacteria bacterium
TAATGTAAGTTAAATCAATCATCGCTCAACAAGACTACAAACCACTAAGATTGGCGTAGTACTTAGATATTTAGCCGTTGACATTCAAAAACCAGTGTTATTTAAATAAGACTGATCTGAAATTCTTGTCCAAACTCTCGCTTTATCCTTGTAATTAAATAAAGATGAAACAATTTTATGAGTTAAGTCATCACCATCTTTGGTGGCTAATTCATAAATCTGATTCACGGTTGCTTTACGTAAAGCACGCATTACATCTCTTGGGAATGCACGAATTTTTACATCAGGAAATTCAGCAAGTAAGCGATCTAAATTGTTAATACTAGAATGGTTGATAGCAATATACATATCATATGCAGCAAGACGCATAGAAATCTCTAATACTTTTTGTAAATCTGCAGGCAAACTTTTAAACGCCTTATCATTAACTAAAAACTGCAATTCAGCGGCTGGTTCATTCCATCCAGTATAATAAAATGGAGCAATTTTATGAAAGCCAAGTCCCAAATCTAGAGAAGGTCCCACCCATTCCAAAGCATCAATTTCACCTGTATTCAAAGCACTAAAAAGACGATTAGGCGCAATATTAACAGTATCGACTCCTAAGGTAGTAATTACGTCACCTGCTAAACCAGGAATACTCATTTTCAACCCTTTTAGGTCAGCAATATTTTTTATTTCTTTGCGAAACCATCCGCCCATTTGATTGCCAGTATTACCCCCAGGAAATGACAAAAGCCCATACTTTCCATAAGCTTTTTGCATGAGTTCTAATCCACCAGCATTATAAAACCATGAGTATTGTTCTACGGCAGTCATTCCAAAAGGCAATGTCGTAAAAAACAACATATTGATATCACGATCTTTCCAGTAGTACGACGCTGAGTGCCCCATTTGATAACCGCCACCATCTTGCACAAGTTCAAAAACACCTTGAGGTTTCTTATGCGTTTCACTAGATACAATTTCAATGACAAGTCGTCCATTAGACAATTGCTTTACATGGTCTACCATTTTCTTAACGGCATCACTAAATATCGGAAAGTCTTTTGGCCACGTCTCAGCAAGACGCCATTTGTATGTTTGAGCAGTTTGAGCAGTTTGAGCAAAAGCTGATGAGGAAACACTAAAACTGAAAAGTAATAGTATTAATAAAGTCAAATTTTTAATTTTTTTTATCACTAGATTTACCTCTAAGAAACATGATAACTGTTAAATAACGATTAAAACTTTCATTTCAACATCGAATGATGTTAACTAAAATACAGAAACGCGTAAATAAAGTATAGAATTGTGCAAATAAAGTATAGAATAAGTCAATAAAGTATAAAAACAATCAAAAGAACATTTGGTAATATTAATCAAATATTTTCGAATTGCCTTTATAAAAAAAATAAATCAAAAGGCAAACAAAGAGGTCTAAAAAATAAATCAAGGTGCAAACTATGAGCTTTAAAAAACTTATTACTTTAGTGTTTAATACTATTTTATTATCCACTTTTTCTATTGCTAGCTATGCAGCAACAACAGTTACAATAGGCACTGTTAATAATCAAGACATGATTCGTATGAAAGAGCTCTCTTCTGTGTTTGAGAGACAGAACCCTGACATTAAACTAGAATGGATCGTGTTAGATGAAAATATTTTACGGCAACGACTCACAATTGATATTGCAGTAAAGAGTGGTCGCTTCGATCTTATGACTATCGGCATGTATGAAGTGCCAATTTGGGGTGGAAATAACTGGCTCGAACCAATGAATAATTTGCCAGCTAGTTACGATATTAATGATGTTTTTGATTCAGTGAAGAATGGTCTTTCAGCAAATGGTTTATTGTATGCGCTACCTTTCTATGGTGAAAGTTCAATGACAATGTATCGAAAGGATTTGTTTGAAAAAGCCGGAATGACTATGCCAGCTAACCCAACTTGGGATTTCATGTATGAAGCTGCATCGAAAATACATGACCCAAAAAATGGAATATATGGAGCATGTTTACGTGGTAAAGCAGGCTGGGGAGAAAATATGGCTTTTATTACCACGATGGCTAATTCATTTGGTGCACGTTGGTTTGATGAAAAGTGGGAACCACAATTTAATACACCTGAATGGAGAAACGCATTAAGTTTTTATGTGGATTTACTGGGTAATTATGGTCCTCCGGGAGCATCTACTAATGGCTTTAGCGAAAATCTAAGTTTAATGAATGCGGGTAGATGCGGTTTTTGGGTCGATGCGACAGTCGCAGGGAGTTTTGTAACCGACAAAAATGAAAGTAAAGTGTGGGATAAAATGGCTTTTGCTCCAGCTCCATTTAAAGTCACACAGAAAGGTTCAGGTTGGTTATGGGCGTGGTCGCTAGCTATTCCTTCAAGTTCTGACGCTAAAAAAGCTGCTAAAAAATTTGCAACTTGGGCGACTTCAAAAGAGTATTCAGAATTAGTAGCAAAAAAACATGGTATCGCCGCCATTCCGCCGGGAACACGTAAATCTACCTATGAAAATGCTAAATACTTAGATGAGGCTCCTTTTGCACAAATGACTCTCAACCAAATGTCGAATGCAAATCCACAAGACTCAACATTAAAGCCAACTCCTTATTCTGGCATTCAATTTGTTGCTATTCCAGGATTTGAATCTTTCGCAACAACTGTTGGGCAAGATTTTTCTAACGCACTCGCAAAAAAAGTTACTCTTGGAATAGCGTTATCAACTGCACAAAATCTTGTTCGACAAGAGATGATTAGACAAGGCTATATAAGAGAATAAATTGAAGATTTGCGCATTAAACTTAAGGAGTCAAACCTCTCTTTATTGATGATTAAAGAGAGGTTGTAAAGTCAGGATTTTCATTTTCCATCACCAAATACATCACAGGGAGGTCTCTATTTTGCTAAATCAAACTAGAGTCGATATGTGTTACGGATTTATTGATGAGAATTGCAAATTATGGGACGTTATATCAAAGAAATTTAAAAATAATGATTTTTAAAGCATCATTGATTTGAGTTATAAAAGGAAATTGTTCATGGAAATGATTGGTCGATATTTAGGCAATTAAATGCCCACTTTCAATCCGAGTGGACCGCAACGCATCCTTCACGAGGTGCTAAAGAATACAAATTAAATGCATGTAGTCTTAATGTTTCTTAGTTAGAATATTAATCATGCCAAATATAGATTCCTTTAATGATATTTTTGTCAAAGCTGAGCAGCTTAAAGGTGGTTATGAAGAACTGATTACCGCTTTGCCTGCATTATTAAGTGATGCGGAATTGATGCGTTTATCGGATGCTCATTATTTTGAAAAGTTGACTCGTTGCATTTTTGTTTCTGGTTTTAGCGCTAAGGTTATACAGAATAAATGGGATGGTTTTCTTGAGGTTTTCCAAGAGTTTGATCTTGATAAATTATCAGATCTAGTTGAAGAAGATTGGCAGGCGATGGCAGAAGATACACGAATTATACGAAACAAGCGTAAGATTCAAGCAGTTCGTGATAATCTGGATATGGTAAAAAAATTATCTACCGAACATCAAGGTTTTGGGAAATTCATATTGTCATGGGGTGGTCAAAATCAAATAGGATTGATGAAGCTATTAAATGAACAAGGCAATCAAATTGGTGACAACACAGCACAATATTTTTTGCGATATATTGGCATTGATGGCTTTATTATGTCTCAAGATGTTTGTCAGGCGGCAATAGATGCAGGCGTTTCGATTAAAGCAAAACCTACTTCGCAAAAGGATAAACAAGCATTACAAGATGCATTTAATTTTTGGCAGCAAGAAAGTCAGATGCCATATACCCACATCAGCAAAGTGTTGGCTTATTCGCAAGGATGAATGATAGTGTTGTGTATGGCTATTAACTAAAAAAGCGAGCATCAAGCTCACTTTTTTTATTACTTTGTGAATTTTCTAAAAATAGCTACATCAGCTTGCTGATAAAATTGCACTCATGTTCACAACACCGCGTGAACTTGTGGAAGTACCTATCAAATGTACAGGTTTTGGTGTGCCTAGCAATAATGGGCCGATAGAAATAGCATCGCCAACATGCTTTAAGATTTTAAAAGCAATATTTGCAGAATCGACATTCGGCATAACTAATAAGTTTGCTTTGTCTTGAAGTTTTGTATTTGCATTTAGTTGCTTGAGTTTGGCATAGTCGATAGCAATATCAAGTTGAATTGGACCATCAATCTCTAGATCAGGGTAATTTTTATGTAAAATTTTTGCTGCTTTTTCCAGTTTTTCAGTGTTAGTAGTTTTTCGCGATCCGTAACTGGTGTGAGATAATAAGGCCGCACGTGGTGTGATGCCAAAACGACGAATTTCTTCTGCGGCCAATTCTGTGATGACAGCAAGTTCTTCAGCTGTTGGATCTTCATGAATTTTCATATCGACAACAAAATATAAACCGTCTTCTAAGATTAGCATTTGCATTGCCGCATATTGGTTAAGGCGTGAATCAATACCAATACATTTTTGAATATCGTCTGCTTGGCTTGCAAGTTTTGAGTATGGACCTATTAACGCAGCATCAGCATGACCACTTTTTACCATGTCTGAAGCTTGTTTAGTCAGGTTTTCTGTTGGCGGAACCACCTCAAAATCAATACCAGGCTCAATACTCAAACCAAAGCGAGTAATGCTAGCTGCGATAGCTTTGTCATCGGCAATTAAGATTGGTTTTGCATAACCTTCATTGATAACGACTTGCAGGCCACGTAAAACTCGCTCATCACTGCCATGATTGTAAACGATGCGCTTAGGTTCTTGTTGTGCACGTTCAAATACTGGACGCATAACACTGCCGGATCGGTAGACTAATCGAAGCAATGAGTCACGATACTTTTCGATGCTTTCAAATGGGCGTGTGGCAACACCAGAGTCAATTGCTGCTTGCGCAACTGCTGGAGCAACGGTAGTCACTAAGCGTGGATCAAAAGGTTTAGGCAGGATGTATTCAGGGCCGTACACTAACGATTCATCTTGATAATATTTAGCAACAACATCTGTGCTTTCCGCTTTGGCTAAGTTAGCAATTGCATGCACACAGGCGATTTTCATTTCTTCATTAATGGTTGTTGCACCAACATCTAATGCACCACGAAATAAGAAAGGGAAACATAAAACGTTGTTCACCTGATTTGGAAAATCAGAACGACCAGTTGCAATGATGGCATCATCTCTAACCGCTTCAACTTCTTCAGGCATAATTTCAGGTGTTGGGTTAGCCATGGCTAGAATAATCGGATTTTCAGCCATGCTTTTGACCATGTTTTGAGAAACTAAACCGCCAAAAGATAAACCTAAGAAAACGTCAGCGTCATGCATAGCATCTTCTAAAGTACGCGCATCTGTTTTATTTGCGAAGGTTAGTTTTTCTGGAGTTAAATTTTCACGTTCTGAATGAATAACTCCACGACTATCACACATGAAGACATTTTCTGCTTTAACGCCAATTTTAAGGAGTTGGTTGGTACAAGCAATTGCGGCAGAGCCAGCACCAGAAACAACCAGTTTAATATCTTTAGCTTCTTTGTTGATTAAACGTAAACCATTGACCACTGCCGCTGCCGTAACAATTGCTGTTCCGTGTTGGTCATCATGGAAGACAGGGATGTTCATGCGCTCACGCAGACGACGCTCAATTTCAAAACATTCTGGAGCTTTGATATCTTCTAAGTTAATGCCACCGAATGTTGGTTCAAGCGCAGCTACAATGTCACAAAATTTATCAACGTCAGTTTCAGCAACTTCGATATCAAAAGAATCAACATCAGCAAAATGTTTGAATAAAATAGCTTTGCCTTCCATTACAGGTTTTGATGCTAGGGGGCCTATATTTCCTAAGCCTAAAACAGCTGTACCATTAGAAACAACGCCAACCAAATTGCCCTTTGAAGTGTATTTTGCAGCATCATTTGGGTTTTCAACAATGGCTTCACATGGAGCAGCTACTCCTGGAGAATATGCCAAAGCTAAATCTCGTTGGTTTGAAAGAGGCTTCGTCGCCTGGACGCGAATTTTACCGTGTGTAGGAAATTCGTGGTAGTGAAGTGCTTGATTCTTTAGATCTTTAGACATTTTTTAAGATGATTTAATAAAAGGTTTGATAGGTAACTTTTAATACACAATTAATTGTTAATAAATAGTTGGCTCAGAAGTCTAAATCAATCTATTTGGGTATTATGATTACGTAATATTTTGTAGCACATATTCTATTATAAATAGTCGCTGAGAAGTGGTTAGAAAGAAAATATATCAAAAAAATTGAAATAGATAACCTTATTAATGGGTAATTTTTTTGGTATGGAGAGTGTAATTAAAGAGTTTTTAGCGAGTTTTCTCTCGAAGTTTTTGCATTTTTTCAGTAATTTTAATTTCTAAGCCACGATCGACTGGATGATAAAACCGTGTGCCAATGAGCTTTTCAGGTAAATAAGTTTCACCACTAGCAAAACCATCCTCTTCGTTATGAGCGTAACGATAACCGTCTCCATAACCAATATCTTGCATCAGTTTAGTTGGCGCATTGCGTAGATGCATAGGTACTTCCAAACTATCTTGTTTTTTGATGGTTTTCATTGCATCTTTGAACGCTGTGTAAACGGCGTTACTTTTAGCGGCAATCGCTAAATAAATCACCGCTTGTGCTATGGCTAGTTCTCCTTCTGGGGATCCTAATCGTTCATAAGTTTGTGCTGCATCCAAACTGATTTGTAATGCTCTTGGATCTGCATTGCCAATATCTTCCGAAGCAATGCGAATAATTCGTCTGGCTAAATATAATGGGTCACAACCGCCATCTAGCATGCGGCAAAACCAATATAAAGAAGCATCAGGATCGGAGCCACGCACGGATTTATGTAAAGCTGAAATTTGGTCATAAAAAATTTCGCTATTTTTATCAAAACGGCGGTTAGATCCACCTACAAGCACCTCTTGCAAAATGCTTTCGGTGATGCGGCCATCATTACTTGAATCTGCAGCTATTTCTAATAAAGTCAGTGCTTTACGCGCATCGCCATCTGCGTGTTTAGCAAGTCTTAATGCGAGTTCTTCTGTAAGCAATATTTCAGGTGAACGCAGAGCTAGACCTTTATCGCTCTTCAGGGCGCGCTGAATTAAGGTTTGAATATGTTTTGCTTCAATGGGCTTCAAAATGTAGACGCGTAAACGTGATAGCAATGCATTATTTAGTTCAAAAGAAGGATTTTCGGTGGTGGCTCCAATAAAGGTGATGGTGCCATCTTCAATATGAGGCAGAAAGGCATCTTGTTGAGACTTATTAAATCGATGAACCTCATCAACAAATAAAATGGTTCGCTTATTTTGCGCTTCAAGCCTAAGTTTTGCTTGAGCGACAGCTTCACGAATATCTTTGACGCCACTTAACACTGCAGAGAGACTCTGCCAAGCAATGTCGCTTTGTTGTGCCATTAAACGAGACAGCGTGGTTTTGCCACTACCTGGAGGCCCCCAAAATACCATGGAATGAACTTTGCCTTGCTCAATGGCATCAAATAAGGGTTTTCCTGGGGACAATAAGTGTTCTTGGCCTATGACATCTGCGAGCGCATTGGGTCTTAAGCGATCTGCAAGTGGACGATATTCCTGGCAACTATTGAACATTAATTAGGCGTTGATTTCAGGGGTAATTGTAAAGAGTCTATTGTATTGATGACTTCTTGCATTTGTTTTTCTGCTTCATTAGGTTGGAATTTATCAACAACTAAGAAACGAACATCAGTTATGCCAATAAAATCTAATATTCTGGTGAGATAAGCTGTCATAAAATCATCGTCTCCAGTAATTGGTGTGCCGCCTGTCGTAATGATTATGTAGGCTATTTTGTTTTTTAACAAGCCTTCAAACCCTTCAGGGTTGGTTGTAAATGTACTTCCTAAACGACAGATTTGGTCTAAATAACTTTTCAAGGTGCCTGGAATAGCAAAGTTATACATGGGTGCGCCGATGATAATGACGTCACTGTCAACTAATTCATCAACAAGCTTATCAGAAGGACGTAGGATAATGTTGTCTTGTTCAGTCAGTTCATTTTTCGGTATGTAATAACGATCAATCATGGCTTCTGTGATAAATTGCAAACCTTGTGTGAGATCACGGTCAACCACTGTTCCGCCAGAAAGCTTCTTCAGTTTGTTAGCAAGTGCTGAAGTCAGTTGACGGCTGCGAGAACCGTTTAGCTGTGCGCTTGAATTGATGTTGAGGATTTTCATGCGTGAATTAAGATGTTTGAGTGTTTGAATTTTAACGTTTTATGAGTGAAATTAATTCAATATTTGATAAAGAAAAATTGCAACAGCAGTTTTTGAAGTTAGCAAGTTGGGAAATGCCATTTGGTAAATATGCTGGTAGGACGTTAATTGACTTGCCTGAAGCTTATTTGTTTTGGTTTGAAAAAAATGATTGGCCAAATGGAGAGTTGGGAGAATTGATGAAATTAGCACTTGAGTTAAAAATCTCTGGCACAGATGGATTGGTCAAAAAGTTAAAATCAGATTAATTATGCATTGAAGTTTTAAGCGCCTTTTAATATTCGTTGTTGTTGGCGTTTCCAATCGCGTTCTTTGATTGTTTCGCGCTTGTCATGTTGCTTTTTACCTTTAGCAAGACCAATTTTAAGCTTGACCCGGCCTTTAGACCAATACAGTGTCAGAGGTGCAATTGTGTAGCCTTTACGTTCAACTAAACCAATTAATTGGTCGATTTCATTGCGATTTAATAATAGTTTTCTTGTTCTAACAGGGTCTGTTTTGACATGAGTCGACGCTGAGGTGAGCGGGCTGAAATGTGCGCCAAACAAAAATAGCTCACCTTTTTCAATAAGAACATAACTTTCTTTTAGTTGGCCGCGTCCTTCACGCAAGCTTTTTACTTCCCAGCCCATTAGGCTCAGGCCCGCTTCGTATTCTTTTTCGATGAAAAAGTCGAAACGTGCTTTTTTATTTTGTGCAATGGTGTTGCTTGGAGTTTTTGCTTTCTTTTTTGCCACGTTAGAATCTAGGAACTTAAGTCATACTGTGATGATATTTTAACAACTTTGTTCAATGGCGAATACTCATCAAACGCATCTTTCGAGAAAGTGTTTGCTCAGGTATATTAGCACCCAAGAATATCAAGCCTTTTGGAGTATTTGTGCCATCAATTAATCAATCAGCGTTAGTTCCTTTTTCTGCACAGCAAATGTTTGATATTGTTGCAAATATAGAAGCATATCCACGTTTTTTGAAATGGTGCGCAAGTAGTCAGATTCTTGAGCATGCAGGTGCTGAAGTGGTGGCTCGAGTGGACATTGATTACAAAAGCATTCGCCAATCATTTATAACCAAAAATATTAATTCTGCTCCCGAATTAATTGAAATGGGTTTGCACGAGAATCAAGGTGCATTCGAGCATTTGCAAGGGAGTTGGAAGTTTTTATCACTTGAAATGGCTGACCAACCAGCGTGTAAAGTGGAGTTCAATTTGGATTTTTCGATGAAAAATAAAATAGCTTCAACAATTTTTAAAACAGTCTTTCAACAAATCATTAACTCTCAAGTTGATGGCTTTGTTAAACGTGCCGAGGAACTTTACGTATAGCTTATGCATACCATTGAAGTTCAAATAGTTTATGCGCTTAAACAACACTGTTGGCAAAAGCGGTTAGAAATGGCTCGTGGAACAACGCCTTTGGATGTCATTGAACAAAGTGGTTTGTTAAATGAATTTGAGGAATTAGACTTAAGCGAATTGAACTATGGTGTTTATAGTCAACGAGTTGATCAAAATTATTTGATGAACGATGGGGACCGTTTGGAGGTTTATCGATCTCTTACTGCAGATCCAAAGACTATTCGTCGTGAGTTAGCGAAAGCGGGAAAAACGATGTCTGGGGAACGCTCAGGTTAGTTTAAATTTTAAAAATGCGAGAAAGTATGCCTCGTCTTTTCTGCGTAGGTTTGGTAATCACAGTACCACCTTCTAAATTGGCGTCTTTACCTTTGACGACTAGTTCACCTTTTCTATCGATTTTTTCTAAGCGATCTTCTTTAAAGCTTAACTCAAGACTGCCTTGTCGCTTTATTTTACGTTCATTAATTTTGGCATTTGAAAAATAATAAGTCCATTGATTCGAATCAAAAGCATTGATCAAAGCAGGGCTGCCTAATATTAAACGGACTTGCTCTTGATTCATTCCTAGCTCTAATTGCGAAAAGGAATTTAAGTCAATGGTTTTACCTTGATTCACGACTGGTTGTTTTACGCAACTAACTACTAGCATACATAAAGAGATCAATAATAATTTTGATAGAGAATTTTTTATCATGAGAATCGTGAATCAATAAAAGTATTTAATAAATATAACATGTTATCTATCTAATGGTTTTGATTCAACTTAAATCAAATATCAATATAGAATTATTGCGTTTTAACTTTTACTTTTCCAAGTTTTGGATTTTTATGTAAACGAATTATAATTGATTTTAAACTAGTGCCCATTATTGGTTTGTGGATTAATGGATAGCCATGAGAGCGTATTTCTTTGATTTTTTTAGGTTCTGTTTCTCCAGTAATGAAAACGATTTGCGTCGTATTCGGTAAATTTTTATGCAGTAATTGGATTACATTGGCCCCAGTGTTGTTATCCTGAAGGCGATAGTCAGAAATAATAACATCAGGTTTAAAACCTTTGTCGACAGCCGATACCGCTTGCTCTAAAGAGTTGGCAATGCATACGTTTTGCTGCCAGTCATTGAGGATAATCTTCATTCCATCTAGTACTTGCTGTTCATCATCGATGACTAAAATGGACTTTTCAAAGTTGATTTTGTGTTCTTTCTTTTCTCGATAAAGAATATTGTTGATATAGCGTTTAGTGTTAGTGCCGTAAGGTAATTGAAATGAAAAGGTTGTACCTGAGCCAAGCTTAGAGCGTAAATTAAATGAGTGCCCTTGCAATTCAAATAAACGTTTGACTATTGTTAAGCCAAGCCCCAAGCCTTTTTGTCGGTCACGACCTGGGTTGTCTAGTTGATGAAATTCTTCAAAAACTTTATCAAAAGAATCTTCTGGTATACCTTTGCCATTATCAGTTACAGAAATTTCGATATTGTTTTCTAGGCTTTTGCATTCAAATTTTATTTCGTCACATTCTGAGTGTTTGATCGCATTAATGGCTACATTTCTTAAGCATCGCGCTGTTAAAATCGGATCACAAAATACGACTTGATCAATATCTACTTTAGTTGTGATTTTAATATTTTTTTCGCTTGCACCCCCTTTGATTTGATCGGTGATTTGTTCAAATAGTTGGTAGACATGAAAATGTATGGGGGCAATAGTGATGGCGCCAGCATCAATATTGGAAATATCTAACAGAGAACTAAATAAATCACCCAAAGATTTTAGAGAATTTTTACTTTTTTTGAGAATTTCCTTTCTTTCTTCTTCAGACCGTTCTCTATCCAATGAATCAAGATATAGTCCTAATGCGTGTAGTGGCTGCCTTAAATCGTGACTAGCCGTGGCTATAAAATGTGTTTTTTCTTTATTTGAACGTTCCGCATTGTCTTTCTCAACGACGAGCTTGTTAATTAGGTCAATGTTTTTTTCAACTAAGTTTTTTGAAGACAATTGCTGCAGCATTACATTTCTAGCGAAATATAGTGAGCAAAGGAAAAAGAGGAAAAAGAGGAAGGCGGTGAAGTTTGAATGAGGATAATCAGTATTTATATGATAAACAATCATGCAAATGGAAATTGACCCTGAAAAAAATAGATAATCACGCATGGATGCGGATAATGATACGACCGATGAGGCAATCAAGCCTGATGCATATAGTGCAGAAAAAATGAGTTCATGAGTTGTGCTAATTTGGAACACATAGGGAGCAAGGCCCCAACTAACTCCTGCGCCTATGGCATAAACTGATAGTAAGTTTCCCCATTGCCTTGCTGTTTTGGAATTTATTGGCGAGCGATAAAACATATATCCTTGGATTGCTCGAAATGAAATAAATAGAATCAGAGAAAACAACCATAAATAAAAGAAGCTATTTGAATGTTGTTTATTCCATAAAGTAGCTATCATGATGATGGCAATGACTGTGCTCCCAATTAAGGAGCCCACCATTTGCCGAAGATATAAATCTCGATGATGCTTTTCTATTTCTAGACGTACTCTATATGTATTGTCTTTAGAGAAGTTCTTAGGGAATCCGTTCATTACAATTGTGTTCTCGTTGAATTATTAAGTGTTAGATTAAACCTATTGATTTGCTTTTATTAATACATTCGACTCGATTAGATACTTCAAGGCGTTTATAAATTTCTTTTACGTGCCCATCAATAGTGCTTTTTGCAACAAACAATTTTTCGGCAATATCTTTGTTGGTCATGCCGTTTGACATACATAGCAAAATTTCCATTTTGCGCGGTGGTAATTGACATTGCTGAGCAATTTTTTTAGACACATCTGATTGATAATCATTATTGAAATAAAGAGAGAACTCGGTAGGAATTACAACGTCACCTTTCGAAATTGATTGCAGCGCTTCGTGAAGCGCATTGAGATCAGAGCTTTTAGAAATATAGCCACTGATGTCATAGTCACGTAATTTAATGAAGTCGCGTGGGTCGTTTGAGCCCGATAAAATTACTACAGGAAAATGAAAACCACGATCGACCAATGTATCCATAAACTGAAAGCCATTCATATCTGGCATGTTGAGGTCTAACATGATTAAGTGATAAATGTGGCCTTCTTCTATATGTTCCAGCGCATCTTTGGCACAATTTTTTATTGTTACGTGATTTACGAGTTGCAAAGAATTGAGAGTTGTTGCGAGACCATCAATAAACATTTTGTGGTCATCTATAAGTAGTAAATGCATAACTGAAAAAATACCTAGGTTATTTTTAGAGGTATAAAACTACAGCCACCTCATCACAGTTTTTAAATTTATAGCAATTTACGCAAATTGACCAAATTTTTTCGGGAAAAATATCTTTTTCTACAACTTTAAATCCAAGTTTTTCGAAAAAGCCTACAGAATAAGTTAATGCCATTAAGCGTTTTGCGCCACGTTTGCGCGCGGCATGGGTTAATTCTTCAACTAGAATTCTGCCAAGTCCTGACCCTTGAATTGTTGGGTTGACAACTAAACTGCGAATTTCAATTAATTCATCTGTAAACTGTTCTAAAGCGCCGCAGGCAATGATATCGTTAACTATACAATCTTTAAAATCAGTGTTTTTATTGCTTTCTATATTATGAATAACCCAGAAATCAGTAATATTTTCTTTGATATCCTGAGGTGTTCTAGGTAACAGATTGCCCATGTCAGCATATTTTTTTAACAATAAAGAGACACCTTCAATATCTGCAACTTTTGCTTTTACTGGTGTGAATTTCATAAATGCTTTCCCAACATTTCTTGCGCATGAGCAAGTGTGTTTTGGGTAATATCAATCCCACCAAGCATCCGTGCAATTTCTTGAACTCTTTCACTTTCAGTTAACATGCGAATATTGGTTGCAGTTATTTGCGCGGATTGATTGGCATCTTTGTTAACAGATAAGTGTTGCGAGCCTTTGGCCGCGACTTGAGGTAAATGCGTGATGCATAGCACTTGGCTAGTTTTAGCGAGTACTTGTAAACTATTCCCTACGACTTCAGCCGTGCTGCCACCAACACCAACATCCACTTCATCAAATATTAATGTAGGGGCACGGCGGATATGGCCTTCTAAAATTTGAATTGCTAAGCTTATTCTGGAAAGTTCCCCACCAGACGCCACTTTGTTTAAGGCTTGGGCTGGCATGCCAGGATTGCCAGAGCTTAAAAATTCAATATTATCTATGCCGAATGAATTGAGTTTTTTTAATTCTTGTTGATGGAAGTGTACTTCGAATTTTCCGCCTTTCATGCCAAGTCGCTGCATTTGCTCGGTGACATGATTACTAAGCATTTCTCCTGCATGTTTACGTGCAGAAGAGACTGTAGCAGCAATGTCATTGAATTTTGTGATGAGTGCCTTGATTTCTTTTTCCAGGTTCTCAGGAGATTGTATAAATTGTTTTATCGTAGTTAGTTCCTGACTTAATCTTTCATATAAACTGCCTAACGTATTTTCTTTACAACGATGTTTGCGCGCTAAATCAATCAAATTGTTCATTCTTTGCTCAAGAAAATGAAGCCTTTCAGGATCAAGTTCTGTGCGGTTGGCTGCAAGGCGAATGTCTTGGTTTGCCTCTTGAAT
The DNA here is from genome assembly GCA_964633815.1 of uncultured Gammaproteobacteria bacterium. Classification (GTDB taxonomy): domain Bacteria; phylum Pseudomonadota; class Gammaproteobacteria; order Arenicellales; family Arenicellaceae; genus CALKZN01. The sequence continues at coordinate 53,828 of CAZWHW010000009.1, forward strand.
GTTGGCAAGTGCAGTATCTAATAGGTTCGCTGCATTTTCTAACTCTGGATCGTATGCTTTGAGCTCCATGATTTTCTCATTACAACGCCCAAGCAACGATTCGATATTGGATTCGTCATTTTCACTTAAATCAAATTGCACAGCTTGATAGCCATCCAGCAATTCTTGTGCATTGCTGAGCCTTGAATATTCAGCATCCAATTCAAAAAATTCGCCATCAGTGACTTCGAGATCCTCAAGCTCTTGAATTTGAAAGCTAAGTAAGTCTATTTTGGCTGTATTTTCTTGGGCATTTATTTGTGCGTTTTCAGCTTGCGATTTTAAGTTCTTAATCTCTGTATAAAGCGAGTTTAGTTGTTCTAGCTGTTGGTTGTGATTAGGATGGTGTTGTATCGCTAGCTCGTCAATAATTTTTAGTTGATGAGTTTTATTTAATAGTTGTTGGTGTTCATGTTGACCATGCAAGTCAATTAATTGTGAGCCGAGCACTTTTAATTGTGACAGGTTGGCAGGGTGTCCATTGATATAAGTCTTTGAACCTTTATCACGTTTAATCACGCGGCGGATAATGCAATTATTTTCATCATCAAAATCGTTTTCGATTAGCCACGCTTGAACATGATCAAGTCCACTGAGAGAAAAGTCAGCATAAACATTACAAGCCTCTTGATCATGGCGAATCAAGGCATTGTCTGCACGGCTGCCAAGCATCAAGGCTAATGCTTTTAGAATTACTGATTTGCCGGCTCCTGTTTCACCAGTTATTACCGTCAACCCAGCCTCGAAATCTATTTTAGCAGCTTCGATAACAGCAAGGTTTTTGATAGAAAGTGACAGTAATGCCACTAGTGAATTTCTCCCCAGTTTAATTTGCTACGCAGCGTAGCATAGTATTCATGATTTGCTGGCTTGACCATGTTGACTTTGCGCTGGTCTTTTTTAATTTGAATCAAATCACCTTCTTCAGGACGATAAGATATCAAACCATCGGCAGAGATATGACTTGATTGGACATTGGCCTCATCAAGTTTAAATTCAATCAAACTATCAGCAGGGATGACGATAGGTCGGTTTGATAGGGTGTGCGGTGATATAGGCACAATGACAACAGTATCAAGCCCAGGTTGAATAATAGGTCCTCCAGCTGCTAATGCATAGGCAGTTGAACCTGTGGGTGTTGATACGATTACTCCATCTGAACGAGAACGATTGAGAAAAATTTTGTCAACAAAACAACGCCAATGCAATAATTTTGCATGAGTATCTCGACCAATGACGAATTCATTAAAAGCAATATCTGAATGAATGATTTTGTCGTTGTTAATGACATCCATACGTAAAATCATTCGTTCTTCAATCGAATACTTACCATTAAGGATGGAAGCAATTGATGAGGTCATGTCAGAAACACCAATGTCCGTTAAAAACCCTAATGTGCCCAGATTAATGCCGACAATCGGCACTGCGTGAGCGGCAAACAAACGGCCAACATGTAACATAGTGCCATCACCACCAATGACAATTGCCAAGTCTAGCTTGTTTAGGTCTTCTGCAGTGATTTGTAAGTTAGACAAATCACTTAAAATCTCTTTAGAGGTTGTGCCCCCAAGCAGAACAGTTTTGCCTTTTGTTGTAAGGAAATTAGATAACTCGGTGACTGCATCTTTTACAGTCGAGTCATTATATTTTCCATAAATTCCAATAGTGTTGAACATGTTTATTATTCTGCAGTTTTGTCAAGTTATACATGTATTGAATGTTGTTTGATTGTCGCCAATTTAGCACCTGTTTGTCCAGCGTAAAAAATGATTCCGATGGTTTTATCAAACATGGTTGAAGATAAAACGAGTTAAAAAATATCAGCCATGATATTCTCTCAGAAATCCATAGATTGAGATTTTAAGCGATTAGCGTTTCAAATATTTGTTAAAGACTTTTGTATATAGACTTATGACTGGTGAGAACCGCGCAGATATTATTTTAAAAAACATCGTTCAACTTTATGTTCGTGATGGGCAGCCGATTGGGTCAACCAAGCTTGCTAATAAAATCGATTTGTCCGTATCTTCAGCGACAATTCGTAATGTGATGGCTGATTTGGAAGCTCAAGGATTGATTGTTTCACCGCATACTTCAGCTGGACGAATTCCTACTGCCAAAGGCTATCGAATGTTTGTTGATAGTTATGTACGTGCTGCGCCTTTAAATAAGCAAACTGTCGCATCGTTAAATGACGAATTTATGGATGAATCTGACCCCGATGTGTTGATCAAAAAAGCATCGAACGCTTTATCGCAAATGACTGAATTTGCGGGTGTGGTCATGATTCCGAATCAAAATGTTGCTCGTTTTAGACAAATTGAATTTATGCCATTATCAGCTAATCGAGTCTTGTCTATTTTAGTCACTGAAGATGGTAGAGTGCAAAACCGTGTCATCACTTTAAGCCGAAATTATCAAGAATCTGAGCTAATTGAAGCTGCAAATTATTTTAATCATCTGTATGCCGGCTCAAACCTTAGTGACGTACGCGAAAAGTTAATTGATGACATTCAACAAGACAATGAAGAAATGCATCGTATTACAAAAAATGCGATGGATCTTGCTAAAAAAGCATTAGTTGATGAAGAAGACAGTAAAGCGGATGTCATGCTTAGTGGCGAACAAAAGCTTTTGGATGTGCCAGATCTTTGTCAGATTGAAACGCTACAAAAACTTTTTAATGTATTTAAAACCAAACAAGATTTACTGGATCTTTTAGATAGGAGCATGAAAACAGATGGCGTGAACATATATATTGGTGAAGAATCGGGTTATGGTGCTTTAGATGATTGTAGTATTGTCACGAAAACTTATGAAGTGGAAGGTGATGTTGTTGGCACCTTGGGCGTGATTGGTCCGACACGTATGGCATATTCAAACGTAATATCAGTTGTAGATATAACAGCCAAACTGTTGAGCAATGCTTTAAGCAAGGAATAATTGTTCAATTCTTGTTAAAAATTCTAGTATATATGTCTTTTGTTTAAGGCAAGAAATTTAAATAGAACCGCGTCGAAGTAACGCCTGCATCCGTTCTATAATTAAAATTTTCTGTTGTTAACTTTATATGAAAAAAATCTATTTTATTCTTGAAGTTCATTTCTGACGCCCCATGTGTAGACCAGCAAAATAGAGCTTAAAATTGATAGTTCAATTGTAGGCTTAATCATATCCAAATGGTTTTTATATAGTAATCAATTGGTGCAAACTAATTAAGTAAAACATCGTGTTAAGTTATGTCGAATACTGAAAATAAAGACGCTTCGCAAGAAGCGCATGATCAAACGGTCGAAGCTAGCGAAGTCACTGCTGAAAAAGAGACAGCGTCTGAAACGCAACAGGCAGAAAATTCTGAGCCTGAAATTGTTGAAGATACAGTCGAATCTCTACAAGCAGAACTCGAAACGCAACAAGCACAATTTACCGATCAATTGTTGCGAGTAAAAGCAGAAATGGAAAATGTGCGACGTCGTTCAGACAAGCAAGTTTCTGATAGTCGCAAATATGCAAATGAGGCGTTGGCTAAAGAGCTAATCAATGTCAGAGACTCATTGCAAATCGCTAGTGAAACAGAAATTGAATCTGACGATAGCGATGCTGTGAAAAGTATGCGAGAAGGTTTGGAGCTGACATTGAAACAGTTGGATTCTTTGTTTGATAAATTCTCAATCATCGAGCTAAGTCCAGCAGCTGGCGATAAATTAGACCCGAATTTACATCAAGCAATGACTATGGTTCCTAGTGATGACGTTGCACCTGGCAGTGTGGTTAATACGATTCAACGTGGTTATCAATTGCATGACAGATTGCTACGTCCCGCAATGGTCGTAGTTGCTCAGAAATAACATAACAGTCAGTGGTAATTAGCTTGCTTATTTTTCGATTTGCTTGAAATTAAAATAGCCATCCCCACTTACAGTTCAGAATAGAAATAAACAGTTTATCGCTGCTTTACAAAACTTAAACAAGTAAACCAGCATCAAATATTGAGAGGTATTTAACATGGGTAAAATTATTGGAATTGACTTAGGTACAACAAATTCATGTGTTGCAGTCATGGATGGCGACAAGCCACGCGTGATTGAAAACAGTGAAGGTGATCGCACCACGCCATCATATGTAGCATTTGCTGATGAGGAAGTGTTGGTTGGCCAAGCGGCAAAACGTCAATCTGTGACTAATCCAGATAAAACATTATATGCAGTTAAGCGTTTAATCGGCCGTAAGTTTGATGAGAAAGTGGTTCAGCGTGATAAAGATTTGATGCCATATAAGATCGTTAAGGCTAAGAATGGAGATGCATGGGTTGAAGTGGACGGCAATCAAATGGCTGCACCAGAAATCTCAGCCCGAGTTTTGCAAAAAATGAAATCAACTGCTGAAGAATTTTTGGGTGAAGAAGTCACGGAAGCAGTTGTGACTGTGCCAGCTTATTTCAATGATTCACAGCGTCAAGCTACTAAAGATGCGGGCAAGATTGCTGGTCTTGATGTCAAACGAATTATTAATGAGCCAACAGCTGCGGCTTTGGCTTATGGAATGGATAAAGCTGCCAAAGGCGATAGCAAAATTGTTGTATATGACTTGGGTGGTGGCACATTTGATGTTTCGATCATTGAAATTGCTGAAATTGATGGTGAATATCAATTTGAAGTGTTAGCAACCAATGGTGACACTTTCCTAGGTGGTGAAGATTTTGATAATCGCATCATCGAATATTTGGCTGATGAGTTTAAAAAAGATCAGAATTTTGACCTGAAAGGCGATCCATTAGCAATGCAGCGTTTAAAAGATGCTGCTGAAAAAGCTAAGATTGAATTATCTTCAAGTTCACAAACTGAAGTGAACTTGCCATATATCACCGCTGATGCCAGTGGGCCTAAGCATTTGGTCATGAAATTGACTCGTGCCAAGCTCGAAGCTTTGGTTGAGGATTTGGTTTCTCGCAGTATTGAGCCATGTAAAGTAGCTTTAAAAGACGCTGGTCTTGCTGCCAGTGATTTAAATGAAGTGATTTTAGTTGGTGGTCAAACTCGTATGCCGAAAGTTCAAGAAGCGGTTGCCGAATTTTTTGGTAAAGAACCACGTAAAGATGTTAACCCAGATGAAGCTGTAGCATTGGGTGCTGCAATTCAAGGTGGTGTTTTAGGTGGTGATGTTACTGACGTATTATTGCTAGATGTTACACCTTTGTCTCTTGGTATTGAGACTATGGGCGGTGTAATGACTAAGTTGGTTGAGAAAAACACAACTATCCCAACCAATGCAAGCCAAGTCTTTTCAACTGCTGAAGATAATCAAAATGCTGTGACTGTACATGTTTTGCAAGGCGAGCGTGAAATGGCTAATGGCAATAAATCATTAGGACAATTCAATTTGTCAGATATACCGCCAGCTCCGCGTGGCACGCCTCAAATTGAAGTCACATTTGATATTGATGCAAACGGTATTTTGAATGTTTCTGCTAAAGACAAAGCAACTGGTAAAGAAAATAAGATCGAAATTAAATCAAGCTCTGGCTTGAGTGAAGAAGAGATTGAAGCAATGGTTGCTGATGCTGAAGCGCATGCAGATGAAGACAAAAAAGCCAAAGAGTTGGTTGAAGCACGTAATCAAGCTGAACAAATGGTTCACAGTGTTAAAAAGACACTTGGTGAAGCAGAAGACAAGGTTGATGCGGATGAAAAAGAGAAAATTGAAGCTGCAATTGCTGAGGTTGAGGAATCAGTCAAAGGCGATGATGTTGAAAACATTAACGCTAAAGTACAAATTTTAATGGAAGCAAGTCATAAATTGGCAGAAGCAATGTATGCTGAACAAGGTGGCGCTGAAGCGCCAGCCGGTGAAGATGCTGCGGATGACAATGTGGTTGATGCGGAATTTGAAGAAGTCAAAGATGATGCGGACAGCTCATCAGATGATGATAACTCTAAAGACGCTTAATCATTAGTTTTATTTGAGAAGGGCCGCTTGGTTGTTTTGATTGCAACTAGCGGCTTTTCTGATAAAGGCTATTTTTTCAATAATTTGTTCTATTTATAAATACGTAAGAAGTGAGAAATTAAATGTCGAAACGGGATTATTACGAAGTATTAGAAGTTGATCGCAATGTTTCTGAATCAGACTTGAAAAAGGCTTATCGTCGCAAGTCAATGAAGCATCACCCTGATCGTAACCCAGGTGATGCGGAGGCAGAGAAAAAATTTAAAGAATCGAAAGAAGCTTATGAAGTGCTTTCAGATAGCCAAAAGCGCGCGGCTTACGATCAATATGGACATGCAGGTGTTGATCCATCCATGGGCGCTGGCGCAGGAGCAGGTGGCTTTGGTGATTCATTTAGTGACATTTTTGGAGATATTTTTGGCGGGGGTGCTGGAGGCGGGCAACGTCAACGACAGCGCCGAGGTGCTGACTTAGCTCATGAAATACAAATGACTTTGGAAGATGCGGTGCGCGGCAAAGAAGTTAATATTTCCGTGCGCCGTCACACGAAGTGTTCAACTTGTGGCGGTACTGGGGCGAAAAAAGGCACTGAAGCAAAAACCTGTGGCACCTGTAATGGCACTGGCCAAGTCAGAATGTCGCAAGGTTTTTTTGCAGTTCAACAAACATGTCCAACTTGTCATGGCAAGGGTAAGGTAATTACTGATCCTTGTGGAACTTGTCATGGTTCAGGTCTTGAACAAGAAACCAAGAAATTGGCTGTCAAAATTCCGGCAGGAGTCGACAATGGCGATCAAATTCGTTTGTCAGGTGAAGGTGATGCGCCACAAGGTGGTGGTGTGCGCGGCGACTTGTATGTGACGGTAAGCGTCAAGCCACATGATATTTTTGAACGTGATAGCGTTGATTTATATTGTGATGTGCCAGTTGCCTATTCGACGTTAGTGCTGGGTGGCGAGATTGAAGTTCCTACTTTAGATGGTAGAGCGAAACTTAAAATACCAGCTGGCACACAATCAGGTAAGCAATTTCGATTACGTGGTAAAGGTGTTAGTAATGTCCGCGCGCAAGGATATGTTGGAGATCAATATTGTCGTATTTTGGTTGAAACGCCCGTTAATTTAAATAAAGAGCAAAAAGAACTATTGAAGCAATTTGATGAATCTTTGCTTGAAGGTGGTTCAAAACATTGCCCACAAAATAGTTCATGGACTGATAGAGTAAAGAACTTTTTTGAAGATATTATTTGAGAATTCTAATATACATTTTCATGCCGATATGAATTAAAAAAGCCAGAACAATTTGTTCTGGCTTTTTTTGTATTAAGAATTCCAAAGTGTTTATAAACCACCGGCATTACTCAAATATGCCAAATCAGAGAATCGTGTCCACAATCTTTGTTGCTCAAGATGCTGTTGCATTGAGTCAATGATTTGTCGGGTTAAACCGTCTGGACTTTTGTCTGCAAGCTCAGTAGTTAACCGTGCATGTTCCTGTTTTAGTGCTCTTAATACTTTATTGGGTAATGAGCGTATTTGTAATTTCGGGAAATCAGTTAGCAATGATTGCATTTTTTTGCCATTTTCACTGACTATTTTTGTGAACGTGTCATACGCTGCTAATCGCATAGCCGTTTTCAAAATAAATTGATTTTTCTTAGATAGTTTTTTATAAGAATCTGGGTTCACCATAAACATCATTTCAGAACTTGGTGAATGCCATCCAACATAATAGTATTTGCTGACTTCAGGAAAGCCTAAACCTAGATCAATCGCCGGTCCCACTAATTCAACGGCATCTAGTTTTTTTGTGGCTAAAGCTTCTTTTAGTTCACTAACTGGCGGGTTAATTATTTCTACACCTAATCCTTCCATGACTTGCCCAGCCAACCCAGGTAGGCGCATTTTTAAGCCTTTGAGATCTTCTACAGTACGTATTTCACGATTAAACCAGCCTATCATTTGATGGCCTGAATTGCCGCCTGGAAACGCCATGATTCCGTGCTTATTATAAACCTTGTTCATCAGTTCAAGGCCGCCACCTTCATAGAACCAAGAATAGAGTTCAGGAGTTACCATGCCAAATGGCACGGCACTAAAAAATACGGTATCTTGATCTTTTTTCTTCCAAAAATTTGAGGCGCTATGGCCCATGTCGTATTTGCCTTCCTTAACAAAGTCAAAAATTGCTTTGGTATTTCCATGGGCTTTTTTATCTATCAATTTTATTTCGAAATTTCCTCCAGAAATTGAGTCTACAATTTCAGCTAAACGATAGGTTGGATAGCCTAATAGACTTTTCCCGCTCCAATGTTGGGCAAATTCCCAAGTCACTTTATCGCTTTGTGCGACTACTGGGTTGGCGGAAAAAAAGAAGCTTGTTAATAATAGTGAAGCAATCACCAAAGTTTTTTTCAATATGTATTTTGTTTTCATGTGAGTACCTATCTGTTGTTGTAAGAATGCTGTATTCATCATAGAACAAAACATATGTCAAAGACAAAACATATGCCAACTATGTCTAAGCTGCCTGAATCATTTGTGAGCATCGCTCTTAATTATTTTAGAAAATAAATTCTTCTTGAATTTGAAAAGAGTTCAAGATTTTTTGTTCAGCTATAACGTTGTAACGATATGAAAAAATAGATGATATGAATCAAGATTGTGTAATTAATCTTGATGTTGGTTGTTGTTATTTACTAAGAAAATAATAGGCTAGCGCACAAACAACTATTGCAACAACGACGCCAATCGCAAAAATAGGCTTGTTTTTTTCTATATCTGAATTATTAGTTTGGTTTTTGTCTTCTATCTTGCATTTAATTGCACGAACTTTGCCGTTTTCCTGCGTTTCGATGGAGAAGCTGATTTTGTCACCGATTCGTGGTGGGCGACCGAGACTGCGAAGTTCAGAAATGTGCACAAACACATCGTCATCTTGACCATTTACATTGATAAAACCAAAACCGCGATCACGTCGCCAACTTTTAATGGAACCCTTATGCATAAAATTTTTACTCGAATTTCTTTTTCTTGAGTCGAAAGACTGTTGATAAAATAATAGTTGCTGTATGTTTCTATTTTGTCATTAATCAATAGATATTCAAAACGTTTATGCAATTAAATTTTCAAGTTTTTGGTGAATCTGGACAAGCATTGATCATTGTTCATGGTTTGTTTGGTTCTTTATCAAATTGGCGCACTGTTGCTAGAGAGTTGTCACAAGACTATCAAGTTTATGTTGTTGATCAACGCAATCATGGCGATTCACCTAAAGCTAATTCGATGACATATCAAGACATGGCAAATGACTTAAATGAATTTATTTTGGCACAAGGCTTAAAGGATTTTATTTTGTGTGGGCATAGCATGGGTGGCAAAGCAGCGATGCATTATGCCTTGTCAAATTTTGAATCTGCGCAATTATTAGATTGTCTAATTATCTTAGATATCGCACCTGAGATTTATACTCATAGTCATGAAAAGTATCTGGCAGCAATACAAGCGTTAGATATGAGTCTTGTTAGATCACGTGCTGAAGTTGATCAAGCATTAAAATCTGAAATCACTGATAATGCTACGCGTTTATTTCTTTTGCAGAGCTTGGCTAGAAAAGGTGAACGGTTTGCATGGAAAATTAATATTCCAATTTTAAGGAAGTATATGCCCGATATTGTAGGTTTTCCGCATGCCGAACTTGAGAATTGTTCGAATCCTGTCAGAACATTATTTCTTAATGGCAGCGCTTCTGACTATGTTCTACCTAATATGCATGGTCGAATTCAAAGCTATTTTCCCAATGCTAGTTTTGCTTCGATTGATGCTGGTCATTGGTTACATGTTGAGCAAAGAGAAGCAATGTTACTTTTTATGCGACAGTTTTTGTTAAAATAAGTTTACTTTAGAGCTGGTTGAAATTGATTGTTTTTAATTTTGACTAGATTTTCATGGTATTTATCTAAAATTAGACCGATTAAAAAAAATTTAAAAAATGAGTAATAAAATTACAAAGGAATCGGTCTCTAAAGATATGTTTGATAATAAGCAAAGAAAGTATGAGTTGCTGATTGATGCGCATTCCGATGATTTATATCGTTACGCATTGTGGGTGACAAAAAATAAAACTATGGCTGAAGATGTTATTCAAGAAACTTACTTGAGAGCATGGAAGTCATTAGACAAGTTGCAAGATCCTAAAGCGTCCAAAGCGTGGCTTTTCACTATTTTTAGACGTGAATACGCCCGGCAGTTTGAACGTAAGCGCCATCAAATGGTTGATGTAGAAAACCTTGATGATGCTGCTGTATCTAATCGAGAGTTTGATGATAGTGTTGAATCATTTCAATTACGTCGAGCGCTTGATAAGTTAGAAGAAGACTATCGCGAGCCTTTAGTTATGCAAGTGTTGGGTGGTTATTCCTGCGATGAAATTGCTGAGACACTCAATATTAGTTCGAGTGCAGTGATGACTCGTTTGTTTAGAGCTCGGAAAAAAATGCGTGAATTGCTGGGTGATGATAAAGCTGAAGCAATTGGCGTTACAGTTTAATTTAGTTTGATTAATTTAATCTAGTTTTAATTATTATGAATGTTTTTGAATTTAAAAGACTAGCAATGTCAGATCCTTATTCAAAAGATGAGGACTTTCTAAAACTCTATGAAGAGTCTTCAGAATGTCGTCAATATTTGAGTGGTATTTTGACTTTTGATAAACAATTGTCACAATCAATTAGTGTTGATTCTCCATCAGCTGATTTTAAGGCGCGTTTAAAGCTTCGTCATGTGATTGAGCGTCAAGAGCAGCAGCAACAAAAATTTCGTTGGATGTCTTATGCGGCTGGAATTATGTTGGCTGTTGTGGCAGTCTTTTTTGGCGCGCAAAGTCATCAGGCGAACCAAGAAACGCAAATTGCAATAAGCGAAAAAAATCAAATAGAACAAGAATTTAATGATCTATATAAAACGGTTGTTAAATTTGTTAATTCTGAATTAGGAGCGTTAAATGCTGTACAAGCAACTGCGCAAGCCAGAATGCAGTCGCACTTAGCATCATTTGCAGGTTTCCATAATGTTAAAGAGTTGCCAGGCTTGCGTTATTCTCAAGTTTGTCCAGTAGGTAACCATACAACTTGGCATGCAGTCATGGATCATGGTTATGGTTTAGTTACCGCAGTATATTTTAAAGATAAAATGCCTATCTCTTCAAAAGCGAGTGAACATGATTTTATGAAAGTGATTCAACATGGTGAAAATTCACTGTTGTTATTTGGTGATTCTCAAGAAGCTGTTGATCGTGCTGAAAAAGAGATTAAAGGGTCATTAGCTGATGCAATAGTAATTTAGTAATCTAAATAAGTTAGTAGTAGAAAAAAAGGCCTGATCATAGATCAGGCCTTTTTTACTTTTTCAGAGCGTAAACGGATAGCACCAAAACCAGAAATCTTGCAATCGATGTCGTGATCATCATTTTCGCCTCGATCTATTAAACGAATATTTTTTACTTTGGTTCCAACCTTAATGATTTTTGAAGTGCCGCGAACTTTAAGGTCTTTGATCAAGGTGACAGTATCGCCGTTTTGCAATTGATTGCCAACGCTATCGCAGGTGATGGTTGCTGACTCATTTTCTTGAGGAAGCCATTCATGTGCGCATTCAGGACATATCAGCAAGTTTTGATCTTCATAAGTGAACTCTGATCCGCAATTAGGGCAAGCAGGAAGTGATTTCATTGTTGAGAGTGACTAAGCTTTATTTAGCCAAAAATTCGCTAATTATTTTAGTGCCAAAATAACCTAAACCTAATAAGCCAAAAGCAATTAAAGTCCAATTGATGGCTTTTAATCCACGCCAACCTAGTTTGATACGTCCATATAATAAAATTGCAAAGCCAAACCAACTGAGAATTGCTAACACGGTATGATGATTAAGGCTTAAAACTGTTTTATTGAGTTCGTAGTTATAGACTGAGCCTAGTGAAATAGAAATTGATAACAATATAAAGCCAATAAATACTGTTTTGAATAATACGTGTTCCATGGTTTGGATGGGTGGCAGCCAACGTGTAATAATATTTTTATGGCGTTTGCGCAGTGATAATTCTTGATAGCCAAACAACAAGGCTTGTAACACAGATAAGCTCAATAAGGTGAATGCAGCGACTGCAGTAGCAATATGCCAATAAAACAGGCTATTGCGATTATTGATGAGTTGTTGCTGATCACCCCATAGCTGTGCGAACAAAATGCAAAGCATGGCAATTGGTAACACAATCAGGCTGAGATTTTTGATGGGATATATGAAAGAGCCAATTGCAAAAGTGCAGACAATGAGTGCGCTAAACCACAGAGTCATACTGGCGACACTGAAATTAAAGCTATGATTCACATAAGAGATATTGGCAGCACTCATGAGATGCAAGGCAGAGCCTGCAATTATAGTTAGCCAAAAAAAACTTTTGGCAACAGTGCCATCCTTTTTAGTTAAAGAAAAATATAAAGCTATCAGCGCAGTGATATAACAACCGATTATCAAAAGGGGTGAAACAGCAATCATATTTTCCTTAAATAATATTAAATGGTGAAATGGCTTGAAGTAGACTTAAAATGCTTTATTTAAATTTCTCAGAGTAGGGGCACTGTTGTAAACTTAGTGTACTTATACTACCGTCATATAGCGGCACATAAAAGCCTCTAGACCCTTAACTATTAAAAAAATATTTAGGCATATTATGTTTGAACAATTAAGCGACAAATTACAAGGAACGATTAAGCGGTTACGCGGTCAAGCGCGTTTAACCGAAGATAATATTGCTGATGCGATGCGCGAAGTTCGTATTGCGCTTCTAGAGGCGGATGTCTCCTTGCCAGTTGTCAAAACATTTGTAAATCAAGTCAAAGAGAAAGCTTTGGGAGTTGATGTTTCCAAGAGTCTTAATCCCGGCCAACAAATTATCAAAATTGTTCACGAAGAGTTGGTTGAGTTCATGGGGAAAGCGAATGATGCCCTTAATCTTGCTCAACAACCTCCTGCAATCATTTTGATGGCTGGCCTGCAAGGTGCAGGAAAAACGACGACAGTTGGCAAACTCGCGAACATGCTCAAAAACCGCGAAGGCAAGCGAGTGATGGTAACGAGCGCGGATATTTATCGTCCAGCAGCTATTGAGCAGTTACGTGTTTTAGCTGAATCGATTGATGTTGAGTTTTTCCCTAGCGATGAAAATCAAACAGCCGTTGATATTGCCACGAATGCATTGGATGCTGCCAAGCGCAGTGTTGCCGATGTGTTGATTATTGATACCGCAGGCAGGTTGCATATTGACGGCGAGCTGATGTCTGAAATACAGGCAGTACATCAAGCAGTTGACCCTGTTGAAACATTATTTGTGGTTGATAGCATGACAGGTCAAGATGCTGTCAACAGTGCAAAAGCGTTTGACGAAGCTTTGCCATTAACTGGTGTGATCTTGACTAAAACGGACGGTGATGCTCGTGGTGGTGCTGCTCTTTCATTGCGTCATGTAACCGGCAAACCGATTAAGTTTCTGGGCATCAGTGAGAAAATTGATGGTCTAGAATCGTTTCATCCGGATCGTGTGGCTTCTCGAATTTTGGGAATGGGTGATGTTCTGACTTTGATTGAAGAAGCAGAGCAAAAGCTTGACGTTAAAGAAGCGGAACGATTTGCTAAGAAAATCAAGAAAGGTCGAGGCTTCGATTTGGATGATTATCGAGCGCAAATCCAGCAGATGAATAAAATGGGAGATATTTCGAGTTTGATGGATAAAATTCCTGGCATGGGCAACATGAAAATTCCTGAAGGCGCACTAGGAGGAATGACTTCTGAACTCAATAGAAATGTGGCGATCATCAATTCAATGACGCGGCAAGAACGAGAGTTTCCAGCGTTAATTAAGGGTTCTCGTCGAAAACGTATTGCTACTGGGTCAGGCACACAAGTTCAAGATGTTAATCGTTTGCTTAAGCAATTTACTCAAATGCAGAAGATGATGAAAAAAATGGGTAACAAAGGCAAAATGAAGAAAATGATGCGTAGCATGGGTGGTGGCGGCATGCCACCAGGTTTCCCTAGGTAATTCAATTCAGTAGTGGTTCCCTTATTCGAAAATTAAGCAGAGCTTAGTTATTTTTCTGTTTGGCTTGATGTTGTTTAATGAGTTCATCGATCAATTGTTCTCTTATTTGCATTTTAGGAGAACTAATATCCATTTGATTTGCTTCTTTTAGTAAAGGAATGATCTTGCTATTACTGAAATAACAAGACAACACATGGAGTTCAATATACGCCTGCAAAATTGCGGCACGTAGCCAGTTAATATTTGTTGATTGACCTTTTTGCCATGCGTCATTGTGTGTGTCGAAGTCTTTGAGAGGAGAGATTATCTCAGTATGACGTTCAAGTTGAGCTAAGTTGATATTTTGAGCAGGATCAGTCAAAGGCAATAATTCACGTAAAGTTGCGACAGCGTCAACGCGTTTGCCTAACATTAATGCTGCACGTACATAGGCGCATTTAAAGGCAATATTAGTTGGTTCAGAAGCGCATAACTGTTGTAAAAGTGAGTAGCCAAGCAAGCATTTTCGCAAGCAAATAAGTTTTTCTTCAGTATTGTTCAATTTTTCCCAGCTACTTAATAGGCTGGATTTTAGTTGTTTAACGACATGCTGATAGATGGTTTGATTTGATTGGTTTTTGAGTGTTTCAAGTTCTGCAGTTGCTAAATTGATCGATTGCTTGCTCAATAAGCCCCTTGCTTCTAGTTGATCAGCCATATCTGCTTTGCAGGCAAATACATTCAATTGGAATCCATCAAGCTCGTTCGCATTGAATGGTAAAAGCAGGTCTAAAGCTTTGTTCAGGACGAAACATTGGTAACCAAGCGTTTTAAAATCATTGATCAGGTCTACATTGATGGTTTTGCCGTGCTTTAATTCGAACATCACCAAGGGCGACAAGTCGGCGAATGTTTGTTTGCCACCGATTAAAATGTTGCGCTCTTCGCCTTCTGCATCAAGTTTTAAAAAATCGAGAATTTTCCATTGATATTGTTTTAGACAATCATCCAATGTGCTTAGGTTGATGATTTCTTCTGCGACTTGGTTTTTTGCTTGGCGTTGCAGAGAGTTGAGTTCAGAATTGTGTGCTCGATATAGCGTGGCTTGGCCTGTCTGTTTTGATAAGCCTACTTGGATTAAATTCAAATGTTCAAAAGCATTTAAATCCGTTGAGCTTTGTAGCGTTGTGAAGGTGTCTTGGCAAGGTTCGAAAGCAAATACATTGCCTGATTTTTCTGGCATGTCATTATCTTTCACAGCTTCAGCGATACTAAGTGCATAACAGCCATAATTCGCACCAATATCAATGGCTTGCATGCCGGGCTTAAGGAAACGTCTGATGAAGGGAAGTTCATCTTCAAACCAGTCACCTTGCTCTTCGAGAATGAAGCGCGTCATTAAGTTGATATCATCAGGAACGTTAATTTTCGTTCGTTTATCTAACGTCAAGGTGATATGAGCGGGTGTTTTCGGTGCTGACATTGAACTACTTGAATAAATTTTGATAAAAGATTGAACTAGTGGTTAGTGTCACATCATGTGGAGCGCCAACTTTAGCATAGAATTGCTTGGGTAATTTCTGCAAATGTTACGTGTTGTAAAGATCTGATAAATGTAAGAATAATTTTACAAAATAATGTATATTTCAAAAAATATTTTGAAATAGTTGAAAAAAGTAAATTTAAATTGACAAATGTTGACTTTAGAACAAGTTTTGCCCTATTTTTCTCATCGTAAAGCACAATTAGCAGACGCGCTTGGCGTCAGTCGCCAAGCCATTTCAAATTGGTCAATGGATGAAGCGATTCCAGAAAAGCATGAGTTGAAAATTCGTCATGAATTGGTGCCTGAATTGAATTCAGATCACCTCTTGGCTGCTAACGTTTCTGCGCAACAGATGAACAATGGTCAGTTCATGAAATCTATTAAGTTGGATGATGTGTTGTATGACATTCGTGGTCCTGTGCTGACAGAGGCTTTTCGATTGGAAGAAGAGGGGCAGCGAATTCTGAAACTGAATGTTGGTAATCCTGGTGAGTTTGGCTTGCATGCCCCTGTGGAAATTATGCAAGACGTGATTCGTAATTTACAAAGTGCAGAAGGGTATTGTGAATCACGTGGTTTGTTCCCTGCGAGAAAAGCCATCATGCAACAGACTCAGTTACGCGGCATTCAAGGTGTTGAAATGAATGACATCTATATGGGCAATGGTGTGAGTGAGTTGATCGTCATGTGTATGCAAGGTTTACTAAATAATGGCGATGAAGTGTTAATACCAGCGCCAGATTATCCATTGTGGACAGCTGCGGTCAATTTGTCGGGAGGCAAAGCAAGGCATTATATCTGTGATGAAGCCTCAGATTGGCAGCCTGACTTTGAAGATATTGTTAGCAAGATCACTCCTCGAACCAAAGCCATTGTAGTGATTAACCCCAACAACCCCACTGGCGCGGTATATTCGCAGGAAATTCTTGATCAAATTGCTCAAATCGCGGTTGAGAAAAATTTGATTATTTTCTCAGATGAGATTTATGACAAAATTCTCTATGATGATGTCAAGCATATTCCGATGGCAAGTGTCACGGATGATACTTTGGTGGTCACCTTCAATGGTTTGAGCAAATCTTACCGCTTGGCAGGTTTTCGTGCAGGTTGGATGATTGTCACTGGTGCTAAAAGTCGAGCGAAAGACTTCCTTAATGGTATTCAAATGCTTTCCAATATGCGTTTGTGTGCTAATGTGCCAGGCCAGCTAGCTGTGCAAACGGCTTTGGGTGGTTATCAAAGCATTAATGATTTGGTGTTACCAGGTGGCAGGTTGCTTGAGCAACGCGATGCAGCATGGAAAATGCTCAATGATATTCCTGGTGTTAGCTGTGTTAAACCCAAAGGCGCTTTGTACTTGTTTCCAAAGCTTGATCCAAAAGTTTATGCAATTAAAAGTGATGTGCAGTTCGCGCTTGAATTACTGAGAGCAAAACAAATTTTGCTTGTGCATGGCACGGGGTTCAATTGGCCAAATCATGATCATTTTCGAATGGTATTTTTGCCGGCATTGGGTGAACTTCAAGATGCTTTGGAAAAATTTGCCGAATTTTTGGCAAAATATCGTTCATAAAAAAAGCTTTTCATTGAATAAAAAGCTTTTCATTCGCTGGTGTTAAGGATAAAATCGCGCACCTTGCAGATTCTTCTAAAAATTGGGTTTCAATAAAGCCCCTTTGAAAGAATCTTGAACAAACACATTAATTGAAAATTGAAGACCTATGGTTAAAATTCGTTTAGCACGTGGTGGCGCAAAAAAGCGTCCGTTTTATGGCATTGTTGTTGCAGATCAGCGCTTTGCTCTTCGTGGTCGCTATATTGAAAAAATTGGGTTTTACAACCCACGTGCAAAAGGTGGTGAAGAGCCATTGCGTGTTGATTTAGAACGCGTTGAATATTGGATTTCACAAGGTGCACAAGCTTCAGACCGCGTTAAAAAGCTATTAAAAGACGCTGAAAAAGCAGCGGCTTAATCTAAACACTGCACCAGCAGTGTTATTGCTTATGATGTGCTGTGCACATATAACCGCTTTTGAGCGAAAATTGAGCAATTCAAATAAAGTCTAATGAACGCAGAACCTTTTGAGATTGGTGAAAAAAAATCAGTCGATTTAGTTGACTGCGTTCAAATGGGCAAACTAGTTGGAGTTTGGGGAGTCAAAGGATGGCTCAAAGTTTTTTCATATACACGTCCACGAAAAAACATCGGCCAATATACGCATTGGTTGTTAGTTCCCTCATCAGAAAGAAAGCGCAATAAGTCATCAGCTCAGAAATCTCAAGCCATTCAAGCAACTGCTGTTTCTGTCAAAAACTGCAAAGTGCAGGGACAAAACATCGTTGCCTGCATTGATGGGATTGATTATCGGGATCAAGCTGAAAATCTAGTTGGTTTTGAAGTCTATATTGAAAAGAACCAGCTAAAGCCGTTGAAAAAAGATGAATTCTATTGGTCGGACATGATTGGTTGTGATGTGATCAATACCCAAGATGAAGCATTGGGCAAAGTGACATCGATCATGGAGACAGGTGCAAACGATGTGTTGGTTGTGCAACAAGACGCTCAAGATCAAGACGGTCAGAATAATTTGTTGGAACATTTGATTCCCTATTCTGAGGAGATTGTTATATCAGTGGATGCTGAAAACAATTTGATTCAAGTAGATTGGGGATTAGATTATCTTGCTCAAGAACTCGACAAATCACCGCGCAAGAAAAAACAAAGCAAGCAAGAACGAGCCGAAGAGGTTCGTTTGCAGAAATTAGTGACCAAACAGCAAGAGCAAAACGAACAGGATGGTGAGGGCTAACAATGCGTATCCATGTGATCACTTTGTTTCCTGAAATGTTTGACGCAATCAGTGAATTTGGCGTGGTGTCTCGTTTGGTCAAAGAGGAAGGTTTGAGGCTGACCTTTTGGAATCCGCGTAATTTCACTGAAGATGTACACCGCACAGTTGATGATCGCCCTTATGGTGGCGGCCCTGGCATGGTGATGATGCCTAAACCTTTGCAAAAAGCGATTGAAGCTGCAAAGAATGTTGCTGCAGATCAAACCAAAGTGGTGTATTTGTCGCCAGCAGGTGAGACCTTCAAGCAATATATTGCGATGGATGTTGTTGAAGAAATGCAAGAGGGCACTGAGCTGATCTTGATTTGTGGACGCTATGAAGGCATTGATCAACGCATCATTGATCATTATGTGGATGAAGAGTGGTCACTAGGTGATTTTGTGCTTTCTGGCGGTGAAATTCCCGCCATGGCAGTGATTGATGTCATTGCAAGGCATATTCCGGGCTGTTTAGGCAATAAAGAGTCGTTTTTTGAGGATTCTTTTGTTGAAGGTTTGCTCGATTACGGGCATTATACGCGCCCTGAGAACTATGAAGGTTTTAGCGTGCCTGATGTGCTTCTAAGTGGTGACCACGAGAACATCAGAAAATGGCGTCAGCGTGAATCATTAAAGATCACACTAGAAAGGCGACCAGATTTGATTGAATCGCTAGAGCTTGTTCCCGAACTTGAGGAAGTGTTGACAGAATTGCAAAATGCGCAATCTGATGACACTGAAAATGAACTGTCGTAATCCGCCTTGGATGTTTTTTGAAAAACAGATCGAGAACGGCTAGTGCGAAGCATTAAAGAGAGATTAGACCAATGGCTAATATTATTGATGAAATAAACAACGAACAGATGAAACAAGATGTGCCAGAGTTTGGCGCAGGTGATACGGTGGTTGTTAATGTAAAAGTTAAAGAAGGCAACCGTGAACGTATTCAGGCGTTTGAAGGTGTTGTCATCGCAAAGAAAAATCGTGGTTTGCATTCAGCATTCACGGTTCGAAAAATTTCATACGGTGAAGGTGTTGAACGTGTTTTCCAAACACATAGCCCACTAATTGACAGCGTTGAAGTCAAGCGTCGTGGCGCAGTTCGCCGCGCCAAGCTTTACTACTTGCGTGAGCGTTCTGGTAAGGCAGCTCGAATCAAAGAAAAACTTAGCTAGACCTTCCAAGAAAAATCAAGAAAAGCCCGAACCTATGCAAATAGTTCGGGCTTTTTTGTGCCTGCATGATACTCAAGTACTATCTGTCCATAGGACTACGCACACCCAATACACCTTTGTGAAGAACATGCGTATAGATTTCAGTTGTTTCTACATTTGAGTGACCAAGTAGTTCCTGCACTGTTCGAATATCGTTGCCTTGCTCTAATAATCGAGTTGCAAAAGAATGCCTAAATGTATGGCAGTTAGCATGCTTTGGAATATGACAAGCCCTAATTGAATTTTTCACATTGCGTTGTAAAGAACGATCATAAACATGATGCCTACGTTCTACACCTGAGCGAGGGTCTCGCGAATATTTATATGAAGGAAACAAAAATTGCCAAGCTAATTCCTTGGCAGCAGAAGGGTATTTTCTCGCCAAAGCGTCAGGCATATACACCTCACCATAACCGTTTGCTAAATCTGATTCATGCAAACGCATCACAGTAATAATCTGTTCATGCAATTGATCAATAAGAGATTCAGGCAAAATTGTGCGTCGGTCTTTATTACCTTTACCTGAACGAACAATAATCATCTGTTGATCAAAATCAATATCTTTAACACGCAGAGAAGTTGCCTCAGATGTTCTTAAACCGCCACCATACATAATGGACGCAATCAACTGCCAAGGATGGCTCAAACGT